>NZ_CP128494.1:820000-1195000 GCF_030369615.1 Geobacillus stearothermophilus ATCC 12980 | reverse complement strand
GATTTGCCAAAAAACCAAGCCTTCGTCACGGGCAACACACGCGATTCAGGGATGTGATTGGCACTACTCTCACTCAGAGAAAAAATCGATTTGGGGCCATTCTCTTGTTTGGTTCATGGTTCATACTGCAACCCAGGCGTTTCCCTTTTCCTTCCGCCTCTACGACAAGACGGCGGGAAAAAGCAAAGGGGAACTCGCGATCGAGATGCTTTCTTCGTTGGATGTACGGCTTGTCTGAAAAAAGGATTCCACGTCATCGCGATGCTCAAGACGAACCGGATTCTCTATCCGAACGGCGTTGCCGTCCAAGCGAAGCAGTTGGCCCGCTCCATCGAACCGAATGACACTCACCTCGTCACGGTGGGAGAAGAGCATTATCGCGTCTATCGTTACGAAGGAGCGCTCAACGGTCTCGACCATGCGGTGGTGCTGCTCGCTTGGAAAGCCAATCAGCCGATGACATCGGAACATCTTCACTGCGTCTTGAGCACCGACCGGGAGCTAAACGATGAAGAGATCTTGCGCTACTATGCCCAGCGTTGGTCGATCGAATGCTTTTTTCGACAAGCGAAAGACCAGCTGAAGCTCGATGGGTACCGTGTTCGTCAGGTTCGGGCGGTGAAACGCTACTGGATCTTGGTGCAGCTTGCTTACGTGTACAGCCTATTCGAGTCGAACAGCGATTTTTCTGATGGGCTCGATCTCTTGCGCAAGAGAAAAGGACATAGCCTCGTGGAGTTCATTTACTGTGCAGCGAAACAAAATATTCCCATTGATACCGTGAAAAAACAGCTCCATGTGGCATAAGGGGTACCCTGTTTGTTTCTTTTTACATGGTAATTATTGTTATGAAAATTGCTCATCTACAGTCTATTTTATAAGCGGTTTGACGGGAGCTTTCCTTTGTTTTGTATTTGTTTCTATCGGATTTTACTCTTTTCCGGCTAGACTTATCCCTATGTCACCGATACCTATCATTGAAATGTTTACGGTCATTCCTTTTTATGTTCTTTTCGGAGTGAGATATAGTCCGTCTAAATGGGGATGGAAGATCCCCTTTTACTGGGGGATGGTTCATATCGCGATGCTTTTAGAAATTTTCGTGTTATTCCCCCAGTTAAGATAATGGATTACAAAGAAAACTGGGATGCTTGGGACTCTTATACATGGTGGTGGATTTATTTGCTTCTTTTTGAGTGGATTGGTGGAAAAATTGTTCCAACTCATTCAAGAAAACCGATACAATCTAAATCTTTTCGCTATGGAAGATGGGGATGGGTTGTCTTCCATTTTATTGTGATTACGACAATATTTTTAGCGGGTGTTTATACAGGATGGAATTTAAAAATGTGAACGATTTCTTACTCCCGTCGAAGAACAGAATTTTTTCTATAATCTGTGGTGCCATGACATGTTTCCGTTTCGCTGCAAATTGTTGAAGAAGCACAAATGAATACGGCATGGGTTCTGTTGGATACTGAACCCATGCCGTAATTTTTTTATGCGTGTCTGCTTGACAGGTACTCATAATGTTTAGGCTCTCTTCTTTCATTTACCGCACAAGTGCAGCCGGATGTTTTGGCGTGGGCGGGAAAGTGCAAGACATATCCAAGCCCTATGCTTCTAGTTTTTGCGTTTCTCCGTTATAGATATTTAAATCCAATTCTTTAGTGATGCGGCTGGTGACGACACCGGCGGTCATGCTTCCGCTGACATTCAAGGCAGTTCTTCCCATGTCAATCAGCGGCTCTACGGAAATGAGCAATCCTGCTAATGCTACTGGCAGATTCATGGTCGATAACACTAGAATCGCCGCAAACGTAGCACCGCCGCCAACGCCTGCAACCCCAAACGAACTGATGGTGACGACTAGAATAAGCGTCAAAATAAAGGAAAGAGAAGTTGGATCGATGTTAACGGTTGGCGCGATCATCACTGCAAGCATGGCAGGATA
This sequence comes from Geobacillus stearothermophilus ATCC 12980, assembly GCF_030369615.1. Lineage (NCBI taxonomy): Bacteria > Bacillati > Bacillota > Bacilli > Caryophanales > Anoxybacillaceae > Geobacillus > Geobacillus stearothermophilus. Next base: position 1,193,046 of record NZ_CP128494.1, on the reverse strand, counting down.
AATGCCGGCACAGCCATTTTGCCCAATTGACAGCCCAAATGAGCCGGCAAAGTTGGCGATGCCTTCGGGAACGCCAAGCGCGGTTGTTTGTGCTTTAACATTCAATGGAAGAGTGGCCGCGCTTGAACGAGAAGTGAATGCAAACGACAGTACCGGCAGCACTTTTTTTACGTAAGTAATAGGGTTTAGTCCGGACAACGCTAAAATTAGCAAATGAACGGCAAACATAACGAAAAGTGCAATATAGGAAGCCACGACGAATTTTCCTAGTTTTGCAATAGAGTTGATATCGCTTGTCGCAGTCACTCGGGACATAATGGCTAAAATTCCGTAAGGCGTTAGACGCAGCACTAGCGTGACGATGCGCATGACGATCGCGTACAGGGAATCTACTATTTTTTTGAACATTTCCGCCTGTTCAGGCTGTTTTTTAGCAACTCCTAAATAAGCAATGCCGACAAAGGCGGCGAAAATAACAACCGCTATGGTGGATGTGCTGCGCTGTCCCGTGAAATCTAAAAATGGATTTGCCGGAAGCAGCTCGATTATTTTTTGTGGGAAAGACAGGTTTTGAATTTGTTCATATTTTTGTTCTAACTCCTGCCCACGTATCTGTTCCGCCTCTCCCGAAGGAATGTCCACCGCCTCTAATTGAAAGCCTAATGAGGCCATGATGCCGATAGAAGCAGATATCGCCGTAGTGCCCAATAATAGCCCAATAATGAGCGTGGCGATTTTTCCTAAATTATTAGATATAGAAAGTTTGGTAAACGCCATAACGATAGAAATGAAAACTAATGGCATAACAATCATTTGCAACAGTTTTACATAGCCTGTGCCGACAATGTCAAACCATTGGGTGGACTGCTGGACGATAGCGGAACCAGCCCCATACACTGCCTGCAATGCGAACCCAAAGGCGATTCCGAGTCCAAGAGCAGTAAATACCCGTTTGGAGAAGGAAACGTGTTTCTTTTGCATATAGGCCAGAACACCAATCAATAATAGCAATATAGCAACGTTGAAAATGATTAGGTAAACATTCATCGTCAATCCCTCCTGACACGTAAAATTACTCTAATGATTAAAAACCGATATGTAAAGTGAGCTTTATTTATCGTATGAAAGAGTTTATAGGAAATTGCTAGGTACCGTCAAGAATTTTGTGTAATATAATGGGGGTAGGGTTTCTCTGAAATGGATTTGGAATGAATAGGGAACTATATAGGTGCAATTTGAATCTTTAACATTTGTAGTTTTTACAGAGCGATTGGATCGACTGTCGGGCGACCGAACAACGTCGCTTTCAGACCCATGTATGGATCTGTGAAGCGGGTGGTTGTTCGGTCTTCCGTCACGCTTTAGCGTGACGGAGGCAAGCCATAGGCTTGCCTTCGACAGTCAAAAATGGGCAAACCACTTTTCTGTCAAGGATATGTTAAACTTCTTTGTTGCATCTATCCTGAAAACACCATTTAAGACAAAAAAACGGAGCCCACCTAGCCTTCGGAATCGGATTCCAAAGGAAGGTATTTCAGTATATATATGGTTAATAAGTGCTATGCACTCGTTTTTTCCAGTTTCACTTCGTACCCTAACCCCTCTAATCGTTTCACCGTTTGACGCACGATGCTCGCTTCTCGCTGCCGATCCCAGTAGTCGGCTCCCAACTCTCTATACGGTTCCTTTCGAGTTAAGATGTAATAGATCATTTCTAAAATCGTTCTCCCGACCGCGACACTCGCTCGATTCGCTCCTCTTCGTTTGGCGATCCGATGATACTTGGCCGATAGGTACGTGTTCTTCGTTCGGGCGGCGGCACGGGCGCATTCCACGAGGCACGACCTCAGCTTCTTGTTCCCTTTCCTCGTTCGACCTGACAACCGTTTCCCTGCACTCTCATGATTCCCGGGAGCCATTCCGGCCCATGAGGCCAAGTGCGCGGCGGTAGGGAACCGGCTCATATCCGTCCCGATTTCCGCTACAATTTGTTCCGCGCTTTGCCGCCCCACTCCCGGGATCGTATCGATGAGCTCCAGCGCTTCATGAAAAGGGCTCGTTCGTTCCTCGATTTCCCGATCCAACCGGGCAATCGCTTCATCTAAATACTCCACATGACGCCATTGCTCGGCCAGCATCATGCGTTGATGCGGCCCCATCACTCCTTTCAACGCGCGCCGGAGCTCTTCCGTTTTTTGTTTCAGCCGCCCTTTGGCGAGCTGGGCGAGGGCCGCCGGATCGTCCTTTCCTTCGATAAGGGCGCGAATGATGAGCCGGGCCGACATCCCGTTGATGTCGGATACGACCGAAGAAAGCTTGATATTGGCTCCTTCCAGCACTTTTTGGATGCGGTTGAGCTCCCGTGCCCGTTCCTCGATCAAACTGCGCCGATAACGGACCAGTTCCCGGAGCTCCCGCTGAGCCCGATGAGGGATGTAACTCCCTTTTAGCAATCCATGGCGAAGCAAGTCCGCGATCCATTCGGCATCTTTGACATCGGTCTTTCGCCCGGGAACCGCTTTGATGTGTTGGGCATTGACGACAAGCACTTCGATCGGCTCTGCTTCGAGGAGATTATACACTGGCTTCCAATATACGCCCGTCGACTCCATGGCAACGTGCGTCACCTTTTTTTCTTTCAGCCAATCCACCAACTCCTCGAGATCGTCGGTCAGCGTACCAAACGTGCGAATCTCTTTTCCTTCAGGGGTAAGGGCGCAAGCCGTAATCGATTGCTTATGCACGTCCAATCCGCAACAGCGTTCATACAAGACGCGCATCGGTCTTCCTCCCTGCTTCGTTCTCAAAAACAGCTGGTGCAGCAGCCTTTGTTCAAGCATTCTATCCTGCGTGCTTCCCTCAAGGGAGCATTCCCGTTAGGAGCTTTTCCGGGGACTTGATCAAAAAAAGCCCTCTTGGTATGATGCAGGGGTGTCAACCACATCTCTCACCATACCAAGGAGGACTTCAGATGAATTGTACACAAAACTATAAAATTGATCAAGTCACCGAACAAACGCTTGTCGTGGGTATTGATATCGCGAAACGAACCCACTACGCCTGCTTCGTGGATGACCGGGGGCGCGTGCTTCGCAAATCGTTCCCGATCTTCCAGTCGAAAGAGGGGTTTCAACAGCTGTATAAAGCGATTCAGGGGGCGATGCAAGCGTTTGGGAAGTCAGAGGTGATCGTCGCGGTGGAGCCGACCGGGCACTACTGGTTGAACCTGGCCTACTTCCTCGAGGAGCACGGGATCCCGTTGGTCATGGTCAACCCGGCGCATGTGTGCCGGTCGAAAGAACTCGATGACAACCTGCCGACGAAACACGACGCCAAAGACGCCCTGGTCATTGCCAGACTGGCAAAAGACGGACGATTCCTCGTTCCCCGGCTGCTGCACGAGATCGAAGCCGATTTGCGCGTGGGAAGCACGCTCAAAGAGAAGCTCCGCAAGGAACAGACGGCGGTGAAAAACGCGCTCGTCCGCTGGACGGATCGGTATTTTCCAGAGTTTTGGACCGTGTTTCGTGACTTGGGGAAAACGGCGCTTTCGGTGTTGGAGTGGACGCCGCTTCCGGCCGATATGGCGGGTCGGACCGCCGAGGAGCTCATCGAGGTGTACCGGCAAAGCGAAGGGCTGAAATGCCCGCAGAAGGCCAAAATTCAGGCGTTGATCAACGCCGCGAAGGACTCCATTGGGGGGACGAAAGGGACAGCGATGGCCCGGTTTGAGATCGCCGCGCTCGTCCGCCGATACCGCCAATTGGAGGCGGAGATCGCTGCACTGGACGCCGAGTTGAAGGCATTGGTTCAAACGACGATGGAGTATCAATGGTTGAAAACGGTCGATGGGTTGGGAGACGCCACGATCATCGATCTGCTGGCGGAGATCGGCAGCTTCGCCCATTATCGGGACCCGCGCCAATTGGTGAAGTTGGCGGGCCTGACGCTCAAGGAGAACTCCTCCGGCCAGCGCAAAGGGCAAAAGCACATCTCCAAACGGGGACGGAAACGGCTGCGCTCGGTGCTGTTTCGGGCGATGATTCCGCTGATCCGGCGCAACGAGGCGTTTCGCGAGCTGCATGAATATTACACGACCCGCCCCGTCAACCCGCTGACCGGAAAGCAATCCATCGTCGCCTTGTGCCGGAAGCTGTTGAATGTGCTGTTTGCGATTTGTACGAAGAAACAAGCGTTTGACGCGGAGCGAATGAAGCAGGACGTCTTGTCCCAAGTGCAACGGGCGGCCTAAGGCCTCCCCCTGCGAACGGAAGAATCGTTGGACAACCAGATGACACCGGAGAAGCTGGCGTGATTTTATCCATTCGACCTTGAGTCCCAAAGGAGCTTGGCCGGCCTCCGCCTGATGACGAGACCGAACGAGGGAATGTTGGCGCCAAGACGCCCGGAGACATGGGAGGGTTCGTCCTCATCAGCGACGCGGAGATCCAAAGGGGGCATCGAATACGCTTCTCCCCACGGAAGGAAAATATCCCCAGCCGTGGCCGCGAAGCGCACCCTAGGTCTGTAAGATATCCACAAAACTGAAAAAGGATGTAAGGGATTTTGTCGAAAAATATTTTTTGGACACCCCTGAGGGGCCGAAAAGCCTTGATAAATCAACATTTCTAGAGGGAGTGAATATCAAATACGTTTCCCGGCGGCTGGGGCATAAAGATATTGTAACCACTTTACAAACGTACTCGCACATTTTAGATGAGATGGAACAAAAAGAGTCTCGGCAAGTTGACCTTGCAATGGAGGAGCTGTATCATGCCAAATAGCCGTGCAAAATTCGCGCAAAATTTTTTCGGATTCTATCGTTTTTTTGGGGATTCCTAAAAAATGAAAAATGACCACAAACGCAGTCATATCAAGGGGTTCGGCAATCTCAACCCGAACGAATCGTATGTAGATGGCGGCCCCGAGAGGATTCGAACCTCCGACGCACGGTTTAGGAAACCGACGCTCTATCCACTGAGCTACGGGGCCATATGGCTCCTTTTTCATTCTATCCATCTGCACCTAAAAATTCAATAGCTGATAGACAAACAAAATAGAGAACTCCACCCCCGATCTCTCCAAAGTTCGCTCTTCGCTCCCAGCAATTTGGATTCGTCAGCTTGGATCGACCCACGTTTTCCCGCGGAACGTTCAAATCGCCTGCCCAAAACGTCTTGCCCGATGCGGAAAAACAGCCACGATCATCTTACCATGACGTCCCGTATTCGTCTGGATTGAGAATCCTATGCACCCTCGCGGCATCATCCTCGACACTCACAAAGTGGTTCGTTTCCTTCGGCCCCAGTCCTCGAACCGCCCCATGAAGACGCCCGATTTTCTCCAGCGTTCCGTTTCCGATGTCCCAGCTGTACACTTCCTCCTTTGCATGATAGCTGTGGCCAAAATACGCATAGTTCCCCCTCACACATACAGCGGTCGATCCGCGCAGCTGCTCGGGTGCTTTGTATCTCCGCACCGTCTTTTTGCAAGGATCCACCTGAATCAGCGAAAAATCGTCGTAAGGAAAAAGCCACAAGGTCGATGATTTTCCTTTGCACATCGCATAGCAGTCCACGATCATTGGACGATCCGTCAGATGGGAATGATACTTGAATGCCGGAGAACCGTCCAATCGAAACAAAACCAATCCTTCCGTCGAAATTCCTTTGCCGAACACGCCTTCATCAAAGTAGCCGATCCAGATCCCTTCTTTTCCAATCGCTATGTCTTCAATCCCATCGCCGCCGCAAAAGGAATGTTGTACATTTCCATGCAGATCTACCAAAAACACATTATGGCTGATTCCGTCACTTCTCGCATCCGCCAGCAAAAAGCGCTCACTGTCGACCCAGCGAATGATGGGAAAGCGAACAGAGACGTCCGGATGAAGAACAGTTCCATTCACGACGCACTCCAACCGTCGGCGGTTTCTTTGCACAACGATCCATCCGCACCGATCGCTCCAATCCGCATCGATCAGCCGAATCCCGCTTCGTTCCGACACAATGGAATAGAACGTATAAGTGACGATTTGCAACATTCATCCCCTCTCAAAAACACCATCTTTACAGCCACACACCGCCATTGCCCTTGCATTTAGACGCCCCGTCTGCACGGCAACGCGAAGCGATGGGATTCGCCGCAGCCTTGAACCGCTGCTTCCCTGATCGCAGGCATGACGACCTTCTCGCGCCACCGCCCTTGCAAACACCGCAACTTGATCAGCGTTCTTAGGGAGCACCATCCGCACGACGAACGGTTGGCCGTTTATCATCATCAACATCCTTGGCCGAATCGTCCCCCACGTGGAAAGAACGGTTCCTCACGAAAGAAACCAACATAAGGAATACCATTCGTGAACATAAGGTCGAAATCCTGCATGAATGAAAAAATGGAGAGCTGGGGAAAGCTCTCCGTTTTTCGCTTGTGTGTTCCATCCAAGCCAATACGGCGAAATCCCTGCCTTGGCATAAAGGCTCAACAAACATCAACTCGCTTAATCGGGAAAACCTCGAGCAACTAGGAAATCGGCCCCAAACGGCTTTTATTCAGGCACATACATTTTCTGCAGCGGAAGCAGCGCTCTCGCATCGCTAGGCATGTTCTCATACCAATGAACAATCAAGTTGACCAGCTCTTCCAAATCAATCAGTTTCACGGAATTATGTTTGGCGACTGCCTCTGCGTGGGACGTAAAACCGCCTGTGGAGACGAACAGGCAATTGGCATCAATCGGGTTGGCCCCGAGAAGCTGCTGGATTTCCGGGGCCGAGGCGGCGCTTTTGCGATGCTTCACTTGCACCTTGATTACAGGTTTTTCAAAGCCAAACGCGTCCTTATAGGCGAGCACATCCACACCGCCGTCAGGGCCTTTCGGGCTTACTTGCACGTTGTACCCCATCGCTTGAAGCAAGCCTGCCACTAAATCTTGCATTTGCCACGGATCAAGCTTGTCCACTTTGTCTTGGATCATCATCAACGCTTTTCCAACAAGGTCTTCAACGATTTCTTCCGTTTCCCCCTCTTCATGTTGAGGTTTTGAGAATGGTTCACTGTGTAAACGCTGCTCGATTTCATCGCCCCATTCGTCCACTCGAAACACCGTCAGCGTCGAACCTAAACTGTTCTTCGCTCCGTCTGACAGCGAATCCCTTGGAACTGTCGCATTTTCCCATTTTACCCGGATGATGTTCGGATAATAGGGATGCCCGATGGAGGGATCGTAACGATGCTCTTCTGTCACGGTTCCAACAATGTACTCCCTTTTCTCTTTTGAATATGTGATCACTCGATCGCCCTTTTTGATTTCATGGGCAAACCGCCATACTTGATTCACCCAACTCGTTCTCGATTTTGGTTTTGACTCGGCAAACACTTCATCCGCCTTTCGCTGCAGCTGTTCTTTCGACCGAAAGCGCTTCGGATCGCCCAATCTCGCCCAACCGATCGATGCGATGCCCTTTTCCAGCCAAAGCGGAATCAGTTCATTGCGGTCGCCCGCGCGGATCATCCACCATTTTGACATCCAGGTTCCTCCAAATCCTTTTGTTCTGGAAGGCCGGTGATTTAGTGAAAAATCGCGGAAAAACGGACTTTTTTCTCAAATAGAGAAGTCTTGCAAAATCAACGCTTCTCTTTCGACCGAAAACAATGGGTTCGGCGAAATCAGTCGTTTTTCACCAGCCTTCTAGACGGTTTTCTTCAATAAAAAATCTTTACCGTTTTTTCTTTCCCCCGTTTCTCCATTTATCCAACTCCGCTAGACGGAATATTACCATCCGAAGAGACATTTCTATTTTGATCCCTACGCACCGCCCTCCTCAGTCTGTCAACTGTTTTCATTTCCCTAATTCCAGTTTATCTGTCACAAACGATGCAACTCATCAAACACCCTATCCTTAATGTTCGTTGATGTAATGGATAATAAATCAATTTTCTTTGAAATAACTTCTTGAATTTTACCATATTTTTCCGAAGTTTTTTCGTCATTCGGAACGGTTCTAAACACTCCATTTTCAAGTTCATGGTCAGTAAAATTATCGCCATCATATAAAGGCCAGTAGAAAAACCAATGCTCAGAAACGCTCGGTGGTTTATCCCAATGTTCAAGTGTTGAATACACGTATTTGCACAACGTCATTCGTGGTTCTTCTTTGAATGAGATTTCAACCGCATAGATTGGGTCGTTTTTCAACCCATTTCCCGATTGGCAAGGAGGCGCAGAATCTCTCTGATATAGCTTGATAAAAGATTGAATGAACCAGCCTTGATACTCGCGGTCAGATTTCTGACGTAAAAATTGTGGGATCACCGGAACAAATCCACATTCAACCGATTGACGGTCCATTTCCACCAACAGTTTATCGACACTCTCGTACGTTTTTCGCATAACCTCGAAAGCGTTTTCTATGTTTTCCTGTACGCTAACAGAATTCATAATACCCCTCCTTTTCAATACGGTTGGCACTTAAATGAAAAAACTGTTCATCTGTATAAAAATGAAAGTAGGAGCAGTGGTCAACTAAAGGACAAGCAAGGCTTTGAAAGTTTTGAAAACGCGCAAATCCCTTTTTTCTCAATAAAGCAACCAAATCCTCCAATATTAACCTTTGAAACTCATTGAATGTTTCATTTTTTTGCACGTACACCATTTGATGGAGCACTTCTTGCCACGATAAATACCCGAAATGAACACCGCTTGGCAGTTTTCTGTCTTCCATCACCTTTTTAGCCATCATATTCACTTCTGGTTCCGTTCCTAATAAGAGCAAAAACTTTGGCGTTTGTCCTTTACCGTTTAATAAATCGCTTGCTTCTCGCTCCAATTGATCGTCTGATGATAAAGGACTATGGTATTTCACTTCGATTCCTATGGTCAAATGATCCAATTCCAGCAAAACATCGATTTCACTTCTTTCCCCCTTGACCCAAAAATTAACTTTATCCCCTATAAATTCGTCTTTTTGCGCCGCCAAACCGTTTATGAACACCGTTTGATCAGTTTGAGAAAAAAATACGGCCTTGCTGAAAATCGGCTGAATCCCTTTGTGAAAAGGGAGATAACGCAACGTGCCAAATACGTTCGCTGTCAACTGATCCTCAAGCCGCTCGCTTAAATTCGAACCGTCTGATGATATTTTTCCATGTATTTCAGCTAACAAACTTTCTCCCCCCTGTCTGTGCCCATACATTCGACAAGTGACAGGATCCGCGTGCAACGAAGCTTCTCCTGTCGCACTCTAATTTTTTAATTGCTTCTCATAACACTTCTTCATCACAACAGATAAATCCGGGTTAATCAAGTCTTGCCCGAGACGTTTTCGTTCCTGACACAGCTTTTCTTCGATAGGTGACAACAGACACTAAAACTATTTCTCTCAACTATATACGTCCCCAACATGAACGGCTACATATCGGAACTCGCCATGTTTATCTTGGTTGATAGTAGAATAATGATGCCATTTCAATTGATATCTCCCTTTAATAAAGATCGGCGCATCACGGTTTTTTTTCGTCCCTGCTGATGCACGTTCCTGCCATTTTAACTCCCCGGTGATGATCCGGTTTTCATGAATGCGAAACTCGCAGTCCACCGTATTTGGTCGCATCGGCTCGGTCCAATACAAATGGTCATTCGTTAGCAGCACAACGATCCCGTATACATTCCTTCTCCCCATTGTTATTCGTTCTAACTTTTCCACTTGCGCCAAAAAATCATAACGACCCTGATCCTGAGCACCGTGGTGCTTCAATTCAATCGTTTGCCCGTTTTGCTTTATCGTGACCCGAGCGAGCTTGTTCATTAAACAAATCGCGTATTGGCGCCCGCTTTCCGGTTCTTCCACCCACAAATCGATCAGATAATCATGAAAGCGTTTGTTCTCCTCGACGCGGAATTTTTCTTGAAGCTGAAATTTTAATGACTGTTTAAACGCTTCTTTTGAAGCAAAAAATCGATACTTTTGCGATAGGCGTTCCAATTCCTCGTGAATAGAAAACATCATTTTCCTCCTTCCCTTATCTATAGTTGCTGCCCAAACGGCCGTGTTGCAAGTTCAGCCAATCGACTGCGTAAACTTGCATTTCGGATAATTATTGCAACCTTTAAATGTTCCGTATTTCCCTTTCCGAACGATTAGAACACCGCCACATTTTGGACAACGGTTTTGCTGTATATGTTGTTCCGTCTGCTTTTGCTTCGTTCGAATCGCTTGCATGTGCCACTTTTTCATTTCTTTTTCTTGTGTCTTATCTTTGGCAAGCACTGTTTCTAATTTTTGAGCTAAACGTTCCTTTGTTTCCCTATCGATCACTTTTGTTTGATGTTGCTCGAGCACTTGTTTCAATTGTTTCGGATAAACCACATAAGCATGGGCAAAATGAGCATTTGATTTAAACTTTGCCCGCGTCAAAAACACGACAACCGAGTGAATCGGAATATGCGCAAACTCCTCCCCAAGCCAGTCTCTTAACGCCTTGATATGCCCTTTGTTCTGCAAAATAGGATTAGGAAATTTTTCTTTTCGTTTATAAATGACTTGCGTCCAATATTTTGACGTTTCATCTCCGAAAATCCAGCCGCTGTAATTTTTCGTTTCGATGACAAACAGTCCTTGATCGGAAAGGATAATATGATCAATTTGTGAAGTGGAGCCATCCTGTCTAGGAATATACAGGTTATGAAAAGCTTTGTATTTTCCAGATGATGTTGCTTCTATATTTTTAATTGCTTTACGGACTTTATATTCTCCATACGATCCAATCCATTCCGCTTCTTTTGACTTGATCCATCTTGCCAGCAAAACAAGCAAGAGCAAAAGAAGCAATGTATAGAAAAGACCCATATTCACAATTCCCCTCCCCGCCCCCAAATGTTATTGTTACAAACTACTCAATCGACTTCTTTCAATTCTTATCGTATTGTCTTTTCCGTGAAAATCCCCACCACTTGGTGAGTGCGGTATACGCTCCTGATCCGTGAGGGTATACTGAAAATGGCCAAAAAAGGCAATAGGAAAGCAGAGGTGCCCGATTTTAGGCATCTCGTATAACCTGTCTGCCTTTTGGCTAGACTAAATAAGTTGTGGTTGGCGGAACGGCTCTTTGCGGGAGATCATGCAAAAGATGATCACCAACATCCGCCGAGCAATGGCGATGAGGGCTTTTTTCTTCCCGCACCGGGCCGCCAACGACCAAAACTTTCGGGACAAGGGATGCGTCTTGGATCGAGCTGCTGACCATGCCGCCTCGCATAACGCCGATCGGAGATGGGGATTGCCTTTTGTCGTGCGCGTGCTCTTTCGCTTTCCGGCGCTTTCATGGTTGCCGGGGGACAATCCAGTCCATGAAGCCGCCCGTTCCGGCGTTTCAAAGACGCTCATGTCGGTTCCCATCTCGGCGATGATGACGGCGGCGGTTTGTTTTTTCACTCCGGGCATGGTCATCAGCAGGTTCACTTCCTCGCGATACGGCTCGAGCAGGCGGTCGATGTGTTGGTCGACTTCTTCGATGAGCCGCTCCAATTCCTCAACGTGTTTCCACAAGAGGCGAAGGAGACGGAGCTCGTGTTCGGTCAAGGTGCCGAGCAGCGAATCGTACACCGCTTGCTTTTTCTTTTTGAGCCTTCCGCGCAGGCATTCATCCAACTCGTCCTTGTCCACGTATCCCTTCTCCAGCAGCCGGGCGAGGATGTCTTTTCCGGAAACGCCGAAGAGATCGGAGAGGACCGAGCCGAGTTTGACATTGGAAGACTCGAGCACTTTTTGAATCCGGTTTTTCTCCGAAGTCAGCTGTCCGACCCACTTTTTGCGGAGGCGGGTAAAATCCCGCAATTCGCGAATATCCGCTGGGGGGACGAAACTTTTTTCAACGAGTCCATGGCGGAGCAGCTTGGCGATCCACTCGGCGTCAGAGACATCGGTTTTTCTTCCCGGGACATTTTTGATCCGCTGCGGATTGGCCAGTGTCAAGTCGACATAGCCCTCGAGGAAGGCGAAGACCGGTTTCCAATACACGCCGGTGGATTCCATGGCGACATGGGTGACGCCATGTTCTTCGAGCCACTCAAGCAGGTCGCCAAGTCCCTTCGAGAACGTGGAGAAGGTTTGAATGTCCTTTTGAATGTGTCCATCTTCTTCCCATAGCGCGCAGGCGACGATGGTTTCGGCATGAACATCCAATCCTGCGCAGCGAGGATAGATGACATCCATGATGAAAATCCTCCTTTTCGATGATCGAGTGCGCAAACAGTGAATCCACGGGAGACATGCGGCAGTTTTCCGTTCGTCGTCACCTTTCCTCTATCACAGGAAAGGGCGGACAATGGGTGGTGCACCCAGTGGATTCAAACACTTTTCCGTACAGGGTCTAAGCCACCATTAAGCATAACGTCCTGTTAAACTGTTTGCGCCTATTCTTCATTATGGGAAGAAAAGGGGGATTTTCATCCCTGGGTGGAGGGCAAACCATTGCCCATGGATCTTTTCCGTGAAAATACATGCGCCTTCAGCGGTCATTTTCATGCCCGGGTGGAGAGCAAAAATTGCTCATGGAACTTTTCCGTCTAGCATATCAGCACGCTTGCTGCCGTAAATGCGAAGCCACGGGGAACCTTTGACTGCTTTCACTGACAGCCGCGCCGTTCCACGAATCTGTTCTTTTTCGATATCCACGCACTCGAGAAATTCGTCCCAGTAGACGATGGCAATGACTTGATTGTAGTCGCTTAATTGCTTCTGGCTGCAAATAAAGGCAAAGATCAATTCTTTTTCTTTGTTGTTTTCCTGATGAATCTTAGTAATTTCTTCGATCTCATTGTCGCTAAACGAAAAAGACCAAGTGAAATCCTTGGAACCTGATGGAGTGGTATTGTACTTCGTATAAATGATATAACTCGCTTTATTCGTCGAGACTTCGTATATTTGCCGGTTATCGTTTTCTTTTTCAAACAAAGCCGGTGCAAGTCCCCCGTTGACCAACGCAGAAAGCAACGCCCCGTAATAGTAGTCGGCTTTGCAAATCGTTGTCATTGTATTCCCCTCCCTTATTCCTAAATCCAAAAAAGCTCATTTAACTCGATTGTACTAATATTTGCAGAAAAATGCTGTCGAATATTGTCAAATTATTTACAAATTTCCTATACGTAATCAACTAATATGCCGACTGAAAAATCGGGCGATCACAACAAAAAACTACCCCATCATCTTAGGGTAGCTTTCTCCTTTAGCGGGTAACAACAGGTACCAGGCCAATACATATTCGGGAAAAAGCGAAGAATAAAACCATTAAAAAACGCTGTGCCATCTTTTTATTTAAACAAGCGGTCGTGGTCAATCGTTATACATTTCACTCCACATGCAAAATATCGTTTGAAATCTCTTTATTTCCTCCCATAATGTATACGTTCTCGCTCCCGGTTAAATTCTTCATGCAACTTCCCTTGTTCGTATTCCATCAAATAATTTAATGTCTGCTCAATGGTTGCTATTTTCATTGTTATTAATATATCGGAAGAAGTATCCTCGTCATCTAATAATGTTCTCTTGTATCTCTCCAGTTCCAAAAGGCGCTCCATTATTTCTTTAAATCCTCTAATCGTCTTTTCATCCTTATAAATAAAATCACGTTCGAAATCAATATCCTCTAATTCCTGTTTATATTTGTTAATCGTGTTATCACGCATTTGTCTTGCAAAATCAGCTCTTCTTTGAATCGGACCAAAACGAAATTTATTTCTCCATGATAAAAATGTACTTTTAGGCACGCCTAACTCGCTTGCCCCTTCCCAAGGAACAACATCTCTAATCACGCAAAGTTCATACATAATCTCTTTCAACGGCTTACCGTACTTTTTTTCTACGATTTCTTGATAATCTTTATTTGTCATCATTGGAATCACATCCTTATTGTGAGTTTATCGCTAAATGTAAAAACGCTATTTCAGGAGCTAGCAGATGCCAAGCACTGCCCCTTCCTACTCATCTTTTACCCTTTTATGAACTTCTTCTTCCGTTAGGTCAAATATATGTGCAATATCGGCAATGCTCATTCCTTTTGCAATCATTTTTCGCATCATTTCTCGCTCTTTTTGCTTAGCTCCTTCACGTTTTCCCTTTTGTTCATACGAAATCAACAATTCCAACACTTGCTCTTTTTCTTTCGTTTCCATTTGGTTCACCTCGTTTCGCAATCGTTGTTCTTCTTCATCCGACAATTTCACATATGTTTCAAAAAAGCCGATTAACAATCGCTGCTTTGCTTCATCCAGCTCTAAACGAACTAACATGCGTAAAAACTGTTTTTTCAATTCGATTCGTTCACTTTCAGTATAACCCATTTTGCTTAACAGCGCAGCGGCGATCGGGTTGTCAATGCGAATATAGTTGCGCCAATTTTGTTTGCGCAGTTCGACGGTGAAAAAGCGGAAGTGAAGGATGTTGCCAAAAGGAAGTTGAAGCGTAAACGAAGAGGGTTCGTCGCGGATGGCATCGTAGCTGAAAACGGCAATCGGAACGATGTTCGTGCGGTATTTTTCAAACAAGCGGCTGAAGTAAATGAACATCCGTTCAGGAAACGACGGCTGCACATAGCTTTGGTTTTCGATATGGACGATGATCAGCCCATCTTCCCCTTTTAATTTCGTTTCGACTAACAAATCGACGCGATACTTCTCCCCTGCCGTTACATCGGTGAACAGTTCTTCGGATAAAAAGGACAAATGCTGAAAATCAATATACTCGTACATTTCGGGGAAAACAAGTTAACTTTAATAAATGGGGCAAATAAGGAAGAAGATGACCGTCTCTGCTTTTTACATGTACGACCGGTGTTTTTTCATGAACGCTTTTTAGCTTCCATCGCTCATTTTTTTCCAAATAATAATCAATAACACTTTGTTGGAGAAACGGACTTTTTTGCCCGGCTGTATAGTCGGCAATTTCTACAAATGTGTAATAGTATGCCCGCCTATTAAATGGATCGACGACCTCCATCCCTTCTTTGAGTAACGATGGGTCGGTATCGATAAAATCTTGTAATACCCGTGGTGCTAGTTGAGTGTCAGCGCTCAACCAGCCCTAGTGTGACCAAGGAATACGCCAACAAGATGCCATCGAGTGCCACTTCAAACCCGGCCATGGAATTCGCTCGAATGTCGGTGATCCGGTATTGGTCTACGAGAATCGAAAACACCGTCTCGATGACTTTGCGTTTTTTTCGGATCCATTCTTCCCATGCTTTGGATGGGCCGTGCTTTTGATTGTGTCGAGACGGTGTCCAGAACGCAGCTTGGTGTTCTTCGTACAGCTTTTCTCGAAGAGCGCGGCTGATGTACCCTTTGTCCCCAAAGTTGTAGGGATGAGGGATTTGAGTCATCACCGTTTCAGCGGCTTTGACGTCGTGGCAGGACGCTTCCGTCACGACATAGCCCATGGCCAGCCCTTGATTGGTCACTTGAAGATGCAGCTTGAAACCGTAGTACCATTGCTTTTTGGAAGCACAATACCCCATATCCGCGATCCCTCGAAATCGCTTGACGCGCTGCATTCTTGCGGGATGGCACAACGGAAGAGGCAAGCTGTCGACGACCGCATAAGCATGGTGTTGGCCACGTTTCGCCAGCTCATGACGGATCCATTTGATGGCGAAACCAAGCGCCCGGCAGCGGCGGTTGTATCGGGAGCGTTCAAGAAACGAGCCGTTTGTGAACAAATTTCCCGTGACAAAACGATGCCAGGCTCGTTCGGAAGAAAAGCCCAGCAGCTTCCCCAAAAGGTGAACCGCCATGACCACTTCGTCTTCTTGCTTGACCAAGTGACGGTTGCGGCGATGAAGATACATTTGAATCAACGACAGTTGGGCAGAAACAAAACAGAAAATAGCGGCATATTGTTTTTGAAGTTTGGCTGGATCTGTAGTAAAATGAAAGTGCTCTTGCATGGGGGATCTCTCCTTTCGAATGTTGGGTGACACTTTCATTCTACTGGAGATCCGCCAGCAAGGGCTATTTTTATGCTTGATCAAGTTTATCTAGCACCACGGGTGAATATTACTATTATCCCAAAAAATATGTACCTTGCACATAACATTCCTCCTTCTCTCTACTTACTTCGACAAAAGGAGGAATTTTCCTACATCGTTTTTTCGTCAAATTCCGACATTGATCAAGTTACGCGTTTTTATCACGGATTCAGGTATTTTATATCGTGCAACATGATCTCCAGTGTATCAATCCATTCACAAAGGCAGAGCGATCCGCCTTCCTTTAAGCAATTCCCTCTTGAACCTCCAGTTGCGTTAGGGTGTATGATAAGGGAGAGACTAGCAAAAGAAAGAAGGAGGACAACTGTCATGGAGACGTATTCGATCGGCGAAATCGCCAAAAAGACAGGTGTATCCATCCGGACATTGCGGTATTATGATGAAATTGGACTGCTGCAGCCAACGAAAGATCCGTCATCAGGACATCGAATCTATACGGAAGAGGACATTCTTCAATTGCACAAAATTATGAGTTTGAAGTTTATTGGGCTTAGCTTGGAAGAGATTCGACAATATATTCACCAACCAACATACGACCTTACCTTAAAAGAAACGTTGATGCTAGAAAAAAACATGCTAGAACAGAAACGAAGACAGTTAGAAAGATCCATTCAAGCCATTGAATATGCCATCACCCTTTTAGAGGAAGAAGGAGAAATTGACAGCCTTCTCTTGATGAGCTTAATCCGCAGCATTCAAACAGAAGATGATCAAAAACGATTGATGACACATTACCTAGACCAAGAAACGGTTGATGCCATCTTCCATAATGAAGAACTCAAGCAAAAAGAGAACGAAATGATCAAATCCTATGCCCAATTCGTCAAACAAGTTCACGAACTGTACGGACTCCCCGCCGACCACCCTGACGTACAGCACATGATTGAAACGTTCCTGCGCTCTACTTTTGGTCTTTTGAGCTTGGAGACCGTTGAAAAGATTACCGAGCTACTTAACCAGAACCAATGGGATTCTTTTGAGTGGAAAGAAGAATGGGATGTTCTTAGTCCCCTCCCCTTTTCCAAAGAAGAGACGCAGTGGCTTGAACAAGCGATGGATGACTACATGCAACGTCTTGAGCACATGGGTATAGATATGAAGGAATCAAAGGAAGGAGAGAACAGTGGATATGAAAAATAGGATCGAAACGAAACAAGGCAGTCCAAAACCATTTTGGTATTTGCTCAAACAAGGAAAATTGAACAAATCGCTCATTGCTTTCGCCCTCATTCTTGGATTGATTGAAAGCGGGGCTGGGTTGATCATCCCCCTGTTTGCGAAAGACTTTATTGATCTCTTAGCCCATGGCGGAATGAAGTGGCAACAAATTTTTTGGCTCTTATCTGCTTTTCTCGTTCAAACGGCGGCAGGCGGCATCTCGTTTTATCTCATGTCGTATGCCGGAGAAGCTCTAGTAGCCCAGATTCGAAGTCGATTATGGAACCACATCCTTCATTTGCCTGTTTCCTTTTTTGACCGCTATGAATCGGGGGAAACGATGAGCCGCATTACTCAAGATACAGCAGTCATCAAATTGCTTATTTCCAACCATCTCGTCACATTTTTTAGTGGCATCGTCTCTGTGATTGGTTCCATCATTTTACTGATTATGATTGATTGGCGAATTACTCTCTTTATCTTTTTGGCCGTTCCCGCTGCTATGCTCATCATCATGCCGTTGGGAAGAAAGATGCATCAAATTTCTTTGCGCACGCAAGATGAACTGGCCAAGTTTTCGGGACATCTTGGCCGGATCTTGCAAGATATCCGTCTCGTGAAATCTTATAACGGTCAACACATGGAAGCAGAAAAAGGAGATCAAGAGATCAAAAATTTAATGACCTTCGGTTTGAAAGAAGCGAAAGTCTATGCCGTCATCTCACCGATGATTGCCACCGTCATGATGCTCGTTGTCGTGATCATTGTCGGTTATGGCGGCGCCCAGGTTGCATCTGGGCATTTGACGGCGGGAGAGCTTGCGGCCATCATCATTTATATTTTTCAAATTGTCATGCCTTTCACTGCTACAGCTTCCTTTTTCACCACCTTTCAAAAAGCATTGGGGGCTACAGAGCGGATTAATGAAATCTTTCAAGAGCAACGGGAACTGCTGGGCTCACAAAAAGAACCCGACTTCAATCAAACATTGCAGTTCAAACATGTTTCCTTTTCTTATCATCAAGATAAACCGGTGCTAAAAGGCATTCATTTTACCATTGAGCCAGGCAAAATTTACGCTTTTGTTGGCCCCAGCGGCGGCGGAAAAACCACCATTTTTTCACTGATTGAACGCTTTTATCTGCCAGACGAGGGACAAATCTTGTTAGGAAACATACCTATCCATGAAATCGATTTACAAAAATGGCGACAAGCGATTGGCTACGTTTCTCAAGATATTCCCATTTTGTCAAGCACTATTCGAGAAAATATTTGTTATGGATTCGAAAGCATGCCTGAGCATGAAGAAATCGAACAGGCCGCTCGGCTGGCCAACGCTCACGAATTTATTCAAAAATTGCCGAATGGCTATGAAACAGAAGTCGGCGAACGAGGGATCAAGCTTTCAGGAGGGCAGAGACAACGTATTGCGATTGCTCGAGCCATCTTAAAAAACCCAAAACTCCTGCTATTAGATGAAGCCACTTCTAACTTGGACAGCGACTCAGAAAGCCTAGTGCAAGAAGCGCTGAAAAACGTGATGAAAGGTCGAACGACGTTGATTATTGCCCATCGGCTTTCTACCGTCACCGATGCAGACACGATCTTCGTTGTCGAAGACGGGCGCATTACTGGACAGGGAAACCATGAATTATTGCTGGCTACCCATCGTTTATATCAAAAGCTGGTCACCCATCAGTTTTCCCAAGGCAAAAGGTAATTAGGCAGCCATATACTCACCGACTTTCCAACTCACATTTCGCACCTTAACAAGAGGAAGAACAAAGGACTTTGTGAGCCACTGAACGCCAGCACCAGCAGGAGGCTGGCATTGAGAGTCCACCGCACCCAGCCGGTCAATCAATGGTGGAAGACCAAGATCTTACGAATGCGGATGTCCATAGGTGCAACCCTCTTTGCTCCCCTTGCGTGTCAAGGATTCATTCTGTGAAGCAACCATTCTTCCAAAAACAGGAGCTGAAACAATGAATCAGCTCCCCACTATAGGCAACACGTTCAATTTGATTGTATCAATTTTTGTAAAACATTGCCATCGAACTTTGTCGACCGATCAAAAATACAAAAAGAGCGGTGCGATGCCGCTCTCTTTTCTACACCGATGGCGAAGCGATGAAAACTCGCAACGCTTCCGCTTTGAAGCTCATTTTTTATCAACTCCTATTTCTCTAAGTGTGCAATACACTAGCGCCCTGTTGCTGCTCGGGAATGTGCTCTTGGATGTCTCAAAGATTTTGCATTCAACCGGGTCAATTCATAATGTGATGCTAAGACAAAGCAGAAGCCCGCGGCTTCTGTTTTGTCCCCACCTTCAACGGCTTAAGGCTCGTAACATAAACCGCTCGACATCATTCTCCGGTCCGATGAATTCCACGTCTGTTCCGATGGCTTGGAAGTGTTTGCGGGCGAAGGCAATTTTCGCTGCTTCACCGGGACGCAGTTCGTCCTCCCATTCCTGTCCTTTCGTCTCGAGGACGAAGTACAGTTTTTCCTCTCCATCCTTTTCGATGACAAGCGCCCAGTCGGGATTGTAGGAGCCGATCGGTGTGTCAATTTTAAACCAACTCGGCAGTTTGACGTACACTTTCACGTTCTCATCGTGTTCAAAACGTTTGGCGAACCGCTCTTCCACATCGGAATCGTAAAGGATATGGTCAAACGGCGATTTTTCGCTCGGGATGGCGTTGTCGTTCAAATAGGCGAGCAGCTCTTCGTTTTGGAACAGCTCAACCGCGTAATACGCATCATCACCAATTTTGTAATATTTCACGCCATCTTTCAGCAACAGCCTCATTTGGCGCTGGATGATGTTTGCCACTTCTTCGATGAACTTCTGCGGATTGTTTTTGAAATCATCGAGCCGTTTGCAGCCGGTTAAGATGCGGACAATCGTCTTGCGTGTTAAATTCGTGCGGTTTTGCAGCTCGGTGATGACATCCGGAAGCGTATGGTGCAAGCTCACGTAATCCTCCACTTTTTCGCTGACCACCTGAGCCTGTACGCCTGTCACATGATCAATTTCCACCCGTCCTTTCCGGCTGACAATGCGGATTTTTTCAATGGGCTTCATTTCCTGAATGGCGGCGATGCACAAGTCAATGAGCTGTTCGCTGTCAAAATCGACCGAATAGACGGTTTTGTATTTGATTTTGTCCCACAATTGCCGAAACTCTTCTTGATTGAGAACCGCCATATTGACATTGACTTTTTTCTTTTTCGTCCCATCTTTGATCGGCAATGCTTGCAAGTGGCGTTTTATTTCTTTTACGATCGCTGGAAGCCATGGCTGAAACTCCGAACTTAAGCGCAAGTCATAGTTTTCTATTGCTTTCTTTAATTCAGAGGTGACCATGCTATGCTTATCGATATAACCGTTTCGCTTTAATTCTTCATATAATTTTACCGATAAGTCATAGCCCATTTGCATCGGCTCTTCCGTCTTCTCATCGACATAGACAAGTTTAGCAAATATATGTTTTTCAATTTTGCCGAACCGAATGCCCGTATCCTCTTCAATCTCTTTTTGCAACGTAGCGACGAATTCTTCATACGACTCATTCGCCATCACCGTTAATATGTTGACATGATCGTCATGCACCCGCTCTCCGTTTTGATCGACAGCCAACCGCAATCCGCGCCCGATTTCCTGGCGTCTCGATACATACGTGCCAGCGGAATCTTTCAACGTGCAAATTTGAAAGACGTTCGGGTTATCCCATCCTTCACGAAGCGCCGAATGGGAGAAAATGAAGCGAAGCGGCTCATTGAGGCTGAGCAGCCGTTCTTTGTCTTTCATAATAAGGTTGTACACATCGGTGTCCGCTTCTGTATTTCCTTTTGTATCTTTCAGACGCCCCTTTTTATCTTGTGCGAAATACCCGTTGTGCGCTTTTTCCACGTCCTTATCAATGCCTGGGTCATCCCAGAGCGGGCGGTATTTCGGTTTTTGGATCAAATCCTTATATTCTTCCTCAAACATCACCGCATATTTTCCTTTAATCGGATTGCCATCTTTATCATAATCACGGTAATGGGCGACTTTGTCGATAAAGAAAAGGCTTAACACTTTAATTCCGCGCGGGCGAAGCTGCAGCTCTTTGTTCAAATGCTCTTCGATCGTTTTGCGGATTTGATACCGCTTTATCGCATCATCGTCAATATCGCCGATCGCATCACCGACCCGCAGACGATAGCCATTTACTTCAATCGCTTCGTTTCCTTCCGTCCAATCAATCTGCTCGACGATATAGCCACGATACAATTCTCGTTCCCCGGAAATATCGTACAAATCGTCTCCGTATTTCACCGTTTTCGTCGTCCGTTTCACCTTTCCGCGCGACTCGACGTCCAGTTCGATCTTCGCTTTTCCTTCCTTTACCTCGATTAGTTTTATATACGGTACGTTAAAAGACGGCTCGGAACGAACGGACATGACTTCAATTTTTTTCACTAGTTTTTGATTATACGCGTCGACTGCATCGAGGCGATACACCATATTATATTTTTCCACATGCGTCGCCGAGTAACGCAGCGTGCAAAGCGGATGGAGCGAAGCGATCGCTTCCTTCGATTTCGGCGTCGTATCGACGCTTTGCGGCTCGTCAATAATAACAATCGGATTCGTCTGTTGAATAAATTCGATCGGGCGATAGCCATTCAAACGGTCGTTCGGACGGTGGATAACGTTCGCTTTATCTTCTTTATCAGGATCTTCAAAGCTTTTACGGAACGCGTCGATATTAATGATCATGATTTGAATCGTTGTCGCTGTCGCAAAGTTACGGACTTGATCGAGTTTTTGCGAATCGTAAATAAAGTATTCTACTGGCGTATGGTCATACAGTTCATTAAAATGGTCTCTCGTAATTTGCAGCGACTTGTACACCCCTTCGCGAATCGCCACGGACGGAACGACAATGACAAATTTCGTAAATCCGTAATGTTTATGCAATTCGTAAATCGTTCGTAAATAGACATATGTCTTCCCCGTACCTGTCTCCATTTCAACGGTAAAATGCATGCCATCAAGCCGCTCACTGCGCGGCAGGCCGTTTTTCATTTGAATGTCCTGCACGTTTTTTAAAATTTCTTCCGGCGTAAGGTCGAGCCGATTCCCTACGCCTAAATCCGTTTGAATCATTCCCGCGTTTGGTCCATACGAAACGGTGAAGTTGGACTGGCTCATTTCTTGCCCTTTAAAAATTTGCACAACGGAATCAATCGCCTGCTTTTGATAATCCAAGTCCGCGATAAA
The DNA here is from genome assembly GCF_030369615.1 of Geobacillus stearothermophilus ATCC 12980. Lineage (NCBI taxonomy): Bacteria > Bacillati > Bacillota > Bacilli > Caryophanales > Anoxybacillaceae > Geobacillus > Geobacillus stearothermophilus. The sequence goes on along the minus strand of NZ_CP128494.1, from coordinate 1,170,575 downwards.
CTTCAGCTTCATCGGTTACACACTCCTAACATCCGTGATTCCGTGCTTCTTCAACGTTTGAATCGCGTTCGTTTTCACGGCGTCGCTAATAAAGCCAGACTCTTTGAAAATGACTTTCGGCGGCATATGCTCGGATTGATATTTCATCATCTCCTGAACGATATCCAAATCGATGTCATCTTCTAAACATACTAACACGGAACCATAGGCAACGTTATAAATCGTTTTGCCGTTATAATCAATTTCTTCAATCGGTGTGGTGAGCGGCAGGCCGATTTTCAGTAAAATCTCATACAACAAATCTTCTTTCGTGCGGTCTTCTTTAATGTTATCCTGCAAATCGAAAAGGGTTTGCTCCAAGTTCTCGAAATCAGGATCCCACGCTTTCACGTTGGAAGAATCGAGCTTAAACACTTTAAAGCCGATATCCAAATCCGTTTTTCCGGTTTCCTCAACGATCTTTTCACCAGCGCGGCGGATGCGTTCTTTGCCGATTTCACAAATATTTTTATACCCCGCTTTGTACGCCTCCGATTTTTCATCCGTTTTCTCAGGCAGCTGCACCATAATAAACTTGCGATTGCTGCCGTCTTCAGCGTTTAACTGCATTACCGCGTGGGCGGTGGTGGCGGAGCCGGAGAAGAAATCAAGAACTATATCATCATTCTGAGTAGCTGTGAGAAGCAATTGAGCAATTAAATCTACAGATTTAGGTGATGGAAACAACTTAGATTTTGTTGAGAACAAGGAAGAAAATACTGCCTGTCCCTTTTCTGTATAGAATAACTTATCTAAAAAAATTGTTTTTAACATTTTTTTCGCGCCATTAGCATAGTTTTTTCTATAAATTTTCCATTTACCCTTGTTAGTTTTTCTAGCAACCAATAAGTGAATATCTTCTAGAGCTTTTGACTTATCCCACGTCCAACATCCCTCGTACCCGTCATCCCAGATAGGTTCAACCTTTATATGTAACTATTCACCCCAGTGCTAGTGTATAAAAAAGCCCAGCACAAATAGGGCATTTCGGTCATAGAAAATGCCCTAGGTAGCGGAAAGAACTCGATCGATCGTTTCGCCTGCCAACAGAAGACATAACGAATCCCACACGTTTTTTTCGTGTTTCGTCAGTGTGGAAACGATGCTTCTTGCGATGCAAAACGACTGCGCGAATGTTTCTTCGCGAAATGTACCCGAAATGTTCTCTTTGACTTTAACCATGCGAAGATCGCGTTCGGCTTGGTTGTTGTCAAAGGGAACATGTACTTCACGTAAGAAACGCAGCGCTTCTTCCTTTCGTTTTTGAAGGCGTCGAACAAAAGCGAGTGCTTTTTTCGGAAGAGGCGTCATCGTTTCTAATCGGTGTTGTGCTCTTTCTAGGATGCGATCATACACTCGTTCCCACCGTCTCGCTTCTTCTTCGGAAAGTGCACCGTGATGGGCTTCGACGGCTTGCTTGGCGGCTAACAGAAACGTGGTCATGCGCATCGCCCACGTATGCCCCTGTTCGATGAATCCTTTTAACTCACGCAAATGGTGGGCATGACAAAGGGCATGGGTGGCATGTGTGTATTTCGGATACGTACCGAACGCATCGTGCATCATCGTCCCTTCATATCGGGGAAGAATCCCGATCTCATCGGTCGCTTTTTTTCCACGAGAAGCGTGAGGAGCCAAGTATGTATATCTCGATGTACACGCGACATGCACCCATGCGAGTTTCCCATTGATGCGCAAACTCGTTTCATCGACATGCAGGATGTTGGATTCAAGTAAGGCGTCTTCGATGATGTCCATATTTGATTCCAGCGCTTCGCGTCCTCGTTTCACCATATTGGCAAGGGTTCCTGTACTAATCGAGTGTTGATATAACGCTTCGATTGTATCACTTAAACGCTTGTACGGGATCAATTGGATATGATGTAAATAAACAACGAGCGCCGTGAGCCGTGGACCGTATTGCACATGATTCGTGACATGGGATGGGAATTCGGCTTGTTGCACGCATCGACAATGTGGACACGATTTCACTTCACGTTCATGTTGTGTCACCTCGATCGCCACAGGAGGGACATCAAACACTTGACGGATATCGACTTTGAACGGTTTGACTTCACGCAAAGAAGCTCCACATCCTTGACACGTATGCACACGGTGGACGACACGATGATGTGGATGTTCCACTTGACGGAGCGTCTTCCCCTCATGTCCCTCTTGCCCACCAGGCTTTTTGCCAGACGGCTCGCGGGAGGAACGCTTTTTCTCAAAACGGTCAGAAGATGGGGGCAAATGGCTATTGGAGCTGTTTTTTTTCGTGCGTGCTTCCAGCTCTTGAACACGGTACTTCAGTTGTTCATTTTCTTTGCGTAGCTGTTTGTTTTCGTGACGCAAATGTTCATTTTCTTGAATGAGTTGATGAATGAGCTGTTTTTGTTGTTGAACTTTGCCGATTAAGCTCTCAACTGTAAATACAGCTTGTTGTACCGTCAACATGCGATTCACCTCCTTGTCTATCAATATTCACATCATAGACAAGGAAAGAAGAAAATATTCAGCTCACTTTATGATGTGGCTGAATAGTTACCTTTTATGTATATACATGCAACATGAAGAGTGGACTTCTCATCACGCCCCATCCCCCAAGCGCTGCAGCACCTTCTCCGGATGTTCATGGATATAAGCCATCGATCAAAGGCTTGCATGATATCGTTTCGTTCTTTATGAAATACATTCGCCATGACAGGATCTTTCCGCCATTTCCGCAAACGCTCGATCGGGGTGAGCTGCGGCGAATATGGCGGGAGATAAAGAAAAAACCCCCGCATCGCAAGGGTTTTCACTAGCGGCCCGAGAGGATAATAACCATTTACCGAAAAGTATTGATATTTTAATGTTTGAGCGACACATTCTTTTGTGTTGTGCAAAATTTGTGCAAAATTCTTTTGAGTTGCTATCTCGTGCGAAAAGGCGGAGAGATCCGCCTTTTGTTTAGCTAAAATAAGCTATAAGTAAAACGATAACAAAGCACACCCCACCACATCACTCGGCTTCATCTTCTCCTCGACGCGATACGTTCCATACGTACCATCCACCTTCACCAGCTTTATTTCGCGAGGCGGTTCATCTTCATATGTGATGTCATCCTCCCTTTGTTTCTCGAAACTGTATGAAGCAATATCGTTCGATACAACTGTATGCGCTGTATACATTTTAATGTTCTTTTCCTCAAGCATTGAACTCAAAGTGAGTGCCACTCTACATTCCCTGCCTCAATAATGATGATGTTCACCCCATCGGTTACTATTTTAACTTTTTCAAGCGATGGAGTTTCGGAAATAAGCACCGCTTCCAATATTTCATCAGCATCAAAGTCTTTAACGCAATCTGTTTCAAAATATGTTACATCTTCAAAAACAATGAATCCCTCAATCATTTCAGGATCTTTAGTTTCGTCATAATCAAATTGCTGCCATTTACATAACTCAGTTTCAATAGATACTCTTTTTGTAGTGGAATCATATTCCACATTATTAATTAAACTCCCATGTAAATTATATCTTTTAAGAAAATCAGATATTCTCATCATTTCTTCCCCCTATTAATCACAATATGCGAAGCTTTTGATCCCTTTGCCACCGGGTTACCATTTATGTCCAAATACATATCATTTTTTCCTGTGGCATTAGGATTATATATATGATAATGATCTTTCCCTTCATAACCACTTGCTCCTGGCGTTGCTGGGTCAAATCTAACTTTTAGACCCGTTACAGGGTCTTTATATTCTCTCATTTTAGTATTTGCTTTCATTCTTGGATCAGTTACATCCTGCCATCCCCTCTTCAATAAATCTTTAGGATTTTCCGGTAAAGATCTAATAACAGAATGTACTGCTTCTCTAGCAAAAAATTGCAAATCAAGCCTCAACAATACTTTACTCCCCATTTTACTCAGTTTAACACCCTCATTTACAACTTTACCACCTGGAATAAAGCTTAGGGAAGCAATCAATTTATCTATTGTACTAGCATTGCCATCCAATAAAGTTTTAATATCATCACCAATGATGAAATCAAATCCTAATTTAGCAATTTCTTTTAAAGATTTCACCACTTCTTCCCATGTAGAATCTTTAGAATGAACCTTGTTTTCCAATGCTTTATACTTATTCTCAACAATCGTTTTTTGATTATAATAAATTTTTTGCTGCATGGCGTGCTCGATAGCATGATAAGTGCTTTTTCCCGCCAAGCCATCCGCTGTCAACCCATGCGCTTTTTGAAAGCTTTTCACTGCCTCTGCTGTTTGTTTACCGTAAATACCATCAACAGCTCCGACGTTATACCCCAATCGTTGAAGCTTAGCCTGCAAATCTTTTACGGCTTGTCCCCGATCTCCTTCCCTAAGCGTCTGACCTGTCCAACGATCATCGCTACCTGATGAGTTTGATCGGGACACTGTTGTTTGTGTTCTCACATACTCTTGTAGAGCTTGGTACGTTTGTTTCCCCGCAATTCCATCGGCCGTGATTCCAACCTTCTTCTGAAATTCCTTCACAGCCTTCTCTGTATTTGCTCCGTAAACTCCATCAATTCCCCCGGGATTAAATCCGGCTTTATAAAGCCAAGATTGCAATGTCTTCACATAATCATTTCGATCACCTCTTTTCAGCGTTTGCCCACTCCATAGATAATTTGTATAATTTGATGGATAATAGATGATTCTGCTAGTCCCATCTACAACGTACATCATTGAGCCCCCATTTCAAAGCTTTATCCATTAATTTCAATAGTAATCAATTTTGATCAAAAAGATTGTCGAATTTTGTATTAAAATAAAAAAATCCCCACTCTAAAGGTGGAGATTCGTAATCATCATTCCATATCATACGGCCGGTATTTCTTGCGCAACGCCTCCAATTCTTTTTTCTTTTCCTCGATGTCGCTTCTTAAAAACAAACTGTCGCCGCGTAGCTTTTTGATCGGATTTAACTTGCCGCCCGCAATCATCTGACTCACTCTTTGACGTGTGACACCAAGAATTTCAACTACTTCAGAAGTCGTGAGGACTTCATTTCGAATGAAGTCCTCTACCTCTCTCCGATTTTTTAAATGATACTCCATCATTCATCCCCTTCGAATTTCAGTTTGTATTTGATGACGACGATCACGATCCAGACGATCCCTAATCCCAATGTGATCCATCTTAAAAACGTCATGTCATCAAAATCAATTTCACTAAGCCAGGAGAGATACAGCATAAGGAAAAACCAGTCTGTTGCATCTGTCTTTTTCAACCATTTCATATGGAATTTGTGTGGAAGAACGGATATAATAGTTGTGAGAGGGTGAGGTTGGGGAGAACCCCACCCCCTCGTCCGCTTACTGTCGCTTGCGGCGGCGGTCGAACCAGTCTAGGATGTCGAGGACATTTTTGATTAGCGCCGCCAAAGCCGCAAGCGTAACAATGATGTCTTTGATTGCCGCCTCTTATCCCTTTCGTTTATTCCAATATCGTCGGTCGCTCTCGACCATTTTTTATATATTCCCATAGCTTTGGACGATTTTCTCCACCGTGATCGTATGAACTCATCCTGAATTTATGTGTTTGAGTTCCATTTAATCTCGACGTCTAAATCGTGCAAAATCCGATGTGCATACACCAAACCCGTTTTATCTTATACATGTCATTTTGGATCTTCGCCAAAAGTGGTACTTGACTGTTTCTAGAATAGAAGGGAATGAAGCAAAAAGGATTCCGCCAAGTTGATCTGGCAATGGAGGAACTGCATCATGCCAAATAGCCGTGCAAAATTCGTGCAAAATTTTTTCAAATTCTATCGTATTTTTTCGGATTCCAAAAAATAGAAAATGACTGCAAACGCAGTCGTATCAAGGGGTTTAAGAATTTTAATCCGAACTAGTCGGATCGTTGGAACGGCCCCGAGAGGATTCGAACCTCCGACGCACGGTTTAGGAAACCGACGCTCTATCCACTGAGCTACGGGGCCATGATAAGAATGTACACCTAAGCGCTGGGACGGCTAGGGGAGAGACTCCATCCCCTCGAGACGTCGAGAATTCCGATTGTTTGATCCGTTCCTGGTTTTTTGAGGAAAAACATCGAAACGAGACCGCTCCTTGCCTTTGGCGCTGTGCAACCGATCAAACGCGCGGCCAGTTTGAGAATATGTTCATTGTTTGGTTGCCAGTGAACTGGGGGCAGGCTCTAGTCATGTTTGTTGATGCATACCGTTTATGGCGTGTCAGACGGGTATATTATAACTGATTTTTTGCTGTTTTAAAAGGTTAAATGGACAAGGAAAAGTTTTGCAAGTGCATAGAATGGCAAAGGATGCTTATACTGCACTAAGGGTAAGGGGATTGGCAAGGGAAGCGGCCCATACACCGTTTTTCGTCGAATCGTCTAGAAAGGCCGACGAGGAATGAAAAAGGCAGCTCATCCCCATTATTTTTTTCAATTAGGGAAGCCTTGTCAGATCTGTCCCCCTTTCTGATGAACTGCCACCGGTTCAAGCAAAAAACAAATTTTTCACCAGCTTTCTAAAGGCGGCATCAGGCTGCAAAGTGTTGATCCGTCAATATGACTCAAGGGAGGAATGGAACGATGAGACCCCCCACCCTATTTCTCGCTCACGGTTCGCCGATGTTGGCAATCGAAGACAATGCGTACACGGCGCTTTTGGGCAAACTCGGGGAAGGAATTCGCCCGCAGGCGGTCGTCGTCTTTACCGCCCATTGGATGACGCGCCAACCGACGGTTTCGGTGGTTGAGGGGACGTATGACATGATTTATGATTTTTCCGGGTTTCCGCGCGAGTTGTATGAAGTGGTGTATCCGGCGCGCGGGTCGGTCGAGTGGGCGGAGCGCGTGCGGGAGCGCCTAGGCGGTGTGGCGGAAGTGGCCGTCGATCGGACCCGGGGGTTGGATCACGGTTCGTGGGTGCTACTCTACCGCTTATTTCCGAAAGCGGATATTCCGGTTGTGCAGGCGTCGGTCGTGCCGTGGTGGACGCCGAAGCAATTGTTCCAGCTTGGTGAGGCGCTGCGTCCATTGCGTGACGAAGGATTGATGGTCATCGGCAGCGGCGGGACGGTGCACAATTTGATGGCGCTCCGTTGGGAAGGGCATGCGGAGGCGGACGAATGGGCCGTCGCATTTGATGATTGGCTTCTCAGCCGATCCGCCGCCCATAGTGAAGAGGTGTTCGAGTATGAGAACAAGGCGCCGTACGCCAAGCAGGCTGTGCCGACGCCCGAGCATCTCGCGCCGTACTGGATCGCCTACGGGGCCGGCGATCGCGGCGGGGCGCCGCGCGTGTTGTTCCGTGAGTACCAGTATGGGAGCTTAAGCTTGATGGCGGTGGCGTTTTAAGCGGAAAGCCCGCTCCCTGCTTCAACGCATGGGGCGGGTTGTTTTTTAGGTCAAAGTACGGGAGCTTAATTTCCACAACACTTTAGACGAAATCGCGCCCGATTTGAAAACCGTTTTCCTTTCCCGTGAACTCCATCATGCCCCCGCCCTTCCATCAAGGCGGGGGCGTTCGCATCAAGAAAGCTCTCGGGCAAGGTCGGCCGCCAAGGCGGCGTTGTTTTTCACTAAGGCGATGTTTGCTTGCAAGCTTTTGCCTCCGGTTAACGTTTTCACACGGTCAAGCAAAAACGGGGTGACCGCTTTGCCGGTGATGTGCTGCTTTTCTGCTTCCTTAAGCGCTTGTTCGATGATGGCGGTGATATACGACTCCTCGAGCTCCTCTTCTTTTGGGACAGGATTGGCGATCACAACACCGCCGTTTAACCCAAGCTTCCATTTCGTTTCGATGAACTGAGCGATTTCTTCTGCGCTGTCGAGGCGATAGTCGACGCGAAACGGGCTCGTCCGCGAATAGAACGCCGGCAGGACGTCCGTCTGATAGCCGATGACCGGAACGCCATGCGTCTCGAGGTATTCAAGCGTCAAGCCTAAATCCAAAATTGATTTTGCCCCGGCGCAGACGACCGCGACGTTGGTGCGCGAGAGTTCCTGCAAGTCAGCAGAGATGTCCATCGTCTGTTCGGCGCCGCGGTGCACGCCGCCGATGCCGCCGGTCGCAAATACGCGGATGCCCGCCATCTGGGCGCAAATCATCGTCCCCGCCACGGTCGTCGCCCCGTGTTTCTTCATGGCGACGACATACGGCAAGTCGCGGCGGCTCACTTTTTCTACATCGTGGCTTGTCCCTAACAATTCAAGTTCGTCATCCGTTAACCCGATTTTAATCTTTCCATCGATGATCGCGATCGTCGCCGGCACAGCGCCGCGGTCGCGGATGATCCGCTCGACGTCTTTCGCCGTCTGCACGTTTTCCGGATACGGCATGCCATGCGAGATGATCGTTGATTCTAAGGCGACAATCGGCTTTTTTTCGGCCTTCGCTTGAGCGACTTCTTCGGAAAAGACGAGAAAATCATTCATATCACTTCGTTCCCCCTTCGCGAAAATACCGCGCATAGGCGGCTTGCAACAGGTGTTCATTCAAAGCGGGATGCACCGTTTCGGCCGTTTGCAGCGTAAGCGCTGCGTTGCTCATCCCAAAGCGGCAGGCGTCTTCCACCGTATGTCCGCCTAAGACGCCGTACAAAAATCCAGCCGCAAAGGCGTCGCCCGCTCCGGTGGCGTCGGTGACCTCAACCTTCGGCGCCGCAATCGCTCCTGTTTCCCCTTGCTTGGCGGCGTACGCGACGCCGTTTGCGCCGCGCGTGATGACAACGTTCTGGGCGCCGTCGTGAAGGATCACTTCCATGATGTCGTCCGTATATCCGTCGCGTCCCACAAATTCCTTAGCCTCCGCTTCATTCGTGACAAACCACGTCACACCAGACAAATCGCTGGGCAATCGCTTCACTTTTGGAACCGACACCGTCACGGCACAAAGCGGGATGTCCTCTTGGCGGCATTGTGCAATCACCGAACGAATGACAGCCTTCGGGAAATTCGTGTCAAGCACGACCGCAGAAATCGGACCGAGCCGAGTCCATTGCTGCTTTCGCCATTCTTCCCCCACTGTATCATAAATGGCCATATCCGCCAAGGCGAGAACCATCTCGCCGCGTTCATCGAGCACCGCTGTATACGTCCCGGTGTTCGCTTTTGGCGTTCGCACGATGAAGCTCGTATTGACATATCGGCTCGTCACGTCAATGAGCCACTGTCCATCGCGATCATCGCCAACGGTGCTGACGAGTGAAACAGGTTGAGCAAGCCGCCCTAAGTTTTCCGCCACGTTTCTCGCCACCCCGCCCGCCGTTTGCGTCGTGGTGACGGGATGGGACGTGCCAAGCTGAAACGGCGCAAGCAACCGCGCTTTCCGATCGACATTCGCCCCGCCGATGCAGACGATCGAGGCCGCTTGCCGCATGCCTTTTCCCTCCTTCCAATAAGCACCGCTGCGCCCTTTCCTCTGCCATCAAAAAGAAAACGGTTTCGAAAAAGCGGACGCGGGGTATGTCAAAGCACTACGGCCATTGTATCATATTCCGTCCGGCATAACGAAAGCATCCCGCCAACATGACGGGATGCCGATGTTCGAACGTTTAGTTTTTGTACGCACAATACGGACGCAACTTGACACCGATCAAGCTGCCAAGGAAAGCAAACACAAACCAAATCCAACCATGGACGCTGAAGGAAGCGATGCCGCTGAAATACGCGCCGATGTTGCAGCCGAACGCCAACCGGGCACCGTATCCCATCATCAATCCACCGATGAGTGCACCGATTGTCATGCGCGTCGGACGCTTCCATTGCACGGGCTTCGTATAGCGGCCCGCGAGCGCCGCCGCCAATAAGGCGCCGAACATTAAGCTAATGTCCATGACCGTCGTTGTATCGTAGTAGAGCGGATTGGCGAGCGCCTGCCGTTTCGCCTCATCTTGCCAATACGCCCAAGCCGTCGGATCGACACCAAACAGCTGGACAAACTTCGCTCCCCACAAGGCGAATGCGGATGTGATGCCCCACGGCGAACCTTTGAACATGAGAACAAGCACGTTCATCAGCGCCAATAATAACGCGCCAACCAACAATGACCATGGGCCTTTGTAAATGGTTTTCCATCCGTGGCGGTGTTCAAGCGGTGTCGTCAACAGCTTGCCGTGGCGCCGCTTTTCCATCACCGTCACGACATAATAGACAACCGCCAGCAAAACAAGTTGCAGCAGAAAGCCGCCCCATGCACCAAACGAAGCAATAAGCGAAATCGGATCGACGTGCGGCATACGCATCCAAACATCAAAATGCGTCGTCGCAATGACCGATCCAGCGATAAACCCGATCAAGGTGACGACACCGTTCGTATCACCGCCGCCAATATGGTACAGCGTCCCGGACGCGCAGCCGTCACCCAGCTGCATGCCGATCCCGAAAATAAAGGCACCAATCATGACAGCAATGCCGACTTCATGCACATTCCCAGCAACGGAATGGCCGAATATCGATCCTTTTATCAGCAACGGCAAAAACAACGCACTTGCCACCGCCATCATGACCATCTGTGCTCGAATGCCTTCCCCTTGACGGTACAAAATGAATTTCCGCCAGGCCGAAGTAAAACCGAAATGGGCTTGATAAAGCACAAAGCCACCAAACGCACCCAGCACGTACAAAAGCGCCTGTTGCCAAGACACGCGGCTATATAAGAACAGTGCTCCGCCGATTAACACAAAACAGGAGACCGCAATGATCCATGCGGTTGGATTTTTCGGGGCGTTCGCTGCTTGTTTCGCGCGAACGTCTCGTTGTTGTGCGGTCATTTCCACGATGCGTTCCCCCTTTTGTTTTGGTTGATGAACGTATTCTATAATACTATAAAACCAATTGATTTGCTACGATTTAAACTAAAAAGTTTCAATGTTGCGGCCGGTCGTGTATAATAGCAGACGAACATTTTCTTCGGAAGGAGATGACCATGTGGAACGAGTTTAAAAAATTCGCCGTCCGCGGCAATGTCATCGACTTGGCCGTCGGGGTCATTATCGGCGGGGCATTTGGCAAAATCGTTTCTTCGCTCGTCAATGACATCATCATGCCGCTCGTCGGCTTATTGTTGGGAGGCATCAATTTCAGCGGCCTGTCGTGGAAAGTCGGCAAAGCGGAAGTGAAATATGGGGCGTTTATCCAAACGGTCGTCGATTTTTTGATCATCGCGTTTTCGATTTTCCTGTTTGTGAAATTGATCAACACGCTGTATGAACGGGTGAAAAAGCAGGAAGAGGTGAAGGAAACCGCGCCGACGCTAACGAAAGAGGAGGAGCTATTGACAGAGATTCGCGATTTGTTAAAGCAGCAGCGGGAAACGCTGTGAAAGCCTGTCTCGGAGGTGGACAGGCTTTCATGGCGCTGAAACTTCTCAATCGGGTTGATGGAATGGCGGCGAACCTGAAAATCGCAGCCACCCCATCGATGTCCGTTTTCATCGAAGCGCCGCGCTCCCGTCAAAGCAGCCAATATGCGAGCGGCGCGGTGAGGATGAGCGTCAAGACGGTGCGTTCGAACCAGATGACCAGCAGCCTCGGCAAGCTGAGCGGAATTTCTGTAGATAAAATGCATAGAATGACAGCGGAAAAGAATAGGATCGCCGAGACGGATACGACCGCAATAATGAATTTTGTGACAAGCGGAGCTTCGGTGACAAGCAAAGCGGGCAAAAACAATACGCATTCCAGATTGGCATGAGCCCCAATGTTTTCGCCACAACGACCATAAATGTCACCGATACGGTGGAAAAGCCGGTAGCGATGATCGCCGCTTCTTTCACGGTATATTTGCCTTCTTTGAACACTTTATTGGTGATCAATAGACCGATCGAGTAGCTGCCGACAAAGGAAGCGACGGCGTCGATCAAACGGCGGGCATCGGCGGCTTTTGTCATTAAGAAAAAGGCGGTGCCTGGCAAGTGGAACAACCGATATAAAAATAAAATCAATTCTTGAACGATGCGATACAAGACGGGATTGTACAAAATGTCTTGAAAAATGCGCATATACTCCCGCTCGGTTCCGCCGCGGTCAAGGCCGTATGTTTTCATAAACCGGCGGATTTGTGCCAAGATGCTTGTCAGCCGCCGCCTTAGAGTCAAACCGGATGAGCTCCGCCTGCACACAGCGCATGACACAAACGGCGAACGCTGCGGCAGGGAGATGAGCGGCCATGCAAGCACGGAGCGAAACCGCCTCCTCCACTGTTTCTCCTTCACCTCCCATCGACAAAAACCCCCTTCGCCTCGGAATGAGGCGAAAGGGGTCATGAGCCGTTCTTATCATCCAAAGCGAAACCGCTTTGCGGGTGTTAGCACCTTGCCTGCGGCAGGTTGCTGTGGGGTCATCAAGCCCGTTCTCTCGCCCACTCTTGATAAGACGTATGCAATTTATCTTCTATCTTATCGTACATCATCAAAGGCAACAATCGTCATTGTTCGACTTCCGGTTGCTCGGACGTGACGCCGACATCTTTCCACGTCAGTTTCGAGCTCGGATCGACCGTGAAGTTGGCAACGCGGTTGTTGACGGCATAAATGACCGAACGATACAACGTCGGGATGACCGGAACTTCTTCGTTCATTAGCTTTTGCCACTCGCTGTAAATTTTCCGGCGATACTCCTTGTCAAACGCCTGTTCGGAATGGCCTTTTTCCAACAGTTCATCGTTTTTCTCATTCACCCAGCGCGAGTAGTTGAACATGGCGTTGCGGCCGTACAATCCGTACGGGTCGACGTCCGTTCCAGTTGCCCAAGCGGCGGCGTAGACATCCACTTTCGGATCGTCTTTTTCGACCATATCGTAGAAGGAGTTGAACTCCGCCAAGCGTCCGTCTACAAGCTGAACATCGAGGCCCACATCTTTCCAGCATTGCATATAAAATTTGGCCAGCGGTTCAGCGATGTCCCCACCGCTCATCGCCAAGAAGTTGACCTTGAATTTTTTGCCGTTTGGATCTTCGCGGAGGCCATCGCCATCCACATCTTTATATCCCGCTTCATCCAGCAATTGTTTCGCTTTTTCCGGATTGTACGTATACCCTTTGATGGAACTGTCATGATAGCCCGGGAACGACGGCGGAATGAGCGTGTTCGCCGGGAAGCGCAAACCATGATACAGGCGGTCGGCCACCTCTTGGTTGTTGATGGCGTACGCCATGGCTTGGCGCAGTTTTTTGTTTTGGAATTTCGGATTGTCCATTACGTTTTCCTGCTTTTTCGCATCCCAATGGCCGAGTTTAAAGCCGATATAGTTGTACGCCAAATCCACTCTACCGATAAACTGAATGTTTTTCGTCCCTTTCGCGTTCAAATATTGGTCAGTCGGGAACTCAGCGACGTCAATTTCGCCTTTTTTCAGCGCTTGCAGGACGACTTGCGGGCTGACGACTTTCAAAATGACGCCTTCCAAGTTCGGTTTGCCAGCCCAGTAGTCATCATTGCGAACAAACTCTACCGACTCGCCCGGAACGATTTTCTTCACTTTAAACGGACCGAACCCGATCGGGTTTTTCCGGATTTTATCCGATTTCGCCAAGTCTTTGATCGGAATGTCTTTCAAGTAATGCTTCGGCAGCGGATACGCCCAAATGCCAGTCAACACCGACGGATTGGCCTGTTTCCATGTGATCGTCAACGTCTTTTTGTCGATGACTTTAATGCCGGAAATTTTATCCGCTTTGCCGCTGTGATATTCTTCCATCCCGACGATCCCTTGGATGAGCGCATTGCCATAACGGACGCCGGTGTAATCTTTATGGCCGATGACCAAATACGCATACTCCAAGTCTTCAGCGGTCACCGGCTGGCCGTCATGCCAATTCACATTGTCTTTAATACGGATTGTCATCGTCTTTTTATCATCCGACAACTCATACGTGGCAGCCCCATCATTTGTAATTTCATAGTCACCGTTCGTCCGGAAAAGCGACTCGTCAAAAAATTGCAAAATCTCTGCGTCGGGCGCTCCGGTGTAGAATGCATAGCTGAGCGTCCCTTCAAACGGCGTATCGGACACAAGGCCGTATTTCAACACGCCGCCATCGATGATTTTCCCGTCGTTTTTCACCGTCATCGGGAATTTGCTGATGTCTTCCTTCTGAGCCGCCGGTTTTTCGTTATTGTTGCCCTTTCCGCTCGTTGTGTCGGATTTGCCCGTGCACCCGGCGAGCACGAGCAAGAGCGCGGCGAGAGCCGCCAGCCATTTTCTCTTCACATTTTCTTCCCCCTTATCCTAGTCGTTGTCTTGCATCAGCCGCACGTTTCAGCGCTTGGCCGATGAAATTTATGCACAGCATCATCACTAAAATAAGCAATGACGCAGGCAACCAAACCCACCATTTGTTTTGCAAAACATCCGGGTTGGTCGCATAGCTGACCAACGTCCCTAAGCTCGGCGTGCTCTCCGGCAGCCCGAAGCCAAGATACGTGAGCCCGGACTCGATGCCGATGTTGCCCGCCAAATTTAACGTCAAATTGACGATGATGATCGAGCTGAGGTTGGGCAAAATTTGAAAAATAATGATTTTCCAATCTGGCGTGCCGAGCGTTTTTGACGCGCTGACATAATCCATCTCGCGCTCGGCCAGCGTTTTGGCGCGGATCAGCCGGGCTTTGCCCGTCCACAAAAACGCGCTCATGATCAAAATGAACGTCAATACATTATATTTAGGCACAATGGCGACAAAAACAATAACGAGCATCAAAAACGGCAGAACGAGAATAAAATCGATGATGCGCATAATGACATTGTCAATCCAGCCGCCGAAATAGCCGGCCACCAATCCGACAATGAGGCCGATCGCCCCAGTGATGAGCGTAATGGCCAGCCCGATCGTAAACGAATTGCGGGCGCCGATGATGAGCTGGCCAAACACGTCGCGCCCTCCGTAGTCTGTGCCAAGCCAGTGTTCCGCTGACGGCGGAGAATAGATGGAAAGAAAATCCACTTTCACGATTTCCTCTTGATCCAAAAAGAGCGACACGCCATAGACGATCGACAAAAGGATTCCTAAAATGATGAGCGAACCAAGCGCGAGCCGATCCCGAACCACCTCCCGCCACATGATCGAAAAGGCGGAAGGGCTTTTCTCGATGTTCGCTCCGGCCGGCGTTGGGCCGCTGATTTCCGCTTTCATGTCAGCTGCCTTCCTCCTTCCCTACTCAATCCGGATGCGCGGGTCGACCGCACTCAAAATGATGTCCGACAACAGCGTGCCCACCAGCGTCGCCAGGCCGGAAATCATGACGAGCGCCGTCACGACGCTGTAATCCCGCTGCATAATCGACTGCAAAAACAGCTGGCCAAGCCCCGGATAGCTGTAGATCGACTCCAAAAACACGGAACCGCCGACAAGCCCGGTGATCTCATACCCTAAAAACGCCGCGATCGGCAAAAACGAATTGCGCAAAATATGGCGCCAATAGATGTGCCGCTCCGGCACGCCTTTCGCCCGCGCCGTTTTCACGAAATCTTTCACTTTCGTATCGACGATTTCGCTGCGCAAATATTGAATCGTAACGACCGTGTTGATGAGCGCTCCCGACAACGCCGGAAGCATGAGATGGTTCAATTTGCTTAAATAGTAAGCGAGCGTCCCTTCCTCGACCTGAACGTCCACGCTGCCGCCGGTTGGAAACCAGCCAAGGTGAAAGCCGAAAATAAACAGCATGATCAAAGCAAAAATGAACAGCGGCGTGGCAAACCCGAGATAGCTGTAGCCGACGATCAGCTTATCAGCCCATGTATCTGTCCATCGCCCCGACACGATGCCAAGCGGAATGGCAATCAGGTACGTCAAAATTAAAATCGCCGCCGACAGCAACACCGTATTCCCGATCCGTCCGGCCAGCAGATCAGTGACCGGCTGCTGGTGGGTATAGGAAAGGCCGAGATCCCCTTGCAGCATGTTTTTCACCCAACGGATGTATTGAATATGTACCGGATCATTCAAGCCAAGTTTTTCCCGCATTTCCTCAAGCGTCTGCGGATCCATTTTCGGGTTGGCCGCCAGCTGCCCCGTCAGCGCATCGCCCGGCATCGCCTTCGCCAGCAAGAAAATGAGGACGCTCAGCAAAAACAATTGCGGAATCATAATAAGGATTCGCCGTAAAATAAATTTCAGCATCTTCCCGTCTTCCCCTCTTTACGGAATGGCCACCGAGTGCGTCGGCGAAATCGGCTTGAGCGGGTGAACCCGGCCGTTTGCATCAAAATAGCGGGAATACGACTGCTCATATTCTTTTTCCACTTCGCGGCGAAGCGCCTCCTGCCGGCCGCGTTCGCGCGGATCGGCGTTCGGAATGGCGGAGAGCAGACGTTTCGTATAAATATGTTGAGGATTCGTAAAAATCTCCTCGCTCGTCCCTTCCTCCACGAGCCGGCCGCGGTACATAATGCCGATGCGGTCGCACATATGCCGAATGATCCCTAAATCATGGCTGATGAACAAATACGTCAGCCCGTACTCCTGCTGGATTTCTCTCATGAAATTCAACACTTGCGCCTGCACCGACACATCAAGCGCCGACACCGGCTCATCGGCGATGATGAGCTTCGGATTGAGCGTGAGCGCCCGCGCAATGCCGATGCGTTGGCGCTGTCCGCCGGAAAATTCATGCGGATATTTGTAAATCGACTCCGCGCTCAAGCCGACCCGCTCTAAAACGTATTGCACCTTCTGCCGCTCCTCTTGCGGGGACAGGCGTTCAAAATTGCGGAGCGGCTCGGCGACAATGTCGAGCACACGTTTGCGCGGATTGAGCGAAGAATACGGATCTTGGAAAATCATCTGGATGTCTTTCCGATACGGATGAAACTCGCGGCGGCGAAGCTTTGTCAAATCCGTCCCTTCAAACAGCACTTCCCCGGCCGTGGCGCGGATCAAACCGATAATCGTGCGCCCTGTCGTCGTCTTGCCGCAGCCGGACTCGCCGACGAGCCCGTACGTTTCCCCTTTGTTCAGCGTGAAACTGACATCGTCCACCGCGCGGACATGGTCGACCACCCGGCGAAAAAAACCGCCGCGCACCGGATAGTATACTTTCAAATGGTTGACGTTAAGAAGCGCCATAGCCGATTCCACCTACCGTTTGATCATCGGGAAAATAAAAATGTTGGTAACATGTGCAACGCACCCAGTGCCCCGGCTCCACTTCCCGCAACTTCGGATCCGATTCGTGCTTATCCGCCCCAATCCAGCTGATGCGCGGCTGGAAGCGGCAGCCGCGCCGCGGCAGTTTATGCAGCGGCGGAACGATCCCTTGGATGACGTGGAGTCGTTCCTTTTTCGTCTGCGCAGACGGGATCGACTGCAACAATGAGCGAGTGTATGGATGAAGCGGACGGTGAAAAATGGTATCGACGTCCGCTAACTCAACGATTTCCCCAGCATACATGACCGCCACACGGTCCGCCATTTCCGCCACCACCCCCAAATCATGCGTGATTAAAATAATGCTCGTTTTCATTTGCTGCTGCAACTCTTTGAGCAGCCCTATGATCTGCGCCTGAATCGTCACATCAAGCGCCGTTGTCGGTTCATCGGCGATGAGCAGGGCGGGTTCGCAGGCGATGGCGATCGCGATGACGACCCGCTGCCGCATCCCCCCGGACAACTCGTGCGGATAACGGTGGTACACCTTTTCCGGCTCCGGAATGCCGACTTTGCGAAGCAAGACGATCGTTCGCTTCTTTTTTTCGGCTGCTGACAGCCGCAGATGGTAATCCATGCTTTCTTCGATCTGCCGGCCGACCGTCATGAGCGGATTGAGCGCCGTTAACGGATCCTGAAAGATCATCCCGATTTCTTTGCCGCGGATGCGATTGAGTTCGGCAACGGAGAGCGACAGCAAATTTGTCCCTTTAAAGTGCAGGCGCCCCTCAATTTTTGTCTTTTCGGGCGGGTGGAGACCCATGATCGACAAAGCGAGTGCGCTTTTGCCGCAACCCGACTCCCCGACGAGAGCGACGACTTCGTTCTCTCCGATCGCCAGCGAAACATCGTCGACCGCCGCATAATAGTCATCACCGATGCGGAAAGAGACTCGCAGCTCCTCAATTTCCAATAACGTTTGCTTTGCCAATGTGTCCTTCTCCCTTTTGTTAGTATTACTAGATTTTAGGCTATATATAATATTTAGATAATATTCTATCATTTTTTTTTGTAAATTCAATTAGTATTCTATCATTTTTTTTCGTAAATTCAATATTTATAGAAAGGTTCATCACCAAAAGTTGTACTTGCACCTGTCATGAAAGTATGTTAGCTGTTTCTAGCCGAACCCGCCATGCAAAACGCCGGATATTTCTGTATCCGTATCCCCGACGTTTCATCAGCTTGATCTTGTTATTTGTTCCCTCCATTTTCCCATTTGAATAAGGGGATAAAATGCACGATATGATTTCGTCTGTTCGTTTCAACCACTATTTTTTGGACAATAAATAAGCAGATGCTCCACGAAAGGAACATCTGCCTAAGCAATGAACAAAAAAGTGGAAAAGGACACAGCTTGACCGCGGCCGCCCATTTACGATCGATTATTGCTTTGTTCCCTATAGTTATTTAAACGCCATCGCCGCCCGCACCGCTTTTTTCCAGCCATCGTAGAGCATCGTTCGCTTGTCGTCATCCATCTTCGGCTCAAACCGGCGCTCGAGTTGCCATTGGGCGGCGATGTCATCTCGGCTGTTCCAGTAGCCGACCGCCAGCCCGGCCAAATACGCCGCACCCAAGGCCGTCGTTTCATTCACAACCGGACGTTCGACCGGAACGGCAAGCAAATCGCTCTGGAATTGCATAAGGAAATTGTTTTTCACCGCCCCGCCGTCAACGCGCAACGTGGTCAGCGAGATGCCGGAATCGGCTTCCATGACGGCGAGCACATCTTTTGTCTGGTAAGCAAGCGATTCCAAGGTGGCCCGGATGAAATGCTCTTTCGTTGTGCCGCGCGTGAGGCCAAACACCGCCCCGCGCACCTCGCTGTCCCAATACGGCGTGCCAAGCCCGATGAACGCCGGTACGACATACACCCCGTCGGTCGACTCGACTTTTTCGGCATACGCTTCGCTGTCCGCCGCCGTTTTGATCATCCGCAAGCCGTCGCGCAGCCATTGAATGGCCGAACCGGCGACGAAGATGCTGCCTTCAAGGGCGTATTCGACCTTGCCGTCTATTCCCCAAGCGATCGTCGTGAGCAGCCCGTGTTTTGACGCGACCGCCTTTTCCCCGGTGTTCATGAGCATAAAGCAGCCGGTGCCGTACGTATTTTTCGCCATCCCTTCCGTAAAGCACGCCTGCCCGAACAAGGCCGCCTGCTGGTCGCCTGCGGCTCCCGCGATCGGCACCTCGACGCCAAAGAAGTGATAAGGGGCGGTTTTCGCGTACACTTCCGACGACGGCCGAACCTCAGGAAGCATCGCCTTCGGTACGCCTAGGATATCAAGCAGCTCGTCATCCCACTCGAGCGTATGAATGTTAAACATTAATGTGCGCGACGCGTTCGAGTAATCGGTTACATGGACGCGGCCGCCAGACAGCTTCCAAATGAGCCACGTATCGATCGTGCCGAAAAGCAATTCGCCGCGCTCCGCCCGTTCGCGCGCTCCGTCGACATGATCCAAAATCCATTTCACTTTTGTCCCGGAAAAATAGGCGTCAATAAGCAAGCCGGTTTTTTTGCGGAATAGCGGGTCATACCCTTTCGCTTTCAGTTCATCGCAAATGCCGGCCGTCTGCCGCGACTGCCAGACGATGGCGTTGTAAATCGGGTTGCCGGTGTCTTTCTCCCACACCACCGTCGTCTCCCGCTGGTTCGTAATCCCGATCCCTGCCACTTGTTCCGGCTTCACTTGCGCTTCGGACAAGACGCTGGCAATGACCGCAAGCACCGATCCCCAAATTTCATTGGCGTTGTGCTCAACCCAGCCGGGCTGCGGAAAATATTGCGTAAACTCTTTTTGCGCCATATGGACGATTTCGCCCTTTTGATTGAACAAAATCGCGCGCGAGCTCGTTGTGCCTTGGTCGATGGCTAACATGTATTGATTCATAACCTTCTTCCCCCTTCTCCTTGATGAGCTTGCAATCCCCATATGCCAGCTACAGAGAACGGCGGCTTGTGGCGCTCACTGTCTTTCCGTTTGTCATCTTCGCCGCCGCCAAAACGGCTGCCGTTGCCGCCAGCACTCCCCATAATGCGCCTGACGGTTTTCCCAAGAAAACAGCTTTATACACCAAACTGCCTAGCGCGCCGCCAAGCAGCGGTCCGACGATCGGCACCCATGCGTACGACCAGTTTGATGATCCTTTCCCTGGGATGGGCAGCAAAAAGTGGGCCAACCGAGGCCCAAAGTCGCGGGCCGGATTAATGGCGTATCCCGTAGTGCCGCCGAGCGACAGGCCGATCGCCACGATCAAAAAACCAACGACAAACGGATTAAGCCCATCGGCGAACTGGTTGGCGCCAATGGCCAAGATGGCCAACACCAACACAAACGTGCCGATGATCTCGCTAAGCAAGTTGGCAGCCGCATTCGGCACGGCCGGACCTGTCGCAAACACGCCAAGCTTGACGCCCGGGTCGTCCGTTTCTTTCCAATGCGGCCAATAGTGGAGGTAGACAATGACCGCTCCCATGACGGCTCCAAGCACTTGCGCCGTAATATAGCCCGGCACGTCTTTCCACGGAAAATCACCGGCGAGCGCCAACGCGACTGTCAGCGCTGGATTGAGATGGGCGCCGCTATACTGGCCGACAGCGTATGCGGCCACGGCCACCGCCAACCCCCACCCCATCGTAATAACAATCCAGCCGGAGTTGGCCGCGTATGATTTTTTCAAGTTGACCCCGGCGCATACACCCGCGCCGAAAATGATGAGCAGTGCCGTGCCGATGAGCTCCCCTAAAAATGGCGACATTTGTTCTCTTCCCCCTTTTCTTCATTTCGTGATTTCTTCTTCCATTTCCTGTTTGTCCAGCCCCTCCGGAGGGTGAACCGTTGGGCGAAAAAGCAAAAACCCACACACTTCCCGCCCATCAACGAGGAATATGTGTGGGTCTCCGCTTCTCCACCACAACGTATTAACTTGCTTTTAGCATATCATCTTTTGAAAACGCTGTCAAAATATTTTTTCGGCAAAATTTGCACGTAATCGAAGTCGAGCGTATCGACCGCGTCTTCGATATGAAGGCGGGTGATGAACCGGTACGACCGGCCGGGGCGCGATGGCGGAAAGGTTTCCGGAATCGTGTAGGAAAACGGGATTTCCTTTTTCTCGCTCGGCTTGATCGAAAACGCTCCGGCCGCCGGAATGACGGCGACAATGGCATCCAGTTCCTTGCTGTTTTCGATTGTTTTTTGCACGAGCTCCACATCGAGCCGCTCGATCCTTTGTTCCACCGTTCCGCCGTAAATGTGGACGATCCCTTGAATCATTTCCCCCTGGCGCCATAACGATTTATTTAAGATCAAGTCGACGTGCGCCGACCCGACTCCGACTCTTGACATCATTTTGCGCAATAACACCGTAGTCACCTCTTTGTCTCTCTTGTCATATCATCATACGAAAAAACGAAGCCGCTTGTTTCAACGCGAGCCAAAAAATAAACAGACGATGCTGGCGCGGCACGTCTGCCCCTGGGAGAAACAAGGACGAATGCGGCTTGTTTTGTTATCGCTTACATTCGAGATTACCGCATTCGCCTTCCGCTGTCAATTGGTTATTCGTACACATTTTCGTTTTCGATAATATAATCGATTCGAATGACCGGGACGTCCTGTTGCTCGACTTCCGCGACAATCAAGCCGACGCGGTCATTATAGATGCAAAACATATCCTGCCCTTTGCGAAACGCCGACTCTCCGTACGAAAGAACCATGTGGTAAATTTTATTGTCGCTGAAATAGCGGAGGCTGACCCGGTTGCCCAATCGAACGATCACTTCTTTTCCCGCGATTTTTCCGCGGTACATCCGCTTCTCCCCCTTTTCGTCGTTCCTATTCCAATGTATGGCCGTTGTTGCCCGCTCATGACTTTTTTCTCCCCAGCGGCCCGTTTTCCTTTTCAACGCATTGTTTTTCGGGCCGGCAAACAACTTTTTTCGGAAATTTCCTTTCTTTTGCTTGACGCGGCCACCCGCGGTAGTGTATAGTAAAGTCATCATATAACAGAATATATTTCAGGCATTCAACATGAAGACGCATCTTGGATGGCTGTGAAGTATATTTTGTTATTTGATAAAAATCTTGAGGTTAGCCGAACAGGCTAAAGGTATTAGGAGGAATTCAGCATTATGCAACGTGGTAAAGTAAAATGGTTTAACAACGAAAAAGGCTATGGTTTCATCGAAGTGGAAGGCGGTTCGGACGTATTCGTTCACTTCACGGCGATCCAAGGTGAAGGGTTCAAATCGTTGGAAGAAGGCCAAGAAGTTTCGTTTGAAATCGTACAAGGAAACCGCGGACCGCAAGCAGCGAACGTTGTCAAATTATAAGACTTCGTTGACATAGACGAGAGAACGGGAGCGGAAAGAAAGGCATCCTGCACCATCACAGGATGCCTTTTTCATTTGATTGGCATAAATTTCACCAAGCAGCAAACAATAAAGAAAAGGGGGTGTTCATATGGTCAGACGCGATGCCGACGTACATACGGGATACAACGATGTAAAGCAAGTGGAAATGTTCGTCGAAACGGCGGAGAAAATGGTCGGCCAGGCGACGATGCAGCTCGACCCCGAGATGCTTCGCCATGCCGAACAAGCGGTGAAAAACGCCCGCGACCAACTTGCGCGCGCCCGCCAAGAAGCAACGGGCGTCGACGGTGATTTTCTCGCCCGTTGCGAACAAACATTGGCCCGCGCCGAACACCAGCTTCGCGAGGCGCGGCAATAACAGCAAAACGATATATATAGATGCAACGAAATCGTTTAACATATCCTTGACGGAAAAGTGGCTCATCCATTTTTGACTGTCGAAGGCAAGCCTATGGCTTGCCTCCGTCACGCTTTAGCGTGACGGAAGACCGAACAACGACTCGCTTAAAGACCCATTCATGGGGCTGAAAGCGGTGTTTGTTCAGTCGTTCGACAGTCGATCCAATGCTCAGTAAAAGCTACAAATGTGAACTACCCACCACCTACGCTTCGCTTAGAGGTGGGGGCTTCAAGCGACTTGTGTGTGTTCGCTGAACGGTAAGCCACACACAAGAACCCTTTACGCTTCCCTTCGTTCCGAAGGTGTCCGTTCTAGCCATATTCTATCCTATTCGTTGGCTAACGCCAACCGAAATTCATCTCCCACTTTCACTGGTGCTGGCGCACCTTCACGTTTAGAAGTAGGAGACTTCTTTCGGAGGGAAGTTAAATTGCATCTATTAAGGCGGAGGACAAAAAGCGATTTCCTTTTGGAGTGAAAAGAAGAACTGCTTTTGAGGTTTCTCCATGTTAAAACGTATGTTCTGTCAATCACCGGCCTTCGCAGCGAATCCGCTTCCTCCGTTCAAACGCCAAAGCTTGCCTGGTCACAGCCGGCACCGCCCCAGGCCCGCGAAAGCGCAGATTGGGGCTCCTATCGCCCGCACCAACCGCCTCTTGAAAAAAATTCCTTCATTACCGACGCGAACGCGGCGGCGCTGATAGAAGCATCTCCCCGTACTGCCGCATTTGTTCCCCGACCGTGCATTGCTGGATGCAAAACGATTGGGCGTACGTTTTGCCGTACTCTTTCCGGAACGTGCTTTTTAAAAAGCAGCCATCGCAGTACGTTTCCTCCAGCCAAGCGATTTGGTCCAATATTTCTTTGCGTCGGTTCCGCTTCTTTCCCATACGACCTTACCCTTTCCCTGTCAATTCCGTTCGGCTTGTGATGATCTGCCCTTCAAGCGCCTGGCGGGCGAGCGAATCCGCCTCTTTATTTTGTTTGCGCGAAATCGGCTCGTACGCCGGTTCGATGTGAAGCTCGCGCATTTTCGCTTCAATGCGGTCAAGCCAGATGTTGAAATCATCCTCAAAACACGGCCAATCGCCGGACAGCTGCTTTAACACGACGTGGGAGTCGCCGCGGAACGTCACCGGCAAATGATGGACGCCAAGTTCCTCGAGCAGCTGCATGACAAACCAAAACGCCGCATACTCTGCCTCATTATTGGATTTGATTTCGCCGAGCCGGCGGTTGGCGCGCAACCGGTAGCGATGATCGTTTTGCTTATAGTATACGACTGCGCCGGCGCCGCCTTGGGACGTCTCATGGTCAAAGCCGCCGTCGAAATACACAACGATCTCATGCGGCTCGCCGGCGATCTCCTCAAGCAGCTTTTGCAGCTCTTTTTTTGACCACACCGTGCCGTTTCGATCGACGAACTCCACTGTTTTCGTTCGCCCGGTTTTTGCAAAATCATCCGCCAAAGCGAGCGCCTTTTTGGCATCGACCCAATCGGAGACAAGAAACGCCTCTTGTTTTTTCGGCGTGATATACGTCCAGTGGATTTGTACGTCCAACGCATTATCACCCTTCCGCGTGGCGATGATCGGAGCTGGTTTTTATTTTACCACACTTGCGCCCTTGTTCATTACCTAATATTATGCGCAATTTCTTCTTGTATCAACCATTTTGCCGCAGGCGCCCATCTTTTTTCCAAAATATCTATCTTTTTCGGCCTACTTGTGGTACACTAGCGGCTAGCACCCAAAATGAGATGAGGCGCAAGCATATGAAGAGGGAGGATTCGAATTGAAGCGTCAAACCATA
Source organism: Geobacillus stearothermophilus ATCC 12980 (assembly GCF_030369615.1). Classification (NCBI taxonomy): domain Bacteria; kingdom Bacillati; phylum Bacillota; class Bacilli; order Caryophanales; family Anoxybacillaceae; genus Geobacillus; species Geobacillus stearothermophilus. The sequence continues at coordinate 1,145,792 of NZ_CP128494.1, read as the reverse complement.
GCCGATCTGAGTCTGCTCATGGTGACGTTCGTCTGGGGGGCGACGTTCGTCGTCGTCCAAAATGCCATTTCGTTTTTGGAGCCGTTGTCGTTTAACGCCGTTCGCTTCAGTTTGGCCGGCTTGTTGCTTCTCGCTTGGATGGCTACCGCTTCCCGCCCACTCTTCGGCCAGTTGTCATGGCGAGTCATCGGCGCTGGAGCGTGGATGGGGCTATGGCTGTTTTGCGGCTACGCATTCCAAACGATCGGACTGTTGTATACCACTTCCTCGAAAGCTGGCTTTATTACCGGACTGAGCGTTGTGCTCGTTCCATTGTTTTCCTTTTTGATTTTAAAGCAAAAACCGTCTGTGAATGCGGTCGTTGGAGCGGCACTTGCCGCGTTCGGCCTATATTGGCTGACAGGGGGAGCGGAGCTGTCGTTCAATCAGGGCGATTTCTTTGTCTTTCTTTGTGCTGTTTCCTTTGCCATGCACATTATCGTCACCGGCCGCTATTCCTCTCAGCATTCGACGATGCTGTTGACCATGGTGCAAATTTTTGCCGTCGGCATCCTCTGTTTCTTCTTTGCCTTTTGGTTTGAAGACGCCGCGCAAATGTGGAATATGGCGGTGCTCCGCCGCCCGGAAGTATGGGGGGCGCTCGCTGTGACATCGTTGTTGGCGACGACCGCGGCGTTTCTCATCCAAACGGCGGTGCAAAAATATACGACTCCCGCCCATGTCGCGCTGATTTTCGCCATGGAGCCGGTGTTCGCCGCTTTGACCGCCTACCTTTGGGCTGGAGAGCGGCTGTCGCCATCGGCCTGGCTTGGCGGCGCTGCGATTTTGGCCGGCATGATTTTCGCCGAACTGCCAAGCATGCGCCTCTGGGGCAGACGGTGGCGGGAAAAGCGGAACATCCCATCGTAGCCGCAACGATTGCTCTTAGCGAAAAACAGTGAAGCTTTCCTCCTTTGATTATATTTTGACCAAGGGCGGCCATACTATCCGTAAAGAGCGGAGGTGAGAGCAATGACCAAAAACGGCGGCCGAAACCGCGGCACGAAGGCGCCGGGCGTCAACCCGCAAGGCTTTGGCCAAGACGGAACGTTCACCCCGGATCCAAAAAGCAAGCTTGAGAACGCAGCGAAAAAGCTCAACACAAAATAAAAGCAGGCTTCCCGATATGGGAGCCTGCTTTTTGTCGTTATTGTTTCACTTTCGCCAATTTTTCGCGCAACACCATTTGCAAAATGCCGCCGTGGCGATAGTAGTCGATTTCGACTTCGCTGTCAAAGCGGACGATGACCTCAAATTCTTTCTTCTCACCCGTATCCGGGTTCGTTGCCGTCACTTTGACGAGATCGCGCGGTTTGACGTTTTCATCGATGTGAATGTCGAACACTTCTTTACCCGTCAAGCCGAGCGTCTCCGCATTTTCGCCTTCTTTAAATTGCAGCGGCAGGACGCCCATCAAAACGAGGTTCGAGCGGTGGATGCGCTCAAAGCTTTCGGCGATGACCGTTTTAATGCCGAGCAAGAACGTCCCTTTCGCCGCCCAGTCGCGCGAGCTGCCCATGCCGTAGTCTTTGCCGGCGATGACGACAAGCCCAGTGCCGTCTTGTTTGTATCTCATGCACGCATCGTACATCGACATCACTTCGCCGGTCGGCCAGTACGTCGTATAGCCGCCTTCCGTGCCCGGCGCGATTTGGTTGCGGATGCGGATGTTCGCAAACGTGCCGCGCATCATCACTTCATGGTTGCCGCGCCGCGAACCGTACGAGTTGAAATCTTTCGGCTCGACGCCTTTTGAAATCAAATATTGACCTGCCGGCGTGTTTTTGCCGATCGACCCAGCTGGCGAGATGTGGTCGGTCGTGACCGAGTCGCCGAACTTGCCGACGACGCGCAAGCCGGTGAGCGGTTCAACTTTGCGCACATCCGGCGACAAGCCTTCAAAGAACGGCGGATTTTGAATGTACGTCGAGTTTTCATCCCATTGATAGAGCGGTTCGTCCGTCGTTTCGATCGCATTCCAACGCGGGTTTCCGTCGAACACGCGCTCATATTCTTTGCGGAACAGTTCCGGATCGACCGCCTGTTTGACGACGTCTTTCACTTCTTCCATCGACGGCCAAATGTCGCGGAAATAGACGTCGTTTCCGTCTTTGTCTTTGCCAATCGGCTCGTTAAGCAAGTCAATGTCGACCGTGCCGGCGAGCGCATAGGCGACAACAAGCGGCGGCGATGCCAAATAGTTGCCTTTGACAAGCGGGTGGATGCGGCCTTCAAAGTTCCGGTTGCCGGACAAGACGCTTGTGACAAGCAAGTCGCTTTCCGCAAGCGCTTTTTCAAGCTCCGGCGCAAGCGGACCTGAGTTGCCGATGCATGTCGTGCAGCCGTAGCCGACGATGTTGAAGCCGAGCTGCTCAAGATACGGAAGCAAGCCCGAATCGCGCAAATAGCCGGTGACGACTTTCGAGCCCGGCGCAAGCGACGTTTTCACGTATTTCGGCACTTGCAAGCCTTTCTCGACCGCTTTTTTCGCCACTAAGCCGGCGGCGACGAGAACGTACGGGTTGGATGTATTGGTACAGCTCGTGATCGCCGCGATGACGACCGCACCCGTTTTCAATTTCACTTGTTCGCCGTTTAACTCGACCGTAATTTCCCGCTCCAAATCCGCTTCCGTCAAACCAAAGCCTTGGTTGCCTTGCGGCGCTTTCACCGCATCGCGGAACGACTGTTTCATTTTCGAGAGCGGAATCAAGTCTTGCGGCCGTTTCGGGCCAGACAAATTCGTTTCAATTTCCGACAAGTTGATTTCCACAACATCCGTAAACACCGGCTCCGGTGCATCCGGCGTGTAGAACAGACCGTTCGCTTTGCAATACGCTTCGACGACTTGAACGTGATGTTCGTCGCGGCCGGTCAAACGCAAGTAGTCAAGCGCTTCGGCGTCAACCGGGAAGAAGCCGCACGTCGCCCCGTATTCCGGCGCCATGTTGGCGATCGTCGCCCGGTCGGCAAGCGGCAAAGTCGCCACTCCTGGTCCGAAAAATTCAACGAATTTGCCGACGACGCCTTTTTTCCGCAGCACTTGCGTCACCTTAAGCGCCAGGTCAGTCGCCGTCGCTCCGTCCGGCAGCTTGCCTGTCAAACGGACGCCGATGACTTCCGGAACCGGGAAATACGACGGCTGGCCGAGCATGCCGGCTTCCGCTTCAATACCGCCGACTCCCCAACCGAGGACGCCGAGGCCGTTGATCATCGTCGTATGCGAGTCCGTGCCGACAAGCGTATCCGGGAACGCCTCGTACTCGCCGTTCTCCCCTTCGACCGCGTGAACGACGCTTGCCAAATATTCCAAGTTTACTTGGTGGACGATCCCCGTTGCCGGCGGAACGGCACGATAGTTGTTAAACGCTTTTTGCGCCCATTTCAAAAACTTGTACCGTTCGGCGTTCCGTTTGAATTCCAAATCCATGTTGTACTCCAGCGCATCGTCTGACCCGTAGCGGTCGACTTGCACCGAGTGGTCGATGACGAGATCGACCGGAATTTCCGGGTTGATTTCGTACGGGTCGCCGCCTAGATCCGCCATCGCTTTGCGCATCGAAGCCAAATCAACGACAGCCGGCACGCCCGTGAAGTCTTGCAAAATGACGCGCGACGGCTTAAACGGCACGTCGATGTCCTTCATCTCGGGCGTTCCCCATTTCGCCAAGTTTTCGACGTGCTCTTTCGTAATGACGCGCCCGTCGACTTGGCGGAGCACCGATTCAAGCAACACTTTGATCGAGTACGGCAGGCGGCTCACCTGGCCGATTCCCGCTTTTTCAAGCGCTTGCAAATGGTAATAATTGTATTTTTTACCGTTGACTTCGAATGAAGAACGGGCGTTGAACACATCTTGTTTCGCCATATGTATAACCCCCTTCACTTCACAATAATACTATACTATTTTTTCGCACAAAAGTCGAAAAAATAGCATGAATTCTCCCAATCCCCATAAAGTTCGGCACGACTTTATCTTATTATAGAACAGCACAAGTTGTAAATAATGATTTCCAGTGTCTCACGGGCTGGCTTCCTTAACGGCGGCAAAAGAGGAATAAGGCGCCCGTTTCGTCGCAAACTAGAAGCGGAGGTGAAACGAATGGCAAAGCGAAAAGCAAACCACGTGATCCCTGGCATGAACGCCGCCAAAGCGCAAGGAATGGGGGCCGGCTACAACGAAGAGTTTTCCAATGAACCACTGACAGAAGCACAGCGCCAAAACAACAAAAAACGAAAAAAGAACCAATAGCGTGGCGGCCATTCCTCCATCCCGGACTGCCATAGCATGAAAAAAGGGAATGTCCGCCGCCGGCATTCCCTTACTCGTTTTCATTGACTTCGTCAACGATCGCCTGCAAATCGCTGCGGAATTTTTCGAGCTGCACGCGCTGCGTTTCCGAGGCAACTTCGAGCGCGTTTTCAATTTGGGCGAACGCCTCGTTTACTTCTTGCCGAAGATGGGCCAGCTGGTGGCCGTAGTCGGCTTGATCACGCACCAAGTGATCGTGCCATTCTTTCGCTTCCATCGTCGCCTTTTGCGCTGCTTGAAACGCCTCTTGCTTCGTTTTATGGTAAACCATGGCTCGTCCCTCCTTCGCAGTCATCGCGGTCGTTCACTACTTATCGTTTCAAACCGGGCGCAAATTATGCGCCGAATAAGCGAAAGCACAACGCCGCATGCTAACGGATAAAGGAGGGACAACAAATGACGAACAAAAACGACGGCAAAGATATGCGCAAAAACGCCCCAAAAGGCGACAATCCTGGGCAGCCGGAGCCGCTTGACGGTTCGAAAAAAGTGAAGAACCGCAATCACACGCGGCAAAAACATAACACAAGCCATGATATGTAAACCGCTCGGCTGAAGGGCGGCGTGCCCCCCGTTCCGTTTGCCAAGAAGGAGCGGGGAGCACCGCCTCGTTCAACCGGCAGCAAACGTTGGAGCAACTGTTTTGATGCCGTTTTGTTTACATAATTAAATTATGGTTACATCATTGGTTGCCAAAACTCGTCCGAGTGAAACGGGCGGGTTGGCCTTTACGATTGAATGTGTTCATACAAATCGACGAATTCAGCCGCCAACTCTTTGACGGCAATCGCTGTCATCAAATGGTCTTGGGAGCGCACCATCAGCAGCGTCACAGCCGTAGACTGCCTTCCGGCTGTCGCAACGACGTTTGCAGCTCGTGAGCGGCTTGCCGTTCTGCCCCAGCCTGCTCCAACAGCCGGCGCGCTTCGGATAGTTTCCCCTGCTTGGCGGCGGCGATTGCCTTATGGAGCCATACGTCCAAAAAGAAACAGAGCCTGTCCCGGCTCTGTTCACTTCGCAAAGACATGGTGCCCGATGCGAATCGTCACCGGACGCGATAACATCCACTTGTCTTTTGTGATTTTCGGATTGTAGAAATAAAGCGAGCCACGGCGGTCGTTTGGGAATAAGGCCAGCGCCTTGTCGACCGCCTCGTAATCTTGCTTGGTCGGCTGAATGCGGGTCAATTTCCCCGTTTTCACCGGCACAAACGCATAGCCGGATTTCGTTTTTTGATAAATGACGCCGCGCACCGTCTTTGGAAACTCTGGGTGCGTTGTACGGTTTAAAACGACAAGCGCCACTTCCACCTTGCCGGCAAACGGCTCGAGCGAGCCGGTCTCCGCCTGCACGAGCTGAGCAAGCAGCTTTCGGTCGGCGGCGGTGAGCGAAATCGCCTTTTTGCCGGCTGATGCCAAGGCGGGACGCTTCGCAGCCGCCGGGACTTTCAATTTCGCGCCAATGCGGATCGTATCCGTTTTTAAACTGTTCAGCGATTTTAGTGAAGCCACCGTTGTATGATATTGTTTGGCGATTTTCGACAGCGTATCGCCTTTTTTCACTTGGTAGTATGTATAGGAGCCCGCCGCTTCCGCCAGCACCGATTGTGAACCAAGCGCCAGACTGCAAGTTATGGCCAGCGCTGCAATTGTTTTCTTCATTTCCATCATCCACCTTGCCTCCATCGTTCTTCCTGTTTCTCTTTTCTTACTAGATTAACAGGCAAAACTAGGCGCGTCACTGTCTTTCATTTCCAGACGAGCGGGTAGCCTATTTCAAAACCGTTGACGCTCTAGGACGGGGCAGGCATCTTTACAGTTGCGTTACAGTTGCGTTACGGACCGTAACAGAATGCTGGACGCGCTCTCAATGCTTGCCAAGCCTTGCGCTTTTCGACATAATAATAGACGAAACTTGTCCTCTGCCGCCCTGCTTGTTGCGGACAGCAGAAGACAAACTCTCGATCAGTAGTTGGGGTGGTCATCGTGCTGACCGGATGGTTTCTTTGGTTTATTTTGGTTTGGGTTGTCTTTTTGCTTGTCATGATGTCGATCGGCGGCTTTTTTATGTTCCGCAAATTTTTGAAACGACTGCCGAAAGAAGATGGAAAATCGGAACTCGACTGGCAGGAGTATTATATTGAGCAGACGCGCCATTTATGGGGGGATGAAGAAAAGGCGCTGCTTGAGGAGCTTGTCCGCCCTGTGCCCGAACTGTTTCGCGACGTGGCCCGGCAAAAAATCGCCGGCAAAATCGGCGAGCTTGCCTTGAAGGAGCAGGCGCCGCGCATCACACGCGATTTGCTCATTCGCGGCTACATCATCGCAACCCCCAAGCGCGATCATAAATTTTTGATCCGGACGTTGCAAGCGAAAAACATCGATCTCGCCCCATATCAACATTTGTTGGAAAGCCGCTGACGCTCATCCGAACCGACAGATGAGACGGCGGCTTTTTCACCATTTCGCCTCGCGGCTCGCTGCGGCCGCTGCGCGGCAAACAAGAGGCGGATCTCAACGAAAACGCAACGTTTGACGCCTCGCGGCCGTTTTATGCACTTGGCGCAAGAAAAGGCGTCTACATTCTCTCGGACGCCTTTTCACGTAAGAATCGGCGGTCTCAGCTGCGCTGCCAGTTTTCTATACGAAACATACATCGCAATCCGCCATGGGACGATCATTGAAAACGCGAGCAAATAAAACATGCCGCTTAACTGGCGATAGTCGATCGTTCGACCTAAATACGTTTTCAAGCCAAGACGAATGACAATCAACCCGAGCAAAATCCAAATAAAAGATTTTGAGCGTTTCAAATAAATATCGTTGCCACGGATTTCAAATTTCGACGTTTTAATGAGAAACAGCGAGAAGAACAGGCCGAGAATGACCGCCTCAATGAGCTCCCCGCGTGTGACGCGAAAGACTGGATCGATGAACATGAGCGCCCCAGTGCTCATAAACAGCGGCGGCAAAATAATTTTTTTGGCATTCGTCGGCTTTTCTGACGCCTTCATGCGCACAAAAAAGATGAAAAACGCCATTACAACGGCGATGAGCGATGTAATGAACGCCAAAGCCATCACCTTCTTCCGGCAAAATTCATGGACAACGCTATCATTATAACAAAAAACGCGGCATTTGTGGTGTACGACTGTTTCGCCTTGCGGTTTTTGAACTTGGGAAATCCAGCGCGGCCAGAAAAGATCCATGGGCAATGGTTTGCCCTCCGCTCGGGCATGAAAATCACCACTCACCAACGTGGGATTTTCACGGAAAAGATCCATGGGCAGCACGCTTTGCCCTCCACCCAGGGATGAAAATCCCCCTTTTCTTCCCATAATGAAGAATAGGCGCAAACAGTTTAACAGGACGTTATGCTTAATGGTGGCTTAGACCCTGTACGGAAAAGTGTTTGAATCCACTGGGTGCACCACCCATTGTCCGCCCTTTCCTGTGATAGAGGAAAGGTGACGACGAACGGAAAACTGCCGCATGTCTCCCGTGGATTCACTGTTTGCGCACTCGATCATCGAAAAGGAGGATTTTCATCATGGATGTCATCTATCCTCGCTGCGCAGGATTGGATGTTCATGCCGAAACCATCGTCGCCTGCGCGCTATGGGAAGAAGATGGACACATTCAAAAGGACATTCAAACCTTCTCCACGTTCTCGAAGGGACTTGGCGACCTGCTTGAGTGGCTCGAAGAACATGGCGTCACCCATGTCGCCATGGAATCCACCGGCGTGTATTGGAAACCGGTCTTCGCCTTCCTCGAGGGCTATGTCGACTTGACACTGGCCAATCCGCAGCGGATCAAAAATGTCCCGGGAAGAAAAACCGATGTCTCGGACGCCGAGTGGATCGCCAAGCTGCTCCGCCATGGACTCGTTGAAAAAAGTTTCGTCCCCCCAGCGGATATTCGCGAATTGCGGGATTTTACCCGCCTCCGCAAAAAGTGGGTCGGACAGCTGACTTCGGAGAAAAACCGGATTCAAAAAGTGCTCGAGTCTTCCAATGTCAAACTCGGCTCGGTCCTCTCCGATCTCTTCGGCGTTTCCGGAAAAGACATCCTCGCCCGGCTGCTGGAGAAGGGATACGTGGACAAGGACGAGTTGGATGAATGCCTGCGCGGAAGGCTCAAAAAGAAAAAGCAAGCGGTGTACGATTCGCTGCTCGGCACCTTGACCGAACACGAGCTCCGTCTCCTTCGCCTCTTGTGGAAACACGTTGAGGAATTGGAGCGGCTCATCGAAGAAGTCGACCAACACATCGACCGCCTGCTCGAGCCGTATCGCGAGGAAGTGAACCTGCTGATGACCATGCCCGGAGTGAAAAAACAAACCGCCGCCGTCATCATCGCCGAGATGGGAACCGACATGAGCGTCTTTGAAACGCCGGAACGGGCGGCTTCATGGACTGGATTGTCCCCCGGCAACCATGAAAGCGCCGGAAAGCGAAAGAGCACGCGCACGACAAAAGGCAATCCCCATCTCCGATCAGCGTTATGCGAGGCGGCATGGTCAGCAGCTCGATCCAAGACGCATCCCTTGTCCCGAAAGTTTTGGTCGTTGGCGGCCCGGTGCGGGAAGAAAAAAGCCCTCATCGCCATTGCTCGGCGGATGTTGGTGATCATCTTTTGCATGATCTCCCGCAAAGAGCCGTTCCGCCAACCACAACTTATTTAGTCTAGCCAAAAGGCAGACAGGTTATACGAGATGCCTAAAATCGGGCACCTCTGCTTTCCTATTGCCTTTTTTGGCCATTTTCAGTATACCCTCACGGATCAGGAGCGTATACCGCACTCACCAAGTGGTGGGGATTTTCACGGAAAAGAGACAATTTTAGGCTATACCTAACCAAAATTCATCTCCCACTTTCACTTCGTTTAGAAGTGGGAGACTTCTTTCGGAAAGATGTTAAAATGGACGCCATTTTTTCATCATCCTCTCTTCAACGATATTCCTCGAACAACAGCCGCTAAAAACCAGTAAACCCGCCAAACAAGCTCGTCGTATAAGCGATCAGCTTCGTCATCCAGTCAAAGTACAAAACGACGCCCATCGCCACCATGACATACCCGCCCACTTTCATGATAGGGGCGCTATGGCGGCGGATCCATTGCAGTTTGCCGATAAAAAACGAGAGAATGAAAAACGGAACGGCAAAGCCGAGCGTATACGCGAGCATATACATCATCCCCGAGCCCGGGTTCGCGGCAGCCAAAGCGATGACCGCCACCAAAATCGGCCCCATGCACGGCGTCCAGCCGGCGGCGAACGCCATGCCGATCAGCGCCGAGCCGAAATAGCCGGACGGCCGCTCACGAAACGAAATGCGCCGGTCTTTCAGCAAAAACGCCGGCTTCCACAGCCCGGCGACAACAAGGCCGAGGGCGACGATCACGACCGCGCCGATTTGCCGGATCACATCTTGATAATCGGCAAACAGCCGGCCGAGAAACGATGTCCCGAAGCCGAGGGAGATAAAAATGAGCGAGAATCCTAGCAAGAAGCAAAGCGTATGCCATAAACTGCGGCGATTGAGCATGGCGTTTTCTTCTTTCAGCTCGCTGACCGACACGCCGGTAATATAAGACAAAAACGCCGGATAAAGCGGCAGGCAGCACGGGGAAATAAACGACAAAAACCCGGCGCCGAACGCTAAAAAGAGATTGAGATCATTCACTGTTGGATCAGCCCCTGCTCTGTTTTTTACTTTTATTTTAGCAAAAATCCTCCTCCCCGTAACGTTTTTCCCGCTGTTTCTTGGTCAATTTTTCTATTTTCCATTTTTGCATTCATTGGTAAAATAATATAAAATACAGTACACGATACTTCATGAAAAGGACGGTTTATTCGTGCCAAAATGCAATCTGTTGACCTTAATCGAACAAAAGCGGATGGAACTTGTCGACACTGTAGCCAAAACGGGTTTAAACTCTGAAGCCGCAATGAAAGTAAGCAAAGAACTCGACACGCTGCTCAACGCCTATCAGCGCGAACAAGTACGACAACGAAAACAAAGCGCCTCCCGCTAAACGGGAAACGGCGCTTTTTCTTTCCGGCACGCCCCCGCCGCCTGCGCAAGCGGTCATCTCATCTCATGGCGGGCGAACAGTCCGTTCTTTGGATGTTGCGCTTGGACATCGACGAGGCCGTTTTGCAGCAAGTACATTTGGTAGTAAAGCCCTTTTTGCGCCAGCAGTTGCTGATGCGTACCGCGCTCGATGATTTCGCCGCAGTGGAGGACGAAAATTTGATCAGCGTCTTGAATCGTTGATAGACGGTGGGCGATGGCGATCGTCGTCCGCCCTTTCCGCATGCGCATGAGCGCATCTTGAATCGCTTCCTCTGTTTCGGTGTCAATATGGGCGGTCGCCTCATCGAGCACCAAAATTTTCGGATCAGCAGCGATCGTGCGAGCAAAGGAAAGAAGCTGGCGCTGACCGCTTGATAACGTCGCCCCGCGCTCGGCGAGCACATGGTCGTAACGATCGGGCAATTGCTCAATAAACGCATCGGCCTGCACGAGCCGAGCGGCCTCCTGAATGGCTTCGTCGTCCAGTTCCTGATTATACATGCGAATGTTCTCTTTGACCGTCCCGTAAAACAAAAACGGATCTTGCAAGACAAGGCCGAGGCGGCGGCGCAGCTCGGCGCGCGAGTAATCGCGGATCGACCGGCCGTCAAGCAAAATATCGCCGCGGTCAAACTCATAAAAGCGCATGAGCAAGTTGATGATCGAACTTTTGCCGCTGCCGGTATGGCCGACAAACGCGACCGTCTGACCTGGACGGATGACAAACGACAGCCGTTTCAGCACATCTCGTTTGCCGTCGTAGGAAAAGCTGACATCCCGAAATTCGATTTCCCCGCGCTCGATCACATGCGGCGACCGATTTGGATTGGCCGGCGCCTCTTCTTGATGATCAAGAAGGGCAAACACGCGAGAGGCGGAAACGATCGCCTGCTGGTAAAGAGACAGGCGCGCCATCATTTGCGTCACCGGTTCGAAAAAGCGCTCCAAATAGTTGACAAACGCATACAGCACGCCGATCTCAACTGGGCCATCAAGCGCCGTGATGCCAAAAAAGCTGAGCACGACCATGATCGACAACATATACACCACATCGATCGCCGGTCGAAGCAGCAGTCCATCAAGGTGGATGTTTTTCATCCCCGCCTTGTAATGCGCTTCATTGACGGCGGCAAACTCTTGATATAAACGGCGCTGCTGGCGGAACGCTTGAATGACGGCCATTCCTTGCAGCGATTCGTTCAATTTGGCGTTCAGTTCGCTCAGCCGTTCGCGCATCTCTTGATAAAACACTGAGCTGTAGCGGCGGTATGTGTGCATGATGAACGCGATCGCCGGGAGGATGAACAGGCAAAACAACGCAAGCTTAGCATCAAGCGAAAACATAGCGACAAACACGCCGATGACAAACAAGCCGTTTTGCACAAAGGCCGCTAGGACGCTGATGAACATGTCCTTGATCGCTTCTGTATCGTTCGTCACCCGCGAAACGATGCTTCCGCCCGGCGTCCGGTCAAAATAGCTCATCCCGAGCCGGTGCACTTTCGCAAACACATCCATCCGCAGCGCTTGAATGACGTACAAAGCGAGCCGCTGAAACTCGACAAGCTGGAAGTAGGAAATGATCGTTTTCAAGACGAGCACGCCGAGATAGGCGGCGGCCAGCGCCGCCACCGGTCCAAAAGCGAGGCGGCCCGGCACCAAATAGTCATCAATGAACACTTTCACCAAATACGGGCCGGAAAGCTCCCCGGCCGTTGCCAACAGAAGAAGCGCAAACGCAAGCGCCGTTTCTTTTTTGTATCTTCCCATATAAGCGAGCAGCCGCCATAAGACGCGCCGCTGCTCTTTTGTTGTCAACCATCGGTCGTTCATCCACTTCCCCCTATCTTACAAACAACTTGTATTTTCAGGCTTTTCGCTCCGCTCGTTTTTGGCGAGAGCTCGAACGTTCAGACCTGTTGTTACTCCGCAAGCGCCTCAAGCTGCTGGCGTCGATGCATGTCACGATACCAGCCGTCTTCTGCCATCAGCTGCTCGTGCGTTCCGGCCTGCACAATTCGCCCCCCGTCAAAGACGAGAATCCAATCGGCATGCTCAACCGCGCTTAAACGATGAGCGGCGATGATCGTCGTTTTTCCGCGCCGCTCCTGTTTGAGCGCCGCTAAAATCCGCGCCTCGGTCTTCGCATCCACGGCCGACAACGCGTCATCAAAAATGAGCACTTCCGGGTCAATGAGAAGCGCCCGGGCGATGGACAGCCGCTGTTTTTGCCCACCGGATAGGGAAATGCCGCGCTCTCCGATGACCGTCTCATACCCGTCGGGAAACTGCAAAATGTCATCATGAATGTCGGCCAGCCGCGCCGCCCGTACGACCTCGTCCTCTCCGGCTTCCGGCTTGGCAAAGGCGATGTTGTCGCGGATGGAGGCAGAAAACAAGAAATGGTCTTGCGGCACGTAGCCGATCGCCGAACGGAGCGCGAAAAGCGTATAATCGCGGATGTCGCGGCCGCCGAAGCGAATCTCGCCGTCATAGCCGTCAAACTCGCGCAGCAGCAGGCGAAGCAACGTCGTTTTTCCCGCCCCCGTTTTGCCGACGACGCCAAGCGTCGCCCCACGCTTGAGCTGAAAACGAATGCCCCGAAGCGCCGGCTTCGCCTCCCCCGGATAGGCAAATTGACGAACATCATACTCAATGTCGCCTTGCGGAGAGATGTGAAGGGCATCCGGACGTTCGTTGATTTCATCTTGTTCAGCCAACAGCGCCCGCACCCGGTCGTACGAAGCACGCCCTCGCTCAACAATGTTAAACATCCAGCCGAACGCCAACATCGGCCAAATAAGCAGGCCAAGGTAGGTCGTAAACGACACAAGCTCGCCGATCGTCAATTCGCCCGCCAAAACCATTTGGCTGCCAAACACCACAGCGAGAAAAAATGACAGCCCAACAAGCAGCCCGATCGTCGGATCAAACAAGGCGTCAATTTTGGCGACGGCAACGTTTTTCGCCACGACGTCTTCCGATTGACGGCGAAACGCCTCGACATCGTGTTCCTCATAGCCGAACGCCTTGATGACGTGGATGCCGTTGACGCTTTCCTGCACCTTGTCGTTCAGCGACGAAAACGCCGCTTGCGCCGTTAAAAAACGACGATGGAGCATCGTCCCATAGCGGCTCGTCGCCGCCGCCATCACGGGCATCGGCAATAGGCTGATGAGCGTCAGCTTCCAGCTGATCGAAAACGCCATCGTTGCCAACACAACCCCGCCAAGCGTCACCGAGTCAACAAGCGTCAAAATGCCGCTTCCGGCCGTCTGCTGAATCGCTTGCAAATCGTTGGTTGCATGGGCCATTAAATCGCCGATCCGCTTCCGCTGGTAAAACGACGGCGACATGTTCGTAAAATGCTGATACAGCTCGTTGCGCAGCTGGCGGGCAAGCTTGACCGCCGAACCGAAAATGAAAATGCGCCAAGCGTAGCGGAGCCCGTAAAGCGCCGCCGCAACGGCGGCGAGGACGGCGATCCAGCGGATGAGCACTTCTTTTGTCATCGTGCCGTTTTTCATATGATCGACCAACAAGCCGATCACTTTCGGCGGGACTGTCTCCAAAAACGCCACGATGACAAGCACGAAAATACCGGTGATATACGCCTTCTTTTCTTGGCGGAAAAACCAAAACAAATCGCGAAACACGCGCATAAGGCCCGCCCTCCTTTCATTTGGCTGACGAACAATCGCCATATTATTGTAACAAAACTAGAAAAATTTTGAAAGAACATTTTGGCAAAATAAAAAGACACTCTCGATCGAGTGTCCGTTTCGCTTATTTCAGTTGATTGTTCATCATTTTCATCATCTGGTTGATTTTCTTCTGCGACGGAGTCATGCCCATTTGCATCATCATCATGCGAATCATTTGTTCATTGATCGGCGGGTTTTTCTTCAAATAATTGATCATCGTTTTGCGGGCGACGAAAAATCCGATCGCCACCCCGGCGATGAGCGCCAGCACGCCAACGAGAATCGTACCCCACATAACAGCGATTTTCCTCCTTCTTGTTGTCTCCCTAACAGTGTACTAAACGATGCGTCATTAGACAATATTTCGCGACAAAAATCTTTTCATTACGCAAATTTTCTTCCTTGCCGAGGCGCAGACAGCCAGTAGTAATCGACAAAATCGGCGTCGACCGCCAAAAACGTCGGCGAAAGCCGAGCGAGCGCCCGCCCGATGTCCGCGGCAAGCGGCGCGCTGTCAGCGACAAGAAGCAAGCGGCGCTTTTGCACGACAAGCAACGCTTCCTTGCCGGCGTCGTTTTGCAAAACAAACATATTACGCTCCAAATTTTTGTCGACGCGGCCGGCAAAATATTGCTTTAAGCCAAGTTCCAGGCGCGAAAATGACAGCCGTTCGGTGATAAATTCGACTTGCTTGCGGCAAATCGCCTTCAGCGGCGCTTTCGCGTATTGATGCTCACGAAGCAGTTCGACAATTTTTTCTGCCCGATGGCGGTAATGCGACGCCACATCGTCATTCAACAAATAAATCCAATAGCGGACCATGCCCCATCCCCCATTTCTGTTCATCTATTTTCTATTATAGAAAATGAGAGAGGAAAAATATGTCTATTAACGGCGAGTTTTTTCACTAACATTGTCGATTTTTGTTTGCGATGGCCATGCGGCCGCAAACACGCCAACAAACAAGCCTTTGTCCTCGATTCAACCCCGAAAATACTTGACCAAAGCGCAGCCATCTTTCACAAAAATAAGCTGCCCCTGCAACAACGCAAGGGCAGCTTTTCCGGTTACTTGCCGAGCAGCGCTTTTGTGCGGCGGACGACGTTGTCAACCGTAAAGCCATACTCGGCCATGATTTTCTCTCCTGGAGCGGAAGCACCGAATCGGTCGATGGCCAAAATGTCGCCCTCGGCGCCGACGTAGCGCTCCCAACCGAGCGACGCGCCCATTTCAATGGCGAGCCGCTTCGTCACGGCCGGCGGAAGCACTTCATCGCGGTACGATTTTGGCTGCGCTTCGAAGCGGTCCCACGATGGCATGCTGATGACGGAGACATGGATGCCCTCAGCGGCAAGCGCTTCTTGCGCTTTGACGGCCAGACCGACTTCCGAGCCAGTCGCCAACAACAGCGCCTCCGGAGCGCCGTTTTTCGCCGGTGAAACGACGTACGCACCTTTTTTCACGCCTTCATACGCCAACTCAGCTGTTGCCGCCAACGTCGGCACATCTTGACGCGTCAAGACGAGCGCAGTCGGCTTGTCCGTCGATTCGAGCGCCAGCCGCCATGCTGCCGCCGTTTCGTTTGCGTCAGCCGGACGGATGACCGACAAGTTCGGCATCGCCCGAAGCGAAGCGAGATGTTCGATCGGCTCGTGCGTCGGGCCGTCTTCGCCGACGGCGATGCTGTCGTGCGTCAAGACGTAGATGACCGGCAAGCCCATCAGCGCCGCCAAGCGGATCGCCGGGCGCAAATAGTCAGAGAACACGAAGAACGTGCCGCCGAACACTTTCAACCCGCCGTGAAGCGCCATGCCGTTCAGCGCCGCCCCCATGGCAAACTCGCGCACGCCAAACCAAATGTTGCGCCCTTCGTAGCTGTCCGGCAAGAAGTTGCCGCCGCCTTTGATGAGCGTTTTATTCGAGCTTGCCAAGTCCGCCGAACCGCCAAACAATTGCGGCACCGCTTTGGCGATGGCGTTGATCACTTCCCCGGACGATGAGCGGGTCGCCAGGCTTTTGCCCGCTTCATACACCGGCAGCGCCGCCTCCCAGCCATCCGGAAGCTTCCCTTCAATCGCCCGCTTCAGCTCGGCGGCCAGCTCCGGATGCGCCCGTTCGTACGCGGCGAACTGTTCGTTCCATTCCGCTTCTTTTTTCGCACCGGCCTCTTGCACCGTTTCTCGGAAATGGGCATATACTTCTTCCGGTACATAAAAATCTTCAGCAAACGTCCAGCGGTACGCTTCCTTCGTCAGCTTCGCCTCTTGGGCGCCGAGCGGAGCGCCGTGGACGCCGGACGTGCCCGCTTTATTTGGCGAGCCGTAGCCAATCGTCGTTTTTACTTCAATGAGCGTCGGCCGGTCAAGGTCCGCCCGCGCCTCCTCGAGCGCTTTGGAGATTTCTTCAATATTGTTGCCGTCCTCAACGCGCAAATATTGCCAGCCGTACGCTTGGAAACGTTGGGCGACGTTTTCCGAGAACGACAGGTTGAGCTCCCCGTCCAGCGAAATGTCGTTCGAGTCATACAGGACGATCAGACGGCCGAGCTTCAAGTGGCCGGCGAGTGACGCCGCTTCGCTCGCCACTCCTTCCATCAAATCGCCGTCGCCGCAAATGGCGTACGTATAATGATTGATAATCTCAAACCCGTCGCGGTTGTATGTAGCAGCCAAATGCCGTTCCGCCATGGCCATGCCGACCGCCATCGCAATCCCTTGGCCGAGTGGGCCGGTCGTCGCTTCCACGCCCGGCGTATGGCCGTATTCCGGATGGCCCGGCGTTTTGCTTCCCCATTGGCGGAACTGCTTCAAGTCATCCATCGTGACATCGTAGCCGCTTAAATGCAATAAGCTGTAAAGCAGCATCGACCCGTGCCCGGCTGACAAGACAAACCGGTCGCGGTTGAACCAGTTTGGATTCGCCGGGTTATGATTCATAAATTTTGTCCAAAGCGTGTACGCCATCGGCGCCGCGCCCATCGGCATGCCCGGGTGCCCGGATTTCGCTTTTTCGATCGCGTCAATCGACAGCGTTCGAATCGTCGTAATCGCCAACTCCTCGATTGAATGCGCCATCGTCTTCCTCCCTTTCATTAACATGGTGTCATTTACTATCATATAGAAAATCGATCGGCTTGTACAACGTTATTTTCCGGTCCACCCCTCTTTCGACCGTTTAATGGAAGCGCCGCCGCTGGCTTTCCTTTAATTTTTTCGGCGTCACGTCGTTGCCGTTCGGGTCAATGACGGTCACTGTATGGAGCATATCGGTCATCGCCTTGCGGAACGCTTGAATGTACTCACGGCGCAGCTTCGCTTGCTCGAGGGCCTCTTCGGCCGACAAGCAGGCCGTTTTCGCTTTTTTCGCCAGTTCATTGATGCGGGCTAATTTATGTTTGGCAAGCATTGATCATCTTCTCCTATCTGCCATATTCTCACTCTGTTTTATCTTATCTGATCAACCGGGAAGATGGCAAGGATGGCATCTTGGCTTCCTTTGCCCGCTCGCCGCTTTAGGGTCAGGCGCAGTACACGATCAACGCCGCCTTTGTTGCTCGTCCATATATTCCTGGTAACGCCGATGGACGGTCGCCTTGGACGCCTCGTAGCCGAAGCTTCGCATCGTCGCGGCGATATCGGCAAACGTCAGTCCACGCTCGCGCAAGCGGACGATCTCCTCAACCGGCAGATCGATTCGATCGCGCCCGGCGTTTTCGCCCCGGCGCCTTAGGTTCCGCTCCGGTCGGTATCCGCTGGCGATGGCTCGCTGCATGCCACGCTTAATTTTGGCGTTATGTATTTTTCTTTGGTACTCCTCGACAATCGCGATGATGGATAACACCATCTCATCGGCCTCCGACAGCGGCATCTCCCCGCGGTGGCTGGCGCTGTATATTTTCACCCCTTGCTTTTTCAAGCAATGCAGCACCGCCATGCGCGCATGGCCGCGCCCAAGCCGCGTTTCATCTTGAATGAGCAGCACATCGACCTCGCCTTCCTCGCAAAGCGAAAGCAGCTCCAACACGCCGTCGCGGTCGGCTTCATAACCGCTCGCCTGCTCGGCGATCACTTTCACGACTTCAAATCCACACTCGGCCGCCAGCTGCTCGAGCTCATCTCGTTGCCTCGCGAGTGACGTTTCCTGTTCCGCTTTGTCCGTGCTGACTCGGCAGTAAATGACCGCCCTCATGGCCACTCCCTTCTTTCCATCACTGATTGACGGCCACCGAGCCGCCCTGCTTTGATTTTAACACAGGAATGACAATTTGTTCACCGGTGGCAAGACGCGGGCTCGGCAAATGGTTGACATCGACGACCCAGCGGATGAACTCATCAGGCGGCATATGGTGTTCCTGTTCGTACTGTTTTGCCAGCCCCCAAAGCGTATCGCCGGGAGCGACCGTGATCGTCACGTATTCTTTTTTATCGACCGGGCTGCTGGCGTAAACGAACCCTGCCAACACGAGCGAAAACAAAAATGAAAACAAAACATAGTGCAGCAACGTTTTCTCCATTCTCCCCACCCTTTCTAGAATGTTTGTTCGCTTTCCTTCATTATAGTCAAGAACATTTGTTTGTGTCAATAAAAAACTCGAACCTATGTTTGTTTTTTCGTCTTCCGCATGGTATAATGAAGGCAAATGATGTGGCGAAAGGTGTGAAACAATGACGAAACTGTCAAAACGACAACAGCAAATTTTAGAGTTTATTAAACAGGAAGTAAAAACAAAAGGCTATCCTCCGTCGGTGCGGGAAATTGGGGAAGCGGTTGGACTGGCGTCAAGTTCGACGGTCCACGGGCATCTCGCGCGCCTAGAAAGCAAAGGGTACATCCGCCGCGACCCGACAAAGCCGCGCGCCATTGAAATTTTGGACAACGATATGGCCAAGGAGAGAGAAAAAGAGGAGATCATCTCGGTGCCGATCATCGGCAAGGTGACGGCCGGTCAACCGATTACAGCGGTGGAAAACATCGAAGGCTACTTTCCGCTGCCGAAGCGGCTCGCCGCTGGCGAGGAGCAGTTGTTTATGCTTGAAGTGATGGGCGACAGCATGATCGAAGCCGGCATTCTCGACGGCGACTACGTCATCGTCCGCCAGCAGTCATCGGCCAACAACGGCGACATCGTCGTCGCCATGACGGAAGACAACGAGGCGACGGTGAAGCGGTTTTTCAAGGAAAAAGACCACATCCGCCTGCAGCCGGAAAACGCCCATCTTGAGCCGATCATCGTCCGCGACTGCACGATTCTCGGCAAAGTGATCGGCGTCTATCGCCTGTTCGACTGACTCGTGCCGGCCTGCGCCCATAAAAAAGCTGCCCTGAAAAAAACGGGGCAGCTTTTTTATGAATCAGTAGAGTTCCATATATTGGTCCAATTCCCATTGATGAACCGTTGTCCGATACATATCCCACTCAATTTCTTTCGCTTCGACGAAATGCTCGAATAAATGTTTGCCGAGCGCGTGAATCATCACTTCATCGGACTTCAAGTTTTCCAACGCTTCATGCAGCGTGGCCGGCAAATCGACAATGCCTTCTTCAAGCCGCTCTTCTTTCGTCATGACGTAAATGTTTCGGTCAACCGGCGCCGGAGGAGTGAGCTTGTTGCGAATGCCGTCAAGCCCGGCCGCCAACAGCACGGCCATCGCCAAGTACGGGTTCGCCGCCGGATCGACGCTGCGCACTTCAATGCGCGTGCTCATGCCGCGCGAAGCCGGAATGCGGATGAGCGGGCTGCGGTTGCGCGCCGACCAGGCGACATAACATGGCGCCTCGTACCCCGGAACAAGCCGCTTGTACGAGTTGACCGTCGGGTTGGTGACAGCTGTAAAGTTCGGCGCATGCTTCAACACGCCGGCAATAAACTGCCGGGCCGTATCGCTCAACTGCAAATCGCCGTTCGGATCAAAAAAGGCGTTTTCGTTGTTGCGAAACAGCGACAAGTTGCAGTGCATTCCCGAACCGTTAATCCCAAAAATCGGCTTCGGCATAAACGTCGCATGCAGCCCATGTTTGCGGGCGATCGTTTTGACAACGAGTTTAAACGTTTGAATGTCGTCGCACGCTTTTACGGCATCAGCGTATTTGAAATCGATCTCATGCTGGCCCGGGGCAACTTCATGGTGCGACGCTTCAATTTCAAAGCCCATCTCCTCAAGCTCAAGCACGATATCGCGCCGGCAGTTTTCCCCAAGATCGGTCGGCGCCAAGTCGAAGTAGCCGCCGCGGTCGTTCAGTTCCATCGTCGGACGGCCATTTTCATCGAGCTTAAAGAGGAAAAACTCCGGTTCCGCTCCCAAGTTGAACGCCGTAAAGCCGAGCGCTTCCATCTCTTTCAACACGCGCTTTAAATTGTAGCGCGGGCAGCCTTCAAACGGCGTGCCGTCCGCATTGTAAATGTCGCAAATAAAGCGGGCGACTTTTCCTTTTTCCGATGTCCACGGGAAGATGACAAACGTGTCCAAATCCGGATACAAATACATGTCCGATTCTTCGATGCGGACAAACCCCTCGATCGAAGACCCGTCAAACATCATTTTATTATTGAGCGCTTTCTCAAGTTGGCTGATCGGGATTTCGACGTTTTTGATCGTCCCCAAAATATCGGTGAATTGCAGGCGGATGTACTTGACATTTTCCTCTTTGACGATGTGTAAAATGTCGTCACGCGTATATTTTGCCATGTCCAAACTCCTCCCCGGCTCGGAAATCATGTTCCGTCATTAATGAAAGAAGCGAGCGAGATCTCCTTGGCGAAGCGACGCGCGCTGGAACCGCCCGGCCTGCAGCAATTCATTCCGCAAAATTTCGCGCAGTTCTTCGTCCGACAGCTTCGGTTTTCCTACTTTTTCGACTTTCTCCGCCTGCTGGTGGCGTCCTTCCTCCCGCGCGGCAAAAATTTGTTTAATGCCCGCCAAGTTGACGCCTTGGTCGATCAAATCTTTAATTTCCAGCAAGCGGTCAATGTCATTGAGCGAAAACAGCCTCCGGTTGCCTTCAGTGCGCGCTGGCGAAACGAGACCGTGCTCTTCATAATAGCGGATTTGCCGAGCCGACAAGTCGGTCAGCTGCATCACAATCCCAATCGGAAACAATGGCATGGAACGACGAATATGACTGCTCATGCCAATTCCTCCTCGCTTTTGATACCTTCATTTTACCATAATGTCAAGAAAACAGTCAATGATGCGTCATATTTTCTCACAAACAAATGAGCTGTTGCTCAAGCAGACGGTGGACGGCTGAACAAATGGCGATTTTGACGTGTGAATACGTCAGCCCGCCTTGCACGTAGGCGACATATGGGGGCCGCAGCGGCCCGTCTGCCGTCAGCTCGATGCTCGCGCCCTGCACGAACGTGCCGGCGGCCATGATCACTTTGTCTTCATAGCCGGGCATGTCGCTCGGATACGGAGTGAAATGAGCGTTGACCGGGGAGGAAGCCTGAATCGCTTGGCAAAACGCCACCATTTGTTCCGGATCGTCAAAACGGACGGACTGAACCAAATCCGTGCGCTTCGCCTTCCACGATGGCGAGGTTTTTAGTCCGATCCGCTCGAGCATCGCCGCCGTAAAAACCGCCCCCTTGAGCGCCTGACCCACGGTGTGCGGCGCAAGGAAAAAGCCTTGATACATATCCGGCAAGCTGTAAAGCGACGGACCGACTTCCGCTCCAATGCCCGGCGAGGTCATCCGATAGGCGCACGCCTCCACATATTCCCGCTTGCCGACAATGTAGCCGCCCGTTTTCGCCAAGCCCCCTCCCGGGTTTTTAATGAGCGAGCCGGCCATCAAATCGGCGCCGACATGGCATGGCTCTTTCTCCTCGACGAATTCTCCGTAGCAATTGTCGACAAACACGACGACATCCGGTTTGATCGACTTGACGAATGCAATCATGTCGCCGATCTCTTCGACAGTAAACGACGGCCGGTCCGCATAGCCGCGCGAACGTTGAATGCCGATCATTTTCGTCCGCTCATGGATCGCTTCGCGAACGGCCGGAAAATCGACCATCCCTTCCGCTGTGAGCGGCACACTGCGATAACGAATGCCAAACTCTTTCAGCGAGCCGACGCCGCGGCCGCGGACGCCGACGATTTCCTCAAGCGTATCGTACGGAGCGCCCGTGATGTAAAGCAATTCATCGCCCGGGCGCAACACGCCAAACAGCGCGATCGCAATCGCGTGCGTGCCGGAAATGATTTGCGGGCGCACAAGCCCCTCTTCCGCTCCAAACACATCAGCGAAAATGCGATCGAGCGTATCGCGGCCCGCATCGTCATATCCATAACCGGTTGACGGAATGAAGTGGGCGTCGCTCACTTGATGGCGACGGAAGCTCTCAAGCACGCGGTATTGGTTGACGTCGACCAGTTCATCGATGCGGCGGTGAATCGGCGCGATTTGTGCTTCGATTTCCTCGATGAGAAGAGCGATGGTTTCTCCGTGTCTCCATTGTGTCCAAAACATAGATGAACCCTTTCTACCGTTGGAATGATTGCAGCTCCCCATACAAGGGGTGCGTCGGCAGCACGTACCCTTGGCAGTCGTACGTGCCTCCCTGTTCATTATAATGCCATTCGTGCAAAATGGTGTCCGATTTTAACCGAGCGAGCAATTTTCCTTCACCGCTTGGGATCGACACGTCGTAACGGGCCATTTGCTGTTTCACCGCCTCTTCAAGAAAATAGTGGAGCCGGTCAATGTCGGCGGCGGAAAGCGCGCTGATCATGATGGAAGCAGTCGTTGTCGGAATGAATTCCGACGCTTTTTGATCGCTTTTATTGTACACCGTGACCATCGGAATGGAAGAAGCCCCTAATTCAGCGAGCAGCCGCGACACCGTTCGCTCGTGCGCAACGTAATCCGGATGAGACGAATCGACGACGTGAAGCAATAGATCGGCTTCCGTCACTTCCTCGAGCGTCGAGCGGAACGCGGCGACAAGTGTCGTCGGCAAGTCTTGAATGAACCCGACCGTATCGGTGACAAGCACCGTGTAGCCGCATGGCAAGACACATTTGCGCGTCAACGGATCGAGCGTGGCAAACAACAAGTTTTCTTCCAACGAATCGGCGGCGGTCAGCCGATTGAAAATCGTTGATTTGCCGGCGTTTGTATAGCCGACGAGCGCCACTTGAAACGCTTGGTTTTTTTGCCGGCGCTCGCGGTAGCGCCCACGGTGCTTGGCGACGCGCCGCAGTTCCGCCTTAATGTCATCAATGCGGCGGCGAATATGGCGGCGGTCGGTCTCGAGCTTCGTCTCCCCCGGGCCGCGCGTGCCAATGCCGCCGCCCAAGCGAGACAGCATCTCCCCTTGGCCGCTAAGGCGCGGCAGCATATATTCGAGCTGGGCGAGCTCGACTTGCAGCTTTCCTTCTTTTGAGCGGGCGCGCTGGGCAAAAATGTCTAAAATCAGCTGCGTCCGGTCAATCACTTTCACCTCGCCAAGCAGGTTTGTCAAATTGCGCGCCTGGCTTGGGGAAAGCTCGCTGTTGAAAACGACAAAATCCGGTTCGAGCTCCTTGACAAGGGCGGCGAGCTCTTCCGTTTTCCCTTTGCCGATATACGTCGCCGGGTGCGGCGCTTCACGTTTTTGCGTCACCTCTGCCACAACCTCGCCGTTCGCCGTCGCAACGAGCGAAGCGAGCTCCTCCATCGAATAGCGAAACCGTTCATCATCGACACCAGCGAGCTGGCAGCCGACAAGGATCGCTTGTTCACGGCTCATGGCATCCCCCTTCCTTTCCCTCGCGGCGAACATGTTCTCTACGTTCATGATACCAAATCCCACCGTCGGTCTGCTAGTTCGTTCCAAAAAAATGATTGATTTTCCGCCGCTTTTGCCCCTACAATGATACAAGAACACTGCACGGAAAGGAACAGCACGAATGACGTGGGAAGTATTGAGCATCATCGGCACGATCGCCTTTGCCATTAGCGGGGCGATCGTCGCGATGGAAGAGGAGTACGATTTGCTTGGGGTGTACATTTTAGGGATTGTCACCGCTTTTGGCGGCGGGGCGGTGCGCAATTTGCTGATCGGGGTTCCCGTGTCGGCGTTATGGGAACAAGAGCCGCTCTTTCTTGTCGCTTTGGCGGCCATGACAGTTGTGTATTTGTTCCCAAAGCAAATGCTGCCGCCGTGGAAGCGGTGGGGCAACTTTTTTGACGCCCTTGGGCTGTCCGCGTTCGCCATTCAAGGAGCGCTGTATGCCGTCAACATGGGTCATCCGTTAAGCGCGGTCATCGTCGCCGCGGTGTTGACCGGAAGCGGCGGCGGCATCATCCGCGATGTGCTCGCCGGACGGAAGCCGCTCGTGCTGCATGCGGAGATTTACGCCGCCTGGGCGATTTTGGCCGGCCTTGCCGTCGGGTTGAAATGGACGGATTCGCCCGTAGAGCTGTATATGCTGTTTATCGCCGTCGCCGCTTTGCGCATTTTGTCCTACACATACGGTTGGAAGCTGCCGCGCCGGGCGGTTGGGGAAACAGCGGGCGAGCCATGATAAAACGGCAAAATTGATTCGTACGAAAAGAGAGACGGCTCCTCGCTTTGATAATAGATGCAATTTAAAGCTTTAACATTTTTCGTCTTTGCCGGTCATTGCATCCGACTGTCGAGTGACCGAACAACGCCGCTTAAAGACCCATGAATGGGTCTGTGAAGCAAGTCGTTGTTCGGTCTTCCGTCACGCTAAGGCGTGACGGAGGCAAGCCACACACTTGCCTTCGACAGTCGAAAATGGGCAAACCACTTTTCTGTCAAGGATATGTTAAACTTCTTTGTTGCATCTATCCTGAAAATACCCGAACTCCAAAATGTGTAAAGTTGTAAAATTCAACATAGAGGTCTTTTCATCCTTCCGATGGTGACGAAATTTTTTTGTCATGGGAGTCTATATATAGTTTGCTGACGCTTTCCTTTACGCGCTTTGCTCGCTTCGCACCGCCACGGCCACGCCGGCAGCAATGAGCGCCCCGCCGAGCCAAAACGAGACATCGAGTTGCTCTTGTAAAAACAGCCGGCCAAAGAGCGAGCCGACGCCGGCGTCAATCATTTCCATCCCTTTGTTCCAAAGAAAAAATGCCCCTGCTGTCGATATAACGCCAAGATACAACACCCCAAGGGCGACGGGAACACTCCAATGGCTCGCAGCAAGCCCCGGCCCTTCGGCTAGCATCATCGGCGTCATGCCAATGAGTGCCACAAAAATGGCATACGTGGTGATCGAAAACACGGACAAGCGGGCCGAAGCGATTTTCACGAGCACCGACAACAGCGCCCAAGTGACCGCCGCGCCGACTAAGCAAATGTTGCCAAGAAACGTTGATTCTTCTCCGCCTCCTAAGCCGACGATGACGATGACACCCGCTGTCGCCAGTAGCAGCGCAGCCATTTTCCGCCATGTGAGCGTCTCGCCAAGCAGCCAGCGGGCAAACAAAACGACAAACGCCGGGGTCGAGGCGGTGATGAGGGAAGCGGTATGGGCGTTCGACCATTTTGTGCCGACAAACTGCAACGAAATGGAAACGACATAGCCGATGATTCCGATTGCGATGACCATCCCCCAGTCGCGCCCGCTCTTTGGCGGGCGCTCCCGTTTCGCCGCGGCGATGGCACCAAGCACAATCAAGGCGACGGCGTAGCGCAGCCAGACAAGCGTAAACGGCGGAATGTAGTCCAACACGTATTTGCTCACGACGTACATCCCGCCCCAAATGCTGGCAGCAAGCGATAAATACAAGGAAGCAAGAACAGGTTGTTTCATGGCATCGATCCCCTTTGCGTTCTTCTTTCTGCTGCTGACTCCAAAAGCAAAGCCGTTATTTTCAGAACTAACAGCCAAACAAGACGGTGCTCGATCAGCTAGACGTCGCTTTCTTCCGGAGGAAACACAGGGGCGAGCGGAACCGTCAAATCCGGTTGCCAAAACGAAACCAGCTCATCGCGCGGATTTCCTGGGCGGCGAAATGAATCGCCTGCTGCCCCGAGCCGCACATCCGGTTGATTTGCACGGCCGGCACTTCGACCGGAAAGCCAGCTTCGAGCGCCGCGAGCCGGCCGATGTTGTATCCTCTTTTTTGCGGCACAAAAAAGAAAGGAAGACCTCTTTCTTTCGACAAGAAAAAGAAAGAGGAGCCTCCTTGGCTTTTTTATCATCTCGCGCCGAGAAGACCCCCACTTCCACGCGTGAGCGTAGGTGGGAGAGCGTTCAAGCATGAATCACTAAATCGCGGTCACGGATCGTCATCAGCTCTTTTTTGTCATAGCGCCCTTCGTGCAGAAGACGGACCGCCTGCTTGCGGATCGCTTTTTCGATTAAGTTGCGCACATAGCGGCCGTTGCTGAACTT
Source organism: Geobacillus stearothermophilus ATCC 12980 (assembly GCF_030369615.1). NCBI lineage: Bacteria > Bacillati > Bacillota > Bacilli > Caryophanales > Anoxybacillaceae > Geobacillus > Geobacillus stearothermophilus. The sequence continues at coordinate 1,119,296 of NZ_CP128494.1, read as the reverse complement.
GAGGCGGCCGGTCGCTTCCAGCGTCCCTTCGAGATGAATGTACAGTTTCCGCTCCGCTTCCGGCGTCATGTCGTATTCGCGCTCACGCAGCATTTGTTTGGCGATTTGCACGAGCTCTTCGACGGTATAGTCCGGAAACTCGATCGTCAGCGGAAAGCGCGACGGCAACCCTGGGTTCAACGATAAAAAATAGTCCATTTCTTTCGGATAACCGGCTAAAATGACAACCAAATCGTCGCAATAGTCTTCCATTCCTTTCACAAGCGTATCGATCGCTTCCTTGCCAAAGTCTTTTTCCCCGCCGCGGGCGAGCGAATACGCCTCATCGATAAACAAAATGCCGCCGCGCGCTTTTTTGATCAAATCGCGCGTTTTGCTCGCCGTATGCCCGATGTACTCTCCGACCAAATCGGCCCGCTCCGCCTCGATGAAATGCCCTTTGGACAGCACGTTCATCTCAAAAAACAGCTTGCCGAGCAAGCGAGCCACCGTCGTTTTGCCGGTGCCGGGATTGCCTTTGAAAATCATATGGAGCGCCTGGCGGTTGGCCTTTAAGCCGTTCTCCTTGCGCAGCCGGTTGATGTACAGCCAGGCGTAAATTTCCTTGATGATTTTTTTGACATGATCAAGGCCGATCAGCTGATCAAGCTCCTTTTGAATATTGCGGAGCGCCTGATGCTCTTCGCCATCGAGCCAGTCGTTTCTCTCTTCTTTCACTAAATGGTTTACCGTTTTGGAGTTCAACACGATGTTGATTTGCCCTTTCGCCTTGTTCATCGTCAATTCTGACAAGGGGCGTCACCTCGCTTACCATTTTCTTCCATACGCACCCGTTCCGACTTGGCTTTTGACGCCTTGCCTTTTCGTTACTAGTATACGTACGCCGCCGCCGATCCGTGACAATCGCCCAAACGAACAGCGGGTCGGCTATAGCGGAAAAAGTTTGTATATGTTATTCACAAAAGCGGCGGTTTACGCATCTGAATTCACCTCGTCCCTCACTTCCCTTCGGGTGACGCAGGAGCTTGTCGATCAAATAGCGGGCGCGGAAGGAAAACGGGAAATGGCAAAAGGCGCCCTCCGCGAAGGAAGGCGCCTTTTTTCGGCGGCGCATGTACCGTCGGTCTTACTGTTCGGTTTCAAAATGGATGTTCCGCTCCGGCGCAAACGTCGAAATGGCGTGCTTGTAAATGAGCTGTTGTTTTCCTTGCACTTCCAAAAGTACGGTGAAGTTGTCAAACCCTTTAATGTATCCGCGCAGTTGGAAGCCGTTCAATAAGAAGACGGTCACTTGAATGCCCTCTTTGCGCAGCTGGTTTAAAAACTGGTCTTGAATATTGATCGTATTTTTCATCAAACGTCCTCCTCTTTTCTCTCTAAGGATATAATTATATATTCGCTTCAAGTTGAAGCTTTCCTGCTACATAGCGAGAAATTTCCTCCACCTTGGCGGCGAACTGCCCAGCGTCGGTCATGTCAAACCATTTCACCGGCATTTGGTTGCGAAACCAAGTGAGCTGCCGTTTCGCATAGCGGCGCGAATTTTGTTTCAGCAGCTCAATCGCTTCATCAAGGGAAACGCGGCCGTCAAAATAGTCGTACAGCTCCTTGTAGCCGATGGCTTGCACCGCCTGGCAGTCGCGCAGGCCGCGGTCATAAAGCGCCCTCGCCTCTTCGATCAACCCTGCGGCGATCATCTCATCGACCCGCTCGTTGATGCGGCGGTAAAGCGCCTCCCGCTCCGCCGTCAAGCCAACGATGGCCGCCTCATACAAAAGCCGCTTTGACTGCCCTTGCTGCCACTCGCTGAACGGCTTTCCGGTCGAGTGATACACTTCTAAGGCGCGGATGACGCGGCGGATGTTGTGCGGATGAATGCGGGCCGCACTTATTGGATCAACCGCCTCAAGCCGCCGGTGAAGCGCTTCGGCTCCTTGCTCGGCCGCCAGCTGTTTGAGCGCCCGGCGGTACGCTTCGTCGGAAGGGGCGGCGGAAAATTGGTAATCGTAAAGGGCTGCCTGAATGTACAGCCCGGTGCCGCCGACGATGATCGGCAGCCGGCCGCGCGCCGAAATCTCGGTGATGAGCGCACGGCAAAGCCGCTGAAATTCGACGACGGAAAACGGTTCGCACGGCTCTTTGATGTCCAGCAAATGATGCGGGATTCCTTCCATCTCATCGGGCTTCACTTTCGCCGTGCCAATGTCCATCCCTTTATAAATTTGCATCGAATCGCCGCTGATGACCTCTCCGCCCAGCTTTTTCGCCAACGCGATGCCGAGCTTCGTTTTGCCGACCGCCGTCGGCCCGACGATGACGGCGACTTTCTCAGCCATAGCGCGTCACTGCTTTCTGTTGTGGGACTTGTGTCAACCATCATTATACATAAAAACAGCTGTGCATGGAACCATTTCTTTCATACGTTTTCTCCATCCACAAATCGTTTTATACATGACAGCGCGAAAAATCGCCTTTCTTCCCTTTCGCCATAACCATATGAAAAAAAATGAACGCCATAAAAGGCGCTCATCATAATGAAAACTTGTTGACAATCGCCTGCAAATCGTCCGCCATTTTCGAGAGCGACGCGGCCGAAGCTGAAATTTCCTCCATCGAGGCCAGCTGTTCCTCGGTCGCCGCCGACACCTCCTGCGCACCGGCCGATGTCGACTCGGCCACGTCAGCGACAAGCCGGACGGAGCGCACCATTTGCTCCGAAGAAGAGACCATGTCGCTGACCGCGGTGGATACGTCGCGGATTTGCGCCGCAACTTCGTCCACGGCGGCGCGAATGCGGGCGAACATTTCTCCCGAGGCGCGAATGACGTTCGTTCCGGCCGTCACTTCGTTGACGACCGACTCCATCGATTGGACGGCATGGACCGTTTCTTCTTGAATGGCATCGATCAATTCCGCGATTTGCTGGGCCGATTGGGCCGATTGCTCGGCGAGCTTCCGCACTTCGTCAGCAACGACGGCAAAGCCGCGCCCGTGCTCGCCGGCGCGCGCCGCCTCAATCGCGGCATTTAACGCAAGCAAATTCGTCTGCGCCGCGATGCTGCGGATTGCTTCGATGATGGAGCCGATTTGCTCGGAACGGTGGCCAAGCCCTTTAATGAGGTCAGCCAGCCGCTCGACCGTATCGTTCACTTTGTTCATTTGCGCGACGCCCGCCTCGATCGTTTGCCCGCCCTCAGCCGCTTGTCTCGACGCCTCACTAGCGATGGCGGACACGCTTTGCGCCCGTCCGGAAATTTGCTCGATTCTCTCAGACATCGAATCGACCGCGGCGGACGTTTCTTCCACGCTTCGCATTTGCTTGTCCATGCCGGAAGCAACGCCCTGAATCGTCATGGCGATTTGCTCGGTCGCCTTGCTCGTCTGTTCGGCGCTCGCTGCCAGCTCCTCCGACGAAGCGGCGACTTGCTCGGCGTTTTGCGCCACTTCCTTTAGCACTTCGCGCAAATTTTGGGCCATTTGTTCAAACGAAGCGGCCAGCTCGCCGATTTCGTCCCGGTTGCGGACGCCGGTTTTCGTCTTGGTCAAATCGCCGGCAGCGATCCGACCAGCCGCATCCGACAGCACCAATAGCGGGCGGGAAAGCGAGCGGCTGATGTAATAGCTGACGGTCGCTCCAGCCGCCACCGTCAACAAGCCGACGATGATGATCAGCCGCTTGACCGCAGCCGCCGATGCGCTCGCATCATCATTAGCTTTCTTCATTTCCTGCTCCTGGAGAGCGACCAATTGATTCACCTTTTCATCAAATTGGGTTGTTAAGTCGCGCCCTGTTGTGGTCACAAGGGCGATGTACTGCTCCGGTTTGTTTTGCGCTTTTAAGTCGAACGTTTTTTGCCCAAGTTCGTAAAACTGCTGTTCAAGCAAATCGAGCTCGGCAAGCTGCTGTTTCGTTTCTTCCCGCGTCAGCTTCGCCGCAAGCTTTTCGCTTATTTTCTTGTACTCCTCATGCGCTTTTTCAAAGTTTTTCCTTAACGTCTCATCGCCAGTCAACAAATAGCCGCGCATGCTGCCGACTTGGCGGTGGATGAGCACCTCCAGCTCCTTGACGTTGACGAGCTTCGGCACCCGTTTGTCAATGACAGTATATGTACCGTTCAGTTTGGAAATTTCGTAATAAGAAAAGCCGACTAGCCATACAATCAATACGCAGACAAGGCCAAACCCAGCCAGCAGTTTTCTGCGCACGGTCATTTTCATGTTCATTGGCAAATCCTCCTTCTGTGAATCAGTATGTTGTTCTATCTACATTATCGGATGATCACAGACAATGTTTAGGGTTTTTTTGGCTCTTTTGCCATCTTTGATGAAAAGGCCTGCTTCATTGAGAAAATCAACTGGATTTTCTCAATGAGCCTCCTCTTTCACCGTCAACTCGCAAAGAGCAAACAGGCCGCACCCATGCCGCTTCCCCGCCTTACGCCGTTCCTTCCGGCTGCCACGTGTTTCGGCCGGCTTCGGCTTCATCATGAATGAAAAGCGAGGTGACAAGCGCGGCGATGCTGCCAATGAGGCCGAATAAAAACAAATGATGGATGCCGGTCATAAACGTCGGCGCCTTCGTCAAAAACGCTCCCATGACGGTCACGCCGATCGCCGTGCCGATATTGCGGCAAAACATAAAAAAGGATGTCGCGATTCCTTTTTCATGAGCGTCGGCAAGCTGCTGCGAGCCAATGACCCCAACGGTCGACGTCAACCCGAATGACAGCCCTTGGACAAACATGACGAAAAAAACATACCAAAATCCGTGACTTTCGTTCAGCAGCGCCAGAAGCAGGCCGGACGCAACCAGCAGCACATTGCCGATGATGAGAAGCGGACGGTAGCCATAGCGCAAAATCCATTTCCCGGCCGGCACGGCGGCGATCATCCAGCCAACGGACGAGCCAAGCAAGGCAACGCCGCTGATAAATACCGATAAATGAGCAACATTTTGCAAAAAGAGCGGAATGTAGCTTGACGTGCCAAACAGCGCGACGCAGCTGACAAAGCCGTTAATGTTCATCCATTTGAGCGTGCGGTGATGAACAAGTGAAAGCGGCACGAGCGGAGACGGCTGCCGTTTTTCGAAAAAGTAAAACGCAACAAGTAAGAGCGCGCCGGCCGCCCCGTACCACCATTGCCCCCGCGCAACGACGGTGACGAGCAAAAGCAAGCTGATCGCCGCCGCAAACAGCACCGCGCCCATATAATCAACCGCCGCCCGCTTCGGTTCATATACTTCTTTATATGGAAACAACGTCACAAGCGAGAGCAAGCAGATGGGAATGTTGACATAAAAAATCCAGCGCCATGTCGCGTATTCGACAAACAGCGAGCCTAAAAGCGGCGCCAAGACGGCGGAAATGCCCCACATGGCGGTAAAAAACGCCTGGATCTTTCCGCGCTTTTCCACCGGAAACAAATCACCGGCGATAATGGCCGGAAACGGCATCATAAACCCGGCGCCGACCCCTTGTACGGCGCGGAACAGGACGAGTTGCACCATATTTTGCGACAAACCGCAAAGAAGCGAGCCAATCAAAAATAAAATGATGCCAAAGCTGAATACGTTTTTGCGGCCAAACAGGTCGGACAGACGGCCGGCAATCGGCGACAGGACGGTCGTTGTAATCATGTATGACGCAAACGCCCAGGCGTACAAAGAAAACCCTCCAAGCTCTTTGGCGATGATCGGCATTGTCGTGTTCATGATGGTCGTATCCATGGACGCGACGAGCATCGCCAGCACGATGCTGACCATGACCGACAGGCGGCTGCTCATACAAATAACCTCCTTTTTTGGTAAACTACAAGTATTTTATTTTACACGATAAAAAATCATGGCACAAAATGATATGCGTCAAAAATTTGGATCGTTTGTATTCATTGTCGAATTTTGTTACCCTAAAAGTGCAAAGCCCCAAAACCGCTAACACGATCCTCATGAGATTATTGTACAAATAAGGAGGAATGAGATGAAAAAAACAACAAGCGTCTTTTCTATTTCCATTGTGATCGCCATTGTGTTTATTATTTGGGGAGTCGTTCCGGAGTCTTTGCTGCCACGCTACAATTTAAAGGCGGTCAGCAACGCGGTGCACTCGTTTCTGATCGATAAATTCGGCTGGTTTTATTTGCTCAGCGCTTCGTTGTTTTTGGCGTTTTCTTTGTTTCTTATTTTTTCCCGTTACGGAAATATCTGCCTCGGCCGCGACGGGGAAGAACCGGAATACAGCTATATGACGTGGTTTGCCATGCTGTTTAGCGCCGGAATGGGAATCGGGTTAGTGTTTTGGGGAGTGGCCGAACCGGTGTCCCACTATTACACGCCGCCAACAGGAGAAGAGGCAACGGCGGAAGCGGCCCGTCTGGCCATGCGCTACTCGTTTTTCCATTGGGGGCTGCATCCATGGGCGATCTACGGCGTCCTTGCCTTGGCGCTCGCTTACTTCCAGTTTCGCAAGCGAGAAGCCGGGGTCATCAGCCGCACGCTGCGCCCGTTGCTAGGAGCGCGGACAGAAGGCGGTCTCGGTGTAGCCATTGATACGCTAGCCGTATACGCAACCATTTTTGGCGTCGCCACCTCGCTAGGGCTGGGAGCCATTCAAATCAGTGGGGGATTGCATCAGTTGTTCCCAAATATTTCAAACTCTATTTCAACACAACTGCTCATCATTGTGGTTGTCACGGCTCTGTTTATGCTCTCGGCGCAAACCGGCCTAAACAAAGGCATAAAATGGATGAGCAACATCAATATTGCGCTCGCATTGTTGCTTATGTTGTTCATGCTGTTTGCCGGTCCAACGAATTTTATTTTGGATGTGTTCACGTCGACGATCGGGACGTACTTACAAAATCTTCCCTCGATGAGTTTCCGGCTCAACCCGTTCGAGCAAAATGATTGGCCGAAAGTGTGGACCATTTTTTATTGGGCGTGGTGGATCGCATGGGCGCCGTTTGTGGGGACGTTTATTGCTCGCATTTCCCGTGGGCGCACGATCCGTGAATTTATGATCGGTGTCTTGGCGGTTCCAACGATTTTCAGCGCCCTTTGGTTTTCCGTGTTTGGCGGCTCAGCTCTTTATTTGGAGCAGTTCCAACATGCCGGCATTGGCGAGGTAATGAATGAAAAAGGAGTAGAAATAGCTCTGTTTTTTACATTCGAACATTTCCCATTCGCTCCATTGCTCTCGGGAATTGCCATTTTGCTCATTTGCACATTTTTCGTCACATCGGCAGACTCAGCAACGTTTGTGCTCGGCATGCAAACCACTAAGGGCAGTTTAAACCCGCCAAATTCGGTCAAGTTCGTCTGGGGCATCATTCAATCGGCAGCTGCGGCGATCTTGCTGTGGACTGGCGGTCTGCAAGCGTTGCAAACCGCTTCGATCATCGCTGCATTCCCGCTTGCGATCATCATGATTTTGATCGTTCTGTCCCTTATCCGTTCATTTCAGGAGGAAGTGACGCGAAAAGCGAAAAAACCCATCCAATAATGACCAAAGGTGTCCCTCAAGCAACGGGACACCTTTTCTTATTATAGGATGTACGAAATGATTGACAGGCCTTATGATTCCCTTGGTTGTGACGATCAGCAGCTGAAGCAACATCTTTGCACGGGATGCATAAAAAAAGGCTGCCCGCCAAAGCCACAAATGTGCTTTATGCGAGCAGCCTTCCGCCGCATTCGGTTATGTTTAAGCCGACGTCCATACGCATCCCGTTAGTTAAGCACCCGGACCGCTTTTACAAACCGCGTTTTCCAATATGAGGACGTGAGCGACGAATACGTGACACCGAGCGAAACGGTGGCGTTGATCATTTGCCCGTTGCCAGCATAAATGCCGACGTGGTTGATTGTGCCGTTCGAATCGGTATCAAAAAAGACGAGATCGCCTTTTTGCAACTGGCCAAACGACACCGTTCTTCCCGCTTGCGCCTGAGCGATGGATGTGCGCGGCAGCGAAATGCCGGCTTCGCCAAAAACGCGCATCGTAAACGATGAGCAGTCAAACACATCGGTGCGCGACGGGCTTGCTCCATACAAATAGCGCGCCCCTAAATATTTTTCCGCAATATCGATGATTCGGTCGGCAAGCGATGCGGACGACTCAGTGGCAGCCGAGTTGGCGGCCGACACCTGCTGCTTGGCCTCCCGGACATCAGTCGTTCCGCCCGCCACTTTAATGGCTTGGCCAATGCGAATAATGTTCGGGTTTGTAATTTGTGGATTCAGTGCCAATAGACGGTCGACCGTCGTTTGAAACTTGTTCGCAATCCCAAGCAGCGTATCCCCCGCCTGCACGATATACCGGCCGCTTGTCGGCACGGCTGCCGGCTGCACATTGTATGTATTGGAACGTTCCTGTCCCCCTGCTACTTGCAACTTCTGCCCGGCGCGAATGAAGTCTGGGTTCGTAATGCTTGGATTGAGCTTGAGCAGCGCATCCATAGTCGTGCTAAACTTGCGGGCGATTCCGCTTAGCGTATCACCAGGCTCGACCGTATATGTATTCGAAGAAGATTCGTTTGATTTATTTGGTTCATTGACGCGCAATACTTGTCCGGGAAAAATCAAATCCGAAGACAAATCGTTTTCTTGCTTTAACGCTGCGACCGTCGTGCCGGATTGCCGGGCAATCTTCCAAAGCGTATCGCCTTTTTGCACCGTATAGCTCGCCGCCGATGCCGCGTGGCCGGCCAACAAGGAACCGATCAACGTGCTTGTCAATATAACCGTTTTTTTCATGCTGCATCCCCCTATGACGTCGATGTATCCATCTTTATGTATCCATGTTTATACAAAATTCGCTATCACTCTACAAAATTCACCACGTATTCCTACACATGAGCCATTATAGTAAAATCAAAGCAATCCGTCTGTAACAGAAAGAATAAAAGTAGATTACAAAACGATTACAAAAAGCGCCCCCTTTGTCGCACAAAGGGGGCGCAGGCTACATCACCCGTTTAAATAGTTTTTCAATTTCATATGTCGAAAAATGAACGATGATCGGCCGGCCGTGGGGACAAGTAAATGGGTCCGTCGTCTGCCGCAGCGCCTCAAGCAAAGCGAACAGTTCATCCTGGCGCAAATGTTGGTTTGCTTTAATGGCGCGCTTGCAGCTCATTAAGATCGCCGCTTGTTCGCGCAATTGCTTGATGTCGACCGTTTTGGCCGCCAACACTTGTTCGATCATTTCCTCGATGATTTCCCTTTCTCTCCCTTTCGGAAACCACGTCGGATGGGAGCGAACGAGAAACGCCCGCGGCCCAAACGGCTCAAGAAACACGCCGCAGCGCGCCAGCTCATTGCGGCAGGCGGCGATCCGCTCGTACTCGTCGGCTGGATATTCAAACATCAACGGAACGAGCAGCTCCTGCACTTCCTTCGTGGCTTCGCCGAGTTTTTTCCGGAAATATTCATAGTTGATCCGCTCTTGAGCCGCATGCTGATCGATCATATACAGCCCATGTTCGTTCTCCGCCAAAATGTACGTCCCATGCAATTGTCCAATCGGATAAAGCGGCGGCAGGCGATCGGCCGCCGCTTTATCTTCCGCTTGCCCATCTGTCGGCAAGCGGAGGGCACGCCGTTCTTCTCCCACCTCTTCCTCCTGCTTTCGCTCGAAAGCGGGCCCATGTTCGTCCGGTATTCCCCATTCATCCGTCCGCACAGCCGCGGATGGCCGCTCAGCCGGTGCGTCACCGGTTAGCGGCGCAAAAGGGGCGGTCGCATCTTCCCCGCCGCCGATGTCGCTCGATAAGACAGACGGCTCGCGGACGCGATGAGTGAACGTCCAAGCCGCCTGCTCCGCCTTTGGTTTTGCCATCTTGCTGTCGGCAGATACGGACGGAATGAGCGTCCGCTCGCGAAATGCCTGGCGGATGGCGTCTGTGACGAGCTCATTCAGCTCTGCTTCCTTGCTAAAGCGGACTTCGAGCTTTGCCGGATGGACGTTGACATCGACAAGCACCGGATCCATTTCAATGGATAAAAACACAATCGGATAGCGGCCGATCGGCAAGAGCGTATGGTAGCCGGCTTCAATCGCTTTTATGAGCGGCACGCTGCGCACATAGCGGCCATTGACAACAAGCGAGATGTAGTTGCGCGAGGCGCGCGTCACGTCCGGCGGCGAAATGTAGCCGCGAACGGTAAAATCGAGCGATTCCGCTTCGATGGGGATCATTTGTCTCGCCGTCTCGGCGCCGTAAATAGCGGCGAGCACGTGCCGGACATCGCCGCTGCCATTGGTGGCAAGCAATGTTTTGCCCTGGTGGCGGAGGCGAAATGATACGTCCGGATGGGCGAGCGCCAGCCGGTTGACGACGTCAGCCGCATGGCCGAGCTCGGTGTGGATCGTTTTCATATATTTCAAGCGCGCTGGGGTGTTGAAAAACAAGTTCGATACGGTAATATCCGTCCCTTTGCGCCCCGCCGCCCGCTCGCGGGAGACGAGTGCGCCGCCTTGAAGCACAAGCTTCGTTCCCGGTCCGCTGCCCGTGCCGGTCGTCAGCTCCACTTCGGATACAGAAGCGATGCTCGGCAGCGCCTCACCGCGGAACCCGAGCGTGCGGATGCGGAACAAATCGTGCTCGTTGTGAATTTTGCTTGTCGCATGACGTTCAAAAGCGAGCAAGCAGTCGTCTTCCTCCATGCCATCGCCGTTGTCGATGACGCGGATTTTCGCCATTCCCGCCTCTTCAAGCTCGATGTTGATGACCGTACTATGGGCATCAATGGCGTTTTCCACCAACTCCTTGACGACCGAAGCCGGCCGCTCGACGACCTCGCCGGCGGCGATTTTGTTTGCCAGCAGGTCATCGAGCTTGCGGATGCGTCCCATCGGGCCTCCCTCCTTTACTTGAGGAGCTTTTGCAGTTCATACAGTTTGTTGAGCGCCTCAAGCGGCGTCATCTCGAGCAAATTGATCTCTTTCAGCGCCGCGAGCGCCTTTTTCTCTTTGCTTGAAAGCGGCGGCTCCACAGGCGCCGGGGCAAGGTCAGGAAACATGCTCAGCTGCTCAAACGCCGCTTCCGCCAAAACGCCATCCCGCGCCGCGCCGGCTGACGGACGGGAGGCCTTCTCGCGCTCAACCTTGCTGCCGACGTCTAACGCTTCGTTCCCCTGAAAAGCCAAACCCGCTTCCGCCAAAGCGCCATCGTCCATCCTGCCTGCGGCGGCTTCCTGTTTTCCCGCCGCTTTCTCCAGTTCCGCTAAAATGGCCCGCGCGCGTTCAATGAGCGAAGCCGGCAGCCCGGCCAGTTCGGCAACGTGAATGCCGTAGCTCTTGTCGGCCGGCCCGTCGGCGATTTGATGCAAAAAGACGACTTTGCCGTTTTCCTCGATGGCGCGGGCATGGACGTTCGAAAGCCGCGGGAGCGAACGCTCCAAGGCGGTGAGTTCATGGTAGTGGGTGCTAAATAGTGTTTTCGCGCCGATATGGTCGTGAATGTACTCAATGATCGCCTGGGCGAGCGCCATGCCGTCGTACGTCGATGTGCCGCGCCCGATTTCATCAAACAAAATGAGGCTGTTTTGTGTCGCATGATCGATGGCGTGGCACGCCTCCAACATTTCGACCATAAACGTGCTTTGTCCTGCCGACAGGTCGTCAGCAGCGCCGATGCGGGTGAACACTTGGTCAAAAATGGGCAGCACCGCCCGCTCGGCGGGAACGAAACAGCCGATTTGCGCCATGACGGCGGTGAGCGCCACTTGCCGCATGTACGTGCTTTTTCCAGCCATGTTCGGTCCAGTGATGAGCAGCATTTCCCGCTCGCGGTTCATGTAGCAGTCATTCGGCACGTACATTTGCGCGCCGAGCACTTTTTCGACAACCGGGTGGCGGCCGCCTTGAATCACCAAGACGCGCTCCGTGGAAAACTGCGGACGCACGTAGCGATACTCGTCGCTGATCGTTGCGAATGATTGAAGCACATCAAGCTCGGCAATGGCTTTCGCCAACGTCTGCAGGCGCGGGATGTATTGCTTCACCTGCTCGCGAATGGCGACAAACAGTTCATATTCGAGTTCGATGCTTTTTTCTTCCGCCTCCAAAATGAGCGCCTCTTTTTCCTTCAACTCCGGGGTGATAAACCGCTCGGCGTTGGCGAGCGTCTGCTTCCGCTCGTAACGTCCTTCCGGAACAAGGGGGAGATTGGGCTTTGTCACTTCAATATAGTAGCCAAACACTCGGTTGTAGCCGACTTTGAGCGATTTGATGCCGGTCGCTTCCCGCTCTTTCGCCTCAAGTTCAGCGATCCACGCTTTGCCGTTGCGGCTCGCATCGCGGTAGCGATCGAGCTGCTTGTCATACCCGTCTTTGATGAGGTTCCCTTCTTTGACGGAAAGCGGCGGCTGTTCTTGAATCGAGCGCTCGAGCAAATCGACGAGCTCTTCGCACGGGTCAAGGCGCTCGCACAGCTTGTCCGCTTCAGCGAGCGGCAGCGCGCCGACCGTCTGACGGAGCGCCGGCACTTGAAGAAGCGACTTTTTCAGCTGCACGAGATCGCGGGCATTGGCGTTGCCGTAGGAGACTCGGCCGACAAGGCGCTCAATGTCGTAAACGCCGCGCAGCCTGTCGCGCAGCTCCTGCCGTTCAAAATAGCTCGTTTTCAACGTTTCCACAAAATCGAGGCGCCGTTCGATTTCGCGCCGATCAATGAGCGGCCGGTCCAGCCATTGTTTTAAGAGCCGCCCGCCCATCGCTGTCACCGTTTCATCCAAAAGCCATAACAACGAGCCTTTCCTTCCTTTTGACCGCACCGTTTCGACCAATTCCAAATGCAGCTTGGAATGTCGGTCCATTTTCATATAGTGGTCAACTTGATACAACTCAGCCGGCTGCAAATGATCGAGCCGCCGCTTTTGCGTGCGGACGAGGTAATGAAGCAAACGGGCTGCGGCCTGCCGCAGCTTTTCTTGCACCACATGGCCGATGACGCCGTTCCATTCGTCGCATAGCGATGTGTCGTCCTCATAAGAGACCGCCGCCCCGTACCGCTCTTTCAGCTCGCGCACCCACTCTTCGCCGCTGTCTGTGGCAACGATGATCTCCCGCGCTCCAACGGCGTGCAATTCGTTTGCCGTTTCCTCCCACGAAGAAAGAAGCGTGAGCCGAATCTCGCCGGTCGACAAATCGGCGTAAGCCAATCCGTATGTACCATCAGCAAACGGCGTGAGCGCCGCCAAGTAGTGGTTTTCCTTCTCGGTGAGCCCTTTGCCTTCCATGAGCGTCCCTGGGGTGATGAGCTGCACCACTTCGCGGCGAACGACGCCTTTGGCCGTTTTCGGGTCTTCGACTTGTTCGCAAATGGCGACTTTATATCCCTTTTCGATTAACTGTTCAATATATCCTTGCGCCGAATGGTACGGCACCCCGCACATCGGCACCCGTTCATCGCCGCCGTCGCGGCTTGTTAATGTAATTTCCAGCTCTTGCGCCGCCTTGATGGCGTCGTCAAAAAACAGTTCGTAAAAATCGCCAAGCCGGAAAAATAAAAACGCGTCCGGATATTGCGCTTTAATGTGCAAATATTGCTGGATCATCGGTGTGTACGATGGCATCGCTTCTCCCCAACCTTTTCGGCCCGAAGGCTCGTTGATTGCGCTACTATTATAACAAGCGGCAAAAGAAAAAACTAGGAAAGAAATTTCCTAGTTTTATTCTTCTTCGCCAAGCAGCAAATCTGGGCTTAAATCTTCTAATTCTTCATCAAGGTCATCCTCGTCGCAAAAATCGTCGTCCTTGCCGCATCCTTCCGGATTGATGGCAACGCACACCTTCGTTTCGCCGATCACTTCGGCGACAAACTCCCGCTCAACATCGACAACGATTTTATTGCCGTTTGGCGAAATCGTGCATTCGAGGCAGTTCGGCTGCTGGATGACGCGGACAATGACATCGGTGTCATCGCTGATTAAATGATCTTTGTCGCGATATTTTAATTTGACGACGTCCGTATACGACACCGTTTCGGTGACGACTTCGGTTTTTGTATTGTGGTTGTACGAATACCAGACGTTGATGTCATAATGGCCGTGAATTTCGACCGTTTTATCGCATTTTTTCGCTTCATAACGGTGGTTGATGATCCAGCAGCCAAGAATGCTTGACGGGCGGTTCGGCGCCGTCACCGTATGGGTCGATTGTGTAAACTTGCGGCCTTTGCCAACAACGGCTTTCGTAATAATTTCTCTGTATTCAGACATCGAACGGAACCCTCCTCAAATGAATCTTCATTTCATCCTATGCGCCATCTCCGCTAATGTGCACAGCAAATGAATCATTATTCCGTATAGTTCATTGTATGCGCCTGCTCCGTTCGATGTGCCTTCTTTTTTGCCGCCAGGCAGCCGCCCGCGGTTTGGGGGAAGGGAGAGCGCGCCCATAAGAAAAAAAGCGCCCCGAAGGACGCTTTTGAGCCGCATGCCATTAATGGCAGCCGCCGTGCTTGTTGTAGCGAAGGGCAGCACCTGTTTCGCCGCGCAGCACATCGCCGCCCGTCGAAGCGAGAATTTCATCGGTCACCGTATTCGAAATCGTCGAGGCGACGAGCTGAAGCAGGTCGTTCACCTCAGCTTGCGACTGCTGGAACTCGCCCACGATCGGAATTTGTTCGAGCTGCTCGTAAATGGCGTCAATTTTGGCCTCGACCTGCTTGAGCGCCTCATGTTTGCCGTAGTGTTGCAAGTTGACGGCTTGTTTTTGCAGCGATTTTAGTTCGTTGATCAATGTGCGCACTTTTTCATTTTGGTGGATTTTTTCCTCCGCTCGTTTGAAAAAGTCGACTTCCTCGGTTTCGGCGATCATTTTCGCCAACTGCTTCGCCTGCGCCAGCACTTCATCCCGCGTATATTTCGCCATATCAGTTCACCTCGATCGCTTCATTCACGAATTCGCCCGTCAGCGTCCACGTTTTCGCTTCTGTAATGCGCACGTTGACCAATTGGCCAATGAGCGATTTGGGGCCGACGAAGTGGACGAGCTTGTTTTTGCGTGTGTAGCCGGCCAGCACGTCCGGGTTCGTTTTGCTTTCGCCTTCGACGAGCACTTCGACGACTTGGCCTTCGTATTGCTTCATTTTCTTGGCCGCGATTTCTTGAACAAGGTCGTTGAGCCGCTTGAGCCGCTCTTTTTTCACTTCCATCGGCACGTTGTCCTTCATGTTCGCCGCCGGCGTGCCTTCGCGCGGCGAGTAAATGAACGTATACGCTGAATCAAACTCCACTTCGCGGTAAAGCGACAGCGTTTCTTCAAACTGCTCGTCCGTCTCGTTCGGGAAGCCGACGATGATGTCCGTCGTCAACGCGACGTCCGGAATGGCGGCTTTAATTTTGCGGACGAGCTCCAAGTACTCCTCGCGCGTATATTTGCGGCCCATCATTTTTAAAATTTCTGTGCTGCCCGATTGCACCGGCAGATGGATATGCTCAACCAAGTTGCCGCGTTTGGCGAGCACTTCGATGAGCCGGTCGTCAAAGTCGCGCGGATGGCTCGTTGTGAAGCGGATGCGGGCAATGTCAATTTTGCGCAGCTCATCCATTAAATCGCCAAGGCCGTACTGGATGTCGGTGAAGTCTTTCCCGTAAGCGTTGACGTTTTGCCCAAGCAGCGTGATTTCTTTATAGCCTTGGGCGGCGAGCTGGCGCACTTCTTGGATGATGTCTTCCGGACGGCGGCTTCGCTCCTTGCCGCGCGTATACGGAACGATGCAATACGTGCAAAACTTGTCACAGCCGTACATAATATTGACCCATGCTTTAATGCGGCCTTTTCGCGCTTTCGGCAAGTTTTCGACAACGTCGCCTTCTTTCGACCACACCTCGACAACCATTTCTTTTGACATATATGCTTCATGCAAAATGTAAGGAAGTCGATGGATGTTGTGCGTGCCGAAAATCATATCAACATATTGGTATTGCTTTAAAATTTTATTAACGACCGCTTCTTCTTGCGACATACAGCCGCACACGCCAAGAAGCAAGTCCGGATTGGTCGTTTTGAGCGGCTTTAAGTAGCCGAGCTCGCCGAACACTTTGTTTTCCGCGTTTTCACGGATCGCGCACGTGTTGAGCAAAATGACGTTTGCCTCTTCCGGACGGTCGGTCGGCTCATAGCCGAGCGCCATGAAAATGCCGGCCATCACTTCCGTATCATGTTCGTTCATCTGGCAGCCGTATGTGCGGATGTAAAACTTCCGCCCGCGCCCCATGCCGCGGAACTCGTCCGGAATCGCAAAGTCTTTTACATATTGAATTTCCTCTTTGCCGCGCTTTTTCGCTTCTTTCAAATTCGGCGGCAAAAACACTTTCGTGAAATATTTCTCGTAGTCTTTCGTCGTTTTTTCCTTCAGCCGGTCCAAGGCGGATTTTCTGTCCGCTGGATGGCTTGCCGTCTCAATTTGCGCTGTTTGTTCCAACCGTTGTTTTTCGTTCATCGCAATCTCCTTTCCTCATTCGTAATAATGTAGATCGCAGGCGCTTTGTTGGCCGCCCGCCTTCCTCGCAAATTTCTTCCATCACACACTACCATAGTATAGCGTCAACCGTCATGAAACACAATGGGATTTATTCCGGATGTCCGGAACACGCTATGATAACAAAAAACGCCCGATGAGGCAAGCCCCCCATCGAGTGTGAATCACTTCCAATCTTTCTATATGTTACATAAACTCTGCTACAAGCTCGGCAAACTTTTCTTTGCTCAATTTCAAATCGGCTTCAGTAAGCGGTGTATCACGGTAGCCCGGGACGAGTTCTTGGTATGATTTTTGCTCTTTATTTTGGTAAATGAGCCCGGTGACAAGCCCGTCGTATTTCATCACCGTCTGCATCGCCATCGCCCGGTCGGACGGGTCGTACCCTTCAATGTCGCTCACTTTCACCAGCCGCTCTTTAAACCATTCGTACGTGTTGACTTTATTGTACGTGACGCACGGGCTGAAGACGTTAATGAGGGAAAATCCTTTATGTTTGATGCCTTCTTCAATTAAGCTTGTCAACTCTTTTAGGTCGCTTGAAAAGCTTTGCGCCACAAACGTCGCTCCGGCGCTTAACGCGATTTCAAGCGGCGACAACGCCGGCTCGATCGACCCTTGCGGCGTACTTTTCGTTTGAAACCCGGTGGCGCTGCGAGGCGATGTTTGGCCTTTTGTCAGCCCGTAAATTTGGTTGTCCATGACGATATACGTGATGTCAATGTTGCGGCGAATGGCATGAACCGTATGCCCCATGCCGATCGCAAACCCATCACCGTCGCCGCCGGCGGCGATGACCGTCAAGTTGCGGTTCGCCATTTTCACCCCTTGGGCGAGCGGCAAGGCGCGGCCGTGCGTGCCGTGAAACCCATAGGAATGAATGTAGCCGGAAATGCGGCCGGAGCAGCCGATCCCGGAAATGACCGCGAGTTCGTGCGGCTCCAAACCGAGGTTGGCAGCGGCGCGCTGAATGGCGGCCTGAACGGAAAAGTCGCCGCAGCCCGGACACCAGTTTGGCTTCACATCATTGCGGAAATCTTTAAAGGTGGCCATTGTGCTAACAACTCCTTGCATTTAGTATAGACATTGCCCGGCAAAAACGGATTGCCGTCAAATTTCAAGACGCTGGCGATTTTGTCCGCATGCCCGACATGCATTTTCAACAAGCTTGCCAATTGCCCGGTCGCTTTTTGCTCAACGACGACGACCCGCTTCGCTTTTTCGACAAGCGGCCGCACGTCGTCAACCGGGAACGGATGAAGCAGGCGGATGTGCGCATGGTTGACTTTAACACCGTCCTGCTCGAGGCGTTCGATCGCTTCCTCAATCGCTCCGCGCGTCGATAAAAAGCCAACAAGGAGCAAATCCGGTTCTTCGTGGCGGAGTTGTTTGTGCACCGGCGTCGGGAAGTGGATGTGCTCGAGTTTGCGCAGCCGCTTTTCCATTTGCGTCCGGCGGTTCGCTGCCGTTTCCGACGGGCGGCCCGTTTCGGCATGCTCGACCCCGGTGACGTGGTGGATGCCGTGTTTCGTTCCCGGCAGCACCCGCGGCGAAATGCCGTCCGGCGTCACCTCATATCGTTTGAAGTTGTCTTTGCCCGGAAGCGGCGGCAATTCCTCGCTGACGAGTTTGCCGCGGCGAATCTCGATCCGGTCGTAATCGAGCGGCTCGACCGTTTGTTTGCCGAGCGACAGCTGCAAATCCGACAAGAAAATGACCGGACACTGATATTCTTCAGCCAAGTTGAACGCTTCTGCCATGTCATAAAACGCTTCTTCAACCGTGCTTGGCGCCATGACGATTTTCGGGATTTCCCCGTGCGTGCCGTAAATCATCGCAAGCAAGTCCGATTGTTCTTGCTTCGTCGGCAAGCCGGTGCTCGGGCCGCCGCGCTGCGTGTCAACCACAACAAGCGGCGTTTCTGTCATTCCGGCTAAGCCGATCGCTTCAGCCATGAGCGACAGACCCGGACCAGCGGAAGCGGTGAACGCCCGGGCGCCGGCGTAGTTGGCGCCGATCGCCATCGTGCAGGCGGCGATTTCGTCTTCTGTTTGGATGACCGTGCCGCCGAGATCCGGAAGCTTTTTAATTAAATACTCCATAATTTCCGAGGCGGGGGTGATCGGATACGCCGCCATAAAGCGCGCCCCGCCGGCCAAGGCGCCCAAGGCGATCGCGTCGTTGCCGATCATGAACATCCGCTGTTTGCCGTCCGCTTTTGCCAGTTTCATAGGTTCGACGCGCCCGCCCAACAGCTCTTTCATATATTCGGCTCCGGCGCGGATCGCTTCCATGTTTTTCTCGACGACTTGCGCCCCTTTGCGGCCAAACGTGTCGGCGACAACGCTTTCGAACACGGCCGGATCCAATCCGAGCACTGCACTCGTCGCGCCGATGGCAACCATGTTTTTCATGAGCGAGTTACCAAGGCTTGTGGCGATATCAGTAAACGGAACGGCATAAAGGACGACCCCTTCCCGCTCCGGAATGACCGGATTGAACTTGGCGTCCGCCATGACGATGCCGCCGCTGTGCAGCTCGTGAAAGTTGAAGTCAATCGTCTCTTGGTCGAACGCCACCAAGATGTCCAAATCGTCTGCGACCGCCCGCACCGGCTTCGTGCTGACGCGGATTTTGTTGTTCGTATGACCCCCTTTGATGCGTGAAGAAAAATGACGGTATCCATATAAGTAATATCCGAGGCGGTTCAGCGCTGTGGAAAAAATTTCTCCTGTACTTTCAATTCCTTCCCCTTGCTGGCCGCCCACCTTCCATGACAGCTGTTCGATCATGCTTACACCCCTTCATATTCACTCCAGCCTTTCGCTACTATTGTACCACTTTTCTGACAAGGAAACTATCATTTTGAACGCCTTTTTCAGCCGGCACCGCGGATGCCCTGTCTTCTATATAGACTCCCATGACAAAAAAATTTCGTCACCATCGGAAGGATGAAAAGACCTCTATGTTGAATTTTACAACTTTACACATTTTGGAGTTCGGGTATTTTCAGGATAGATGCAACGAAGAAGTTTAACATATCCTTGACGGAAAAGCGGTTTGTCCATTTTCGACTGTCGAAGGCAAGCCATAGGCTTGCCCCGTCACGCCAAGGCGTGACGGAAGACCGAACAACCACCTGCTTCACAGACCCATATATGGGTCTGTGAATCGGCGTTGTTCGGTCGCCTGACAGTCGATAAAAGCTGCAAATGGTAAATCTTCAAATTGCATCTATAATATTTTAGGATACGCAGATCCGATACTCCGTGATATTCGTCACTCCGGTAAATGGGCGTAGAAGTTGCCGAATAAAAAGCGGGATGCTTGTTCGGCGGAGTAATGCTTGTACAACTCATTGACGAGCTGGTCGTATTGCTTCACCGTTTCAAGGCCGGAAACCGTTTCCGTAATGCCGTCAAAGTCGGAGCCGAACCCGACGTTGTTTTCCCCTCCGAGCGCACATACATGGTCAAGATGGCGAAGCACATCGGCGATCGTTGCTCTCCGTTTGTCCTTCGTTAAAAAGTACGGGACAAAATTGATGCCAATCATCCCGTCTTTTTCAATCAGCGCTTTCAGCTGCTCGTCCGTCAGATTGCGCGGATGCGGGCAGAGGCGATGGGCGTTCGAATGAGAAGCGATCGGAAAACAGGCTGTTTCGATCACATCCCAAAACGCTCTTTCCGACAAATGGGACACATCGACCCACCGCTTTGTTTCATTGAGCAGCTCGACGACTTGCCGGCCAAACGCGGTCAAGCCGGCGCCGCGCTTCTCCCACGCCCCGTCGGCGACGGCGTTTGGAAAGTTCCACGTCAGGCCGACAGAAGCGACGCCGAGGCGAAGAAGCGTCTTTAACTTGACAAGGTTGGCACCGATGGCGTCGCATCCTTCGAGCGTCAACATCGCGCCAATTTCCCCTTCTTTCAGTGCGGCGATATCCTGCTTCGTCCGCACAAACTTGACGGACGGGAACGCCTCGACGATGCGGGCAAAGAAAATGTCCACCATCTCCAATGCCGCTGTGAACCGGGCTTCTTCCGGCACGGTTTCCGGCACGTAAATGGCAAAACATTGCACTTTTATTCCCGCTTCCGCCATGCCAGAAAAGGTGACATGAAGCGGTGCCCCATCGTGAAACGACAACGACCGGTCTTGCCATAGCTTCATGAGCGCATCACAGTGGACATCGAAAATCATTCGTTTTCCCCCTTAAAAAAGCAAAAATAACCTGCCTGCCTTCTACAGCGAAGGCGCCAACAGGTTATATTTTACCATTGACTCATCATCGAGTTAACGAGGTTCGACGATTAATTTAATGGCGGTCCGCTCTTCTCCGTCAATAATAATATCGGTAAACGCCGGAATGCAAATCAAGTCCATGCCGCTTGGTGCCACAAACCCTCGTGCGATCGCTACTGCCTTAACGGCTTGGTTCAATGCACCTGCACCGATCGCCTGAATTTCCGCCGCGCCGCGCTCGCGCAGCACCCCGGCAAGTGCACCGGCTACAGAGTTCGGATTCGACTTTGCTGAAACTTTTAATATTTCCATTTCTAGCTCCTCCCTCGTCCCCTTGAAAAATAGATTACGGTAAAATGTCTTCACTGTAACTATATTCACTGTTTCGACAACTATTCCTGCTGAGGAGAAGCTTGTTTTTAAAATTTTTTAAAGAAACGATTATTCAAAATATGGGTGGTCGTCATTAATGATCAACCGTTCAATGCCAAGCGCACGCCCGCTTTTTCCATCAACATCGACAAGCACCGCGTTCAGCTGGCTTCGTCCTTCCTTGACGCCGAACCGGACCGGCAGTCCGGTTAAAAATTTGCGCAGCACCGCGTCGCGGTCAACCCCTAAAATGCCGTCATACGGGCCGGTCATGCCGACATCGGTAATGTACGCCGTACCCTTCGGCAAAATGCGATTGTCCGCCGTCTGAACGTGCGTATGCGTGCCGATGACGGCCGACACGCGCCCATCCAAGTGCCAGCCCATCGCCTGTTTTTCGCTTGTCGCCTCAGCGTGAAAATCAACAATGATGACCGACGTGCGCGTCGAGGCAGCGGCAATCAATTCATCCGCTTTTTGAAACGGACAGTCAATCGCCGGCAAAAACGTCCGCCCTTGCAAGTTGATGACCGCCGCCTCCCCTTGCTCGGTCGGCACGTAGACGATGCCTTTTCCCGGTGTGCCGGGCGGATAGTTCGCCGGGCGGATGAGCGCCTTCGCCTGATCGATGAATTCAAAAATATCACGCTTGTCCCACGCATGGTTGCCTAATGTCACAACATGGGCTCCTTGGGCCAAAAACGCCCGGTAAATCGGCTCGGTGATCCCTTTCCCGCCGGCGGCGTTTTCACCGTTGATGATGACGATATCGGGACGGTGTTTTTCTTTTAATTTCGGCAAATAATGCTCGACCATTTTTTGCCCCGGCGAACCGACGACATCGCCGATAAATAAGATTCTCATGATCGATCCCTTTCTAATCAAAAAAATATGGCGCTTCGCTTCAAAGGTGGCGCGGATCCATTGTACTTTCTCATTTTACGCACAAAAAACATCCATGAGTAAGCTTTTACTCGCCACCCAAGCATGAAAATAACCGCTCATGGATTCATTATTTTCAAAGAAAAATAAAGTGGCAATAGGATGCCACTTTATTTCGCATATTCGACCGCGCGCGTTTCACGGATGACGGTCACTTTAATATGGCCCGGGTAGTCGAGCTCTTCTTCAATCCGTTTGCGGATGTCACGCGCCAACCGGTGCGCTTCCAAATCGTCGATCATATCCGGCTTGACCATGATGCGCACTTCGCGGCCGGCCTGGATGGCGTACGATTTTTCCACGCCTTCGTACGATTCCGCGATTTCCTCCAGTTTCTCTAAGCGGCGAATATAGTTTTCCAGCGTCTCGCTACGCGCTCCCGGCCGCGCTGCGGAGAGCGCATCCGCCGCCGCCACAAGCACCGCGATGACCGATGTCGGCTCGGTGTCGCCATGGTGGGAGGCGATGCTGTTGATGACGACGGGATGTTCTTTGTACTTCGTCGCCAGCTCGACGCCGATCTCCACGTGGCTGCCTTCAACCTCATGGTCGATCGCCTTGCCGATATCATGAAGCAAGCCGGCCCGGCGCGCCAACATTTCGTCTTCTCCGAGTTCGGCCGCCATCAGTCCGGCTAAAAACGCCACTTCCACCGAATGTTTCAAGACGTTTTGTCCGTAGCTCGTCCGGAACTTCAGCCGCCCTAAAATTTTGATCAAATCCGGATGCAAGCCATGGACGCCGACTTCAAACGTCGTCTGCTCACCGACTTCGCGAATGTGCTCATCGACTTCGCGGCGCGCCTTTTCCACCATTTCTTCAATGCGCGCCGGGTGGATGCGTCCGTCTTGCACAAGCTTGTCTAACGCGATGCGCGCCGTTTCGCGGCGAATCGGATCAAATCCGGACAAAATCACCGCTTCCGGCGTATCATCGATAATTAAATCGATGCCAGTCAGCGTCTCAAGCGTGCGAATGTTCCGCCCTTCGCGCCCGATGATCCGCCCTTTCATTTCATCGTTTGGCAAGTTGACGACGGACACCGTCGTTTCGGCGACATGGTCGGCGGCACAGCGCTGGATGGCCAGCGACAAAATCGCTTTCGCCCGCTTGTCCGCTTCCTCTTTCGCCCGCGTTTCCGCCTCTTTGATCATCATGGCAATCTCATGGGACAGTTCTTTTTCAACGCGTTCCAAAATGAGCTGGCGCGCATCGTCACGCGTCAGGCCGGAAATGCGTTCGAGTTCGGTTTGTTGCTGCTTCACGAGCGCTTCCACTTTGCTTTCCATTTGTTCAATATGCTGTTGTCTTTCGTTTAACGCTTCTTCCTTCGCTTCAAGCAGCGCCTCGCGTTTGTTGAGCGCTTCATCTTTGCGATCGAGGTTTTCCTCCTTTTGCATCAAGCGGTTTTCTTGTTTTTGGAGCTCGCTTCTCCGGTCGCGGATGTCGCGCTCCGCTTCCGTCCGCAATTTATGAATCTCGTCTTTCGCTTCGAGAAGCGCCTCTTTTTTCAAGGCGTCCGCCTCGCGTCTCGCCTCTTCAATCAGCTGCTCGGCAGCTGCTTTCGCGCCGCCGATTTTCGCTTCGGCAATCGATTTGCGAACAAAAAAGCCAACAACGGCACCAATGACTAAGGCAAGCAAAGCGGAGATGATGATCGAACCCATCGTTTCACCTCCTCTTGCTATTTCGTTTTCCCTTGCGCCTTCTTCGCGCCATCGTCCGACGCAGATGGACATTCCCGTTTTCAACCCATTGGCTTGGTCGTTTGCCTGGCCATTTCCACGCGCCCCCGCATCCAAGCAGTACGCCGCTGCGGGCGGTCACGCGACCCTGCCGTGTACATGGATAAATATACATGTTCATTGTAAAGGCGGCGGTAGGAATTGTCAAGATATTACACAGGAGCCCTTCTTAAGCCGCGGCACACAGAGCGTTCTGCTCTTCCTCTTCTTTTTGGCAAAATGCGAAAAGAAACAGAACCGCCTGCAAGTTAGTCGGGCGTCCTCCGGCATATCCTGCAAAGGGACGTGAATGGCCGTTCCGTTTCGGCAGCTAGGAAAAAGGCGCCCCAGTCATGCCAGGACGCCTTCCGTCTGTTATTCCTCAAGCAGCCCAAATTCGTCTTGCATCGGTTCGCCGCCTGCTTCGCCATCATCGATGCCGTAATGTTTGCGGATGGCGCGGGCGATTTCTTCGGCGATATGCGGGTTTTCTTTCAAAAATTGTTTTGCATTCTCCCGACCTTGGCCGAGCCGTTCGTCTTTGTACGAATACCATGAGCCGCTTTTTTGCACAATGTCAAGTTCAGACGCCATATCGATGATTTCCCCTTCGCGGGAAATGCCCTCGCCGTACATAATGTCGACGTCAGCCGTTTTAAACGGCGGCGCGACTTTGTTTTTGACGACTTTGATTTTCGTCTTGTTGCCGACCATATCATTGCCTTGCTTGATTTGCTCGGCGCGACGAACCTCTAGGCGGACGGAAGCGTAAAACTTGAGCGCCCGCCCGCCCGGCGTCGTTTCCGGGTTGCCAAACATGACGCCGACTTTTTCGCGAATTTGGTTGATGAAGATGGCGATCGTTTTTGACTTGTTAATGGCGCCGGACAGCTTGCGAAGCGCCTGGGACATAAGCCGCGCTTGCAGGCCGACGTGAGCGTCCCCCATCTCCCCTTCAATTTCCGCTTTCGGCACGAGCGCCGCCACCGAGTCGATGACGATAATATCGACCGCGCCGCTTCGCACGAGCGCTTCCGCGATTTCGAGCGCCTGCTCGCCCGTGTCAGGCTGGGAAAGCAGCAATTCATCGATATTGACCCCTAATTTTTGTGCATAGATGGGGTCGAGCGATAGCGATAGGTAATAGTCACCCTCGGCATTACCCGGAGGGGCTATTTTCCCCCGCTTCACACCGTGCGTGCGAGTTTCCCCGCACACGGCGTTCCATCGAGTACCCCGGTTACTAATCCGCTCTAGACTTTACTATATAGACTCCCATGACAAAAAAATTTCGTCACCATCGGAAGGATGAAAAGACCTCTATGTTGAATTTTACAACTTTACACATTTTGGAGTTCGGGTATTTTCAGGATAGATGCAATTTGAAGATTTCCCATTTGCAGCTTTTATCGACTGTCAGGCGACCGAACAACGCCGCTTCACAGACCCATATATGGGTCTGTGAAGCAGGTGGTTGTTCGGTCTTCCGTCACGCCTTGGCGTGACGGAGAAGTCTAGGGCTTGCCTTCGACAGTCGAAAATGGACAAACCGCTTTTCCGTCAAGGATATGTTAAACTTCTTCGTTGCATCTATATAGTGTACGCACTTTCTGTATTCCTCGAGTTTACTTATTGTGTAATGGCGTACATCTTGTCTTGTAGGTCGCGGAATTCCTGCTCCGACCTAGGAATGATTAGTTCTTGAAACGTTTGGTTGATAGTATCAAATCCTTTCTAGCGGATTTGTACCATACACGTTTTTAGTCAGTTTTGCTCACCGAAACCCTTACGGATTTCCTCACGGCTTCCTAATCATTGTCTGGGTTAGTAACCTAGGGTACTCGACTATGCCCCTTCGCTCCGCAGGATTTACCCTGCTTCATCACTACTACGGGCTGCTGCCCCACCCCTTCAGCAGTCATTTCCTCCTGCTTAGCGGCATCGGGATGCGCATCCCTTGGCATCCGCTGGGGTGGTTCACCTGTACCGCATCACCTATCCTTGCATGCTCCCTTAGGCTCCACCTCTGACCCGTCAGCCGCCTTTCTACCCATGGTTGGAGGGCTCAAGGCAAAGATCCTCTACGGGATCAATCCAGACTCGGCAAACACGAATACCTCATCCAGGGCTGAACCTCACTTAGGAGGTGAGCGCCTTCTTTTTTCGGCGCCCCACGCCTTACGAGCCGTACTTCCGGTGGTTCGTTCCAACGCTATGCGTTCTCTAGCCATAGGAGCTTTATGGACCCCCGGCTACTTCGCTAACCGCTTCTCAGGTCTGCTTTTCGCCGTCCTCTCCGAGCTTCGTACAGTCATGTTGCGCACCATGACCGCACGTCGGGGTATTAGGGCGGGAATGCCAACCTTCATTCCCGTCTCGGATTTTCACCGAGCTCTCGGTGATGCAGTTAGGACCTACTCATGCTCAGTCCCGCTGACTTTTCGCACGGCGTTTCCGCCATACTTCAGTCAGCAACAGGTCGCACCGTGCTCTGCGTCGATGAAAGCTGCTTGCCCGCCCCGCTTTTGCACTTCAGCGATCGCGTGAAGGGCAACGGTCGTTTTCCCGGACGATTCCGGGCCGTAAATTTCCACAATCCGCCCGCGCGGATAGCCGCCGACTCCTAACGCGATGTCGAGCGCCAGCGAACCGCTCGGCACGACCGACACTTTGCGGTCGACTTGCTCGCCGAGTTTCATGATGGCCCCCTTGCCAAACTGTCGTTCAATTTGTTTTAATGCCTGCTCCAATGCAGCTTGACGATCTTGGTTCACTAACCTACTCCTCCTTATTCTAGGACTACTTATACTATACCGCGTTTTGCGGCCATTGCCAAGCAAAAAACGAACGTCCATTCGTTTTTTCAGTGGAGAAACTAGCAACAATCGCCATACTCATGCGGTGGAAAAAACGATGTGCGGTGGAGAATGGAGAAGGAAGGGGGAGGCCGATCAGCAGTCGGCCGCGAGCATCTCAAGCAGAAAAAAACAGCCGTATTTGGCGGTGCGGATGCGAATGGCATCACGCGTGCCGGACAGCATCAGACGGTGGACAGTCGCATCGCGCCCGCGGACGGCGATGCCGACATACACGGTGCCGGGCGGGTGGCCCTCAAGCGGATCGGGTCCGGCGACGCCGGTGAAGCTGATGCCGATATCCGCATCGCACATCGCGCGGACGTTTTCAGCAAGCAAACGGGCGCACGGCTCGCTCACCGCCCCTTCTGCCTCAAGCAGCGGGCGCGGTATGCCAAGCACCTGTTCTTTGACGCCGTTTGTGTAGCAGACGACACCGCCCTGCACGACTTGCGACGCGCCGGGGAGGGCGGTGAGCTGTTCGAGGAAAAGGCCGCCGGTCAAACTTTCGGCCGACGCGATCGTCCATCCTCTTTCTTTTAACCGCTCGAGCGTCTTTGTAAACAACGTTTCATCGTTATATCCGTAGCAGTGGCGGCCGACACGCGCCAAAATGGCCGATTCCACTTCGTCAAGAAGCCGCTTCGCCTCCGCCTCATCCTGATGCTTCGCTGTCAGACGAAGCGTCACTTCACCGTCGCCGGCCAGCGGCGCGATCGTCGGGTTCGACTGGGCGTCGATCAAGTCGGCGATCGCCGTCTCGAGCGCCGACTCGCCGATGCCGAAAAAGCGGAGGACGCGCGACTCGATGCGCTCGGAAAGCGAAAACGTACGGCGCAAAAAGGCGTTTCCGTATTTTTTGAACATCGGCCGCATTTCTTTCGGCGGCCCGGGCAGCAGCATGTACGTAATGCCGTCTGCCACAAGCGCCATCCCTGGCGCCATGCCGTGCTCGTTTTTCAGCACCGTCGATCCTTCCAAGACGAGCGCCTGCTTTTTATTGTTTTCTGTCATCGGCCGGTTTGTGCGGGCAAAATACACCTCAATCGCTCGGAGCGCTTCCTCGTCGATCACGAGCCGGCGGCCGAGCAGGCGGGCGATCGTTTCTTTCGTCAGGTCATCTTTCGTCGGGCCGAGTCCTCCGGTAAAAATGACCAAGTCCGCCCGCGTTTGCGCAATTTTCACCGCCTGTTCGAGGCGGCTGGCATTGTCGCCGACAACCGTATGGAAATAGACGTTAATGCCCAAGGCGACGAGCTGCTGCGACAAAAACTGGGCGTTTGTATTGGCAATTTGCCCGAGCAGCAGTTCGGAGCCAACGGCAATGATCTCCGCGTTCAACAGACTTTTCTCCCCCTTTGTGGCCGGCTATTTCGAATGGGAAAACGCATGTCTGTTTTTCGCAAAATAATCCCAGCCAGACCAAATCGTAAAAATGACCGCCACCCACAGCGCCAATTCAGCGAACGGAAACGAAATGAGCGAGAATGGGAAGTTATGCAACAATAAAGCGGAAATGGCGACAATTTGCGTCCATGTCTTGATTTTGCCAAGCATGTTGGCAGCGACGACTTCCCCTTCCCCGGCGAGCACGAGCCGCAGGCCGGTAACGGCAAATTCGCGGCTGATGATGACGATCACCATCCAAGCCGGAGCGGCGCCGAGTTCAACGAGCACGATAAGCGCTGCTGACACAAGCAGTTTATCGGCAAGCGGATCTAAAAATTTTCCTAAATTCGTCACCAACCCGTATTTGCGGGCATAGTAGCCATCGATCCAGTCCGTGGCTGAGGCGATGATGAAAATGAGCGCACCGGCAAGATGGGCAACCGGAAGCTCTGTCCCGCCGATTTGGATGCTTCCCCACCCGAACGGAACGAGCATCACGATCAAGAAAAACGGGATGAGCATAATGCGCGCTACCGTAATTTTATTCGGCAAGTTCACCACAAATACCTCCGCTCATTCAACATAGTTCAGTCCGTGCGAAAAGCAGGCGCCTTCCTGCGGAAAAGCGCCCTGTTCCATCATTTCTTCAACACGAAATGCAGCTTTTGGTATACTTCCTCTTTCGGGGCAAACGGGTAGGCAAACGGTTGGCCGTTCACCTTCATCTCAACATCGAGCGTGCGCCCGATTTTCACCCATACTTCGCTTTCGGCCGACAGATCGAACGTTTTCGTCTGCCCGCTTGTCAAGTTGCCGCGGTAAAACGTATGGCCTTTCGTATTGTATACTTCGACCCATGACGTTCCTTTGGATGAAAGCTCGATGGAAAACGAGCCGGAGCTGGCGACTTCAATCGTCGCCGTGTTGCCGCGCTTTTCCGTCACATTCATCGCCGCAGCCGGCTGTTCTTCTTCGCCAGTCGGCGCTGGCTGTTCATTTTGCTGTCCGTTTTCATTCGTTGCCTTCTCGTCCGTTTCCTTCGCCGACTGCTTTTGTTTCGCCTGTTCAAGCGGCGACTGTTTCGGCTTTTCCACTTCCGCCGTCTCCGGGCTCGTTTTCGCCGGGGGCTCGTTTGCCGTGCCGCGCTGGAGCAGCACCCAAACAAGAACGGCCGCCCCGACGACGGCCGCCGCGATCAAGGCTTTCGGCAGCCAGTCGAGCCATTTCGTCCCTTCGGCAGAAAGCTGTTGGCGCGTTTTCACGCGCGACAGCGGCTGCGGAAGATCATCTTGGTACGATTGCGGAATGTCCTGCTTATATTGTTCAAACAGCTCATCCGGATCGAGGCCGACCGCCTCGGCGTATTGTCTAATGAAGGCGCGCACATAAAAATTGCCCGGCATAATGGCGTAATTCCCTTCTTCAATGCCGATCAAATACCGCTTCTGAATCTTCGTCATCTCTTGCAGCTCGTCCAAGCTGATGTTTTTTTCCTCCCGCGCTTCCCGCAAACGTTTTCCCAGTTCCGTCAACAGCCAACACCTTCCACTTGTTAAAATTAAAATCCAAATTCGGAAAATCCGTCTCCGCCCAGCAAGGACGGGCGTTCAATCGCATCGTAGGAAATGTCTTCATCCGGTTCATGGCGCAGCTCAATAATATAGTCAAAATCATCAAGCGTATATTCCGTATGGCGGACAAACATGTCCGGATGTTCCACGACCTTCGTCGCCTCGAGGCGCATCAGCTCACGGATGAGCTGCCAGTGCTGCTCATTGCCGCGGCGCGTCGAAACGATGCCGTCGACAATGAAAATGTTGTCCTCGCTATATTCGTCTTCCATCAGCTGCGTGCGGACGGTCTGCTTGATCAGCGTCGATGATACAAACAGCCACCGCTTATTGGCGCATACGCTCGCAGCAACGATCGACTCCGTCTTGCCGACGCGCGGCATCCCGCGAATGCCGATGAGCTTATGCCCTTTTTCTTTAAAAATTTCTGCCATAAAATCGACCAACAGCCCAAGCTCGTCGCGAACGAAGCGAAACGTCTTTTTGTCGTCGGCATCGCGCTGAATGTAGCGGCCATGGCGGACGGCCAAACGATCAAGCAGCTTCGGCTGGCGGAGTTTCGTCACCGTAATGTTGTCCATCGTCCGCAAAATTGTCGCCAGCCGCTCGATTTGTTCGCTGCTGTCGCAAAGAAGCAACATGCCGCGGCGCGAATCCCGGACGCCATTGATCGTCACGATGTTGATCGACAACATGCCGAGCAACGAGGCGACATCGCCGAGCAACCCTGGACGGTTGACATGAATCTCATACTCCAAATACCACTCCTGCTTGCCCATCCCGTCTCCTCCCTTGCCGCTGTCCGCACGAACGCCTTATGCTAAGTTCATACTACTATAACCGCGAACGGAAAAGCAACCGAAAAGAGGAAAGAAAAAAGAGAGGGAGCCCCTCTCTTTACCGGGTGTTATTTTTGTTGGACAAGTTTCACCATCATGTTGGCAAGGGCATGCTGTTCTTTTTCATCCGCAACGCTCCAAAGGTCGGCGAGCACCCGTTCTTCCGGGTTTCTCGGGTCGACGTGTTTCGCCAAATAGTCCCCGATTTGATAGGCGACATCCGAGATCACTTGCTGGGTCAAACCTTGTTGCTGCGCTTGCTGCAGACGTTCCGATAAAAAGTCTTTCCATTGTTCAAAGTTATCCAGTACCGACATGTTCATTCCCTCCCTCCTTGATGAACGTTTCAAGGGTAGTTTGCCTGCGGGCGAAAAAAATATACGCTCAACAATACCAGCCGCCGTTGACAGAGATGATTTGACCGGTGATGTAAGAAGCGGCGTCCGACAACAAAAACGCCACTGTTTTCGCCACTTCCTCAGGGGTCCCGAGCCGGCCGGCCGGAATTTCATCGGCGAGCGCCGCCAATTCTTCTTCGCTGAACGGCCGGAGCATATCTGTGGCGATCGCTCCCGGCGCGACGGCGTTGACGCGGATGCCGCTCGGGGCGAGCTCTTTCGCCAGCGCCTTGGCGAACGCGTTTTGCCCGCCCTTGGTCATCGAATACACCGCTTCGCATGAGGCGCCGCACAACCCCCAAATCGAAGAAATGAACACAATTTGGCCGCGCTTTTTCGAAATCATCGGCGGCAGCAGTTTTTTCACAAGCTGCGCCGGGCTTGTCACATGGAGGCGCACCATCCGTTCGATCAGCTCGTCATTCATGTCGGTAAGCAACCCGTAATACGTGGCCCCGCTGTTATAAATGATGGCATCGATCGGGCGGTCGAGGTGGGAAAGCAGTTGGTCGACCCCGCCCGGCATCGACAAATCCGCTTCCACCGGCACGGTGTGCACGCCGGTTAGTTCGGCTTGCAGCGCCTCAATGGGCGCGCGGCGCCGGTAGTAATGAAGAAAAAGTCCATAGCCGCCTTGCGCGAGCTCGCGGGCGATGCTTTGCCCGATCGCGCTTGACGCTCCGGTAATTAACGCATAGCGCATCGAACGTTCTCCTCCTTCTGTTGGACGCAAAAAAGGGGCTGACGCAAAAGCCCCTTTTTGATGAAATGAAACTGAAAAACATGGGAAAGAGACCACCTCTGAAATCGTTGGTTTTACCAGGGGTTTCAGGGTGGTCTAGTTTTCCATGCTGCCCCAGATAGGGGCATTACCGCTCTTTCGGTCAGCCCCTGTCATTGCCCTTTTGGCACAACCTCGCAAACGGCGATTTGCGAATCGCGGAAACACACATCGGCAATGGCTGCAACGTCGTCAAGCGTCAACGATGACAACGCCGGCAAAATGTCAAACAAGCTCGCGCCGTAAAACGCGTAGCGCGTAAACTGGTTGGCGATATACTCCGGCGAGTTGAGCGCGCGCAAAAAAGCGCCGATTTTTTTCTTTTTCACCCGCTCAAATTCTTCCTTTTTTATAGTCTCCGCGGCAAACGACAGCAGCACCGTTTGAATTTCCGAAGCGAGCCGTTCAGCGTCCCTTGTATCGCCGCCGATCAACGCGAAGCCGAACCCGCGCTCTTCTGTATAATCGTACATAAACGTATCATCGATCAATCCTTCGCGGTACAGCCGTTCATAATGCGGCGAGCTTTTTCCAAACAAATAGTCTAATGCGACGTGGAAGGCAAGCTCATGCCGAAGTTTTTGTTCGCCGGCTTCAGGAACGGACGGTGCTTTGATGCCGACAAAGCACTTGTTCGTCTGCACATGCATCGGAATCACTTTTTTCTTTTCCGCTACTGCGCTCGGTTCTTCATACGCAAACCGCTTCACTTCCGGGGCTTGCGGGAACGACTTTTTCGCCTGGTTGTCGCGGATTTGCTGCATGATTTTTTGTTCATCGACCGGGCCGACGACAAACAAAAGCATGTTGCTCGGGTGGTAAAACGTTTCGTAGCACTCATACAGCAACTCTTTCGTAATTTGGGCGATCGATTCAACTGTGCCGGCGATGTCGATTTTGACCGGATGGTTGTGATACATGCTTTCGATGGCGCCGAAATAGACGCGCCAGTCTGGGTTGTCGTCGTACATCCGGATTTCCTGGCCGATGATCCCTTTTTCTTTTTCCACTGTCTTGTCGGAAAAGTACGGGCTTTGCACAAAATCGATCAACGTTTCCAAGTTTTTCTCGACATTGTCGGTGCTTGAGAACAAATAGGCGGTGCGGGTGAACGTCGTAAAGGCGTTCGCCGAGGCGCCTTGTTTGCTGAATTGCTGAAACACGTCGCCGTCTTCTTTTTCAAACAGCTTATGCTCCAAAAAATGGGCGATGCCGTCCGGAACGCGCTTCATCTCCGTTTTACCGAGCGGGACAAACTGGTTGTCCACCGAACCGTAATTCGTCGTAAACACGGCGTACGTTTTGTTGAATCCCTTTTTCGGCAAAATGTACACGTCAAGACCGTTGTCCATTTTTTCATAAAACAGCTCTTCGCGCAGCGTCTCATACACCCGTTTTTCCATCTTCCGTCGCCTCCATTCCGGTCAAAAAGTACACCGTATCCAACTCCACCTTGTCAGCGACGCGCACCACATCCTCGCGTGTCACTTGATCGGTGCCGGCCATCCATTCATCGATCGGGCGCTTTCGCGTTGAGACGACGTTATGGTACAACACCTCGACAAGCCCGCGCGGCGTATCGAGCGTCTCAAGCAGCTGGTTGCGGATGACCGCTTTCGTCTGCGCCATTTCTTCATCTGTGAAATCGCCGTTTTTCATCGCCTGCATTTGCTCATCGATGATGCGGCGCGCCTTCTCATAGTTGGCCGGTTCAATGCCGGACATGACCATCAAAAGCCCTTTATGGCTCTCAAGCCTTGAGGCGGCATAATAGGCAAGGCTTGCCTTCTCGCGGACGTTGATGAACAGCTTCGAATGGGAAAAACCGCCAAAAATGCCGTTAAACATTTGCAAGGCGTAGTAATCGTCATCCTCGTATGTGACATTCGTTCGGTAGCCGATGTTCAATTTCCCTTGCTTGACGTCTTGCCGTTCGATCACTTCCTTCACTTCCCCACGCGCTTTTGCCTGAGCTTGGGGCGTACGCGCCGGCTCTGCGCGGTCGGACAGCAAAAAGCGCTGACGGACGGTGTTGAGCACCTCTTCTTCGTCGATATCGCCGATGACATACAGGTCAAGCTCATCTTCAGCCAACGCCCGCTCATAATAGCGGTGCAGTCTTTCCGCTGTAATGGCGTCGACATCCTCGAGCTCGCCATTAGGCGAGAGCGCGTACGGTTCGCCTTTGCACATTTCTTCTACAAGGCGCATGTTCGCATAGCGCATTTTGTCATCATACACCGCCTGAATGCGTTGACGGAGTGCCCGCTTTTCCTGCTCGACAATGTCGGTGACAAACCGCCCGCCATCAAGAGCCGGGCGGAACAGAAGATCGGCCAAGAGCTGAAGCGCTTTCGAAAGCAACGGTGTTTGCTCCGGCAAAAATCGTTCATTGGCGACATCGATACGAATCGTCATGATATGATGTTCGCCTTTTTTCGTTAAATCGACGTTCAGCGTCGCCCCGTACAGTTCATCCAAATAGGTGCGCAGCGCCTTAACGCTCGGATAGTCGGCCGTGCCGCTTTGCAAGACGTATGGCAAAAGCGCGCGCAGCGTGACCGTTTCTTTAGCAAGAGGGGCCTTCATTTTCCAAACGATCGTGTTCGTTTTGTACTTATCGGTCGAAATCGTATGGACGCGAACCGGTCCGACCGCTGTGACTTTTTCGTCGACCAATCCAACTCCTCCTTTTCTGTCGCAAAATGGGCGGCATGCTTATTGTGAGATGTCTTATCAACAATATACCTGTTGCCAAGCGACAAATGCAAACAAATCCGCCTAGTTCGTCCGATGCGCTTGGAAACATTGCCATCATGGGAATGAAAAACAGCTGTCCGGTTGCGCCGGACAGCTGCAAGTTCTACCGTTTCCCTTTGATATATGGCGTGCCGGCCGCTTTCGGCGCCTCCGCCCGCCCGATGAAGCCGGCGAGCGCCAAAATGGTGAGCACGTACGGGGCGATGAGCAAGTAAACCGTCGGAACGTTTTTCAAAAACGGAATGGTTTGCCCGACAATGCTTAAGCTTTGCGCCAGTCCGAAAAAGAGCGCCGCTCCCATCGCGCCGATCGGATGCCATTTGCCAAAAATCATGGCGGCGAGCGCCATAAATCCGTGCCCAGAAATCGTCGCATGGCTAAAATCGCGGGAAATGATCGTCGCGTATACCGCACCGCCCAAACCGCCGAGCGCCCCGCTGATCATGACGGCGATGTAGCGCATTTTGGCGACATGAATCCCCATCGTATCCGCCGCCATCGGATGTTCGCCGACCGCACGCAGCCGCAGGCCAAACGGCGTTTTATAAATCACATACCAAGAGACAAACGCCAACAAAATGGCGATGTACGACGTCACATACGCATTGGAGAATAACAGCGGGCCGATGACCGGGATGTCGCTCAACACCGGCACATCGATTTTGTCAAACCCGACTTGAATTTGGTCGGTCTGGCCTTTGCCGTACATTTTTTTGACTAAAAACAGCGACAGGCCAAGCGCCAAAAAGTTGATCGCCACCCCGCTGACGACTTGGTCGGCGCGAAAGGTAACCGACGCGACAGCGTGCAGCAGGGAAAATACAGCGCCGACCACCATGGCAGCCAATAAGGCAAGCCACGGCGTCCATTCGCCAAACCGATCGGCAAACGTCAAATTAAAGACGATGCCGACAAACGCGCCGATGGTCATCAATCCTTCAAGCCCGATGTTGACGACGCCGGACCGTTCGCTGAACACACCGCCAAGCGCCGTGAAAATGAGGGGAGCCGCAAAGAAAATCGCTGTCGGGATAATCGTCTGCAACACGTCATACATGCTCACTTACTCCGCCCCCTTTTGCCAGCGAGATAACAGCCAGCGAATCATATAGCTCGATGCCACAAAGAAAATGATGAGCGCGATAATAATATCGACGAGTTCGGTCGGCACGCCGGCGCTTGATGGCATTTCCAACGCCCCGACTTTTAAGGCGCCAAACAACAAGGCGGAGAGCAAAATGCCAAACGCGTTGTTGCCGCCGATCAGGGCGACGGCGATGCCGTCAAACCCGAGGCCGGTAAAGCCGGCTTTCGTCGAGATGTTTCCAAATGTGCCAAGCCCCTCCATCGCCCCGGCGACGCCGGCAAAAGCGCCGGAGATGACCATCGCTAAAATGATGTTGGCGCGCACGTTCATGCCGGCATACTGGGAGGCATGCTGGTTGAACCCGACCGCCCGCAGCTCAAACCCTTTCGTCGTCCGCTCAAGCAAAAACCACATGACAAATGCGGCGGCGACAGCGATGAAAATGCCGTAATGCATGGTGGAATGATACGTAATGGCATCAAAAAAGTCGGAGTGAAGCGATGCGCTTTCTTTCACCGGCTTTGATTTAAATCCCTCATCGGACAAAACGGAACGGATGATGGCGTTCGTTACATGCAAAGCAATATAGTTCATCATAATCGTAATAATGACTTCATGCACTTTTAAATACGCCTTTAGCACGCCTGGGATCAGCCCCCAAAGCGCTCCGGCGAGGGCGGCCGCCAAAATGGCGAGCGGCAAATGGATGATTTTCGGCAAGTCGAACGACACGCCGACCCAGACGGCCGCCAGCCAGCCGACGATCAGCTGCCCTTCGACCCCGATGTTAAACAAGCCGGTGCGAAAAGCAAACGCCACCGCCAACCCGGTTAAAATGTACGGCGTCGTCTGGCGGATCGTTTCGCCGATATAGTACGTATCGCCAAATGCCCCGTACACGAGAGCGTAAAACCCAGCGATCGGGTTGTAGCCGCTCACGAGCATGACGATGGATCCGGCAGCCATGCCGAGCAAGACGGCCAATACAGGAATCAACAATTGCTGGAGACGGTTTGACTTCATCACGACACACCTGCTTCCTTCCGTTTACTTCCAGCCATCAGCAGCCCGAGCTCTTGTTCCGTCGTCTCTTTCGGATCGACGATGGCGACAATTTTCCCCTCATAAATAACGGCGATCCGGTCGCTGACGTTCATGACTTCATCGAGCTCAAATGAGACGAGCAGCACCGCTTTGCCGCGGTCGCGCTGTTCGATGAGCCGCTTATGGATAAACTCGATCGCGCCGACGTCAAGCCCCCTTGTCGGCTGGGCGGCGATCAACAAATCCGGGTCGCGGTCAACTTCGCGGCCAATGATCGCTTTTTGCTGGTTTCCGCCCGACAGCGCCCGCGCCTTCGTATATTCATCCGGCGTGCGCACGTCAAATTCGCGGATGAGCTGGCGCGCTTTTTCGTAAATGGCTTGAAAATTCAACAGACCCCGTTTCGAGTACGGCGGCTGATAGTAGGTTTGCAGCACCATGTTTTCGCCGATCGGAAAGTCAAGGACAAGCCCGTGCTTATGCCGATCTTGCGGAATATGGCCGACGCCGGCTTCGATGATTTTGCGCGGCGGCAAATTCGTAATGTCTCGGCCGTTGAGGCGGATTGTCCCTGATTCAGCTTTGATCAACCCGGTTATGGCTTCAATGAGCTCGGTCTGGCCGTTGCCGTCAACTCCAGCAATGCCGACGATCTCGCCGGCGTGCACCGTCAAGTTCAAACCGTTGACCGCTTTGATCCCGCGCGCGTCCTTGACGACTAAGTCTTTAATTTCCAACACCGGTTTTCCCGGCTCAGCCGGTTTCTTAGCGGTCGTAAACTGCACCTCGCGGCCGACCATGAGCGCCGCCAGTTCGTTCGGATTCGTCTCCGCCACATTGAGCGTCGCAATTCCTTTGCCGCGGCGGATGACGGTGACGCGGTCGCACACTTCCATAATTTCTTTAAGTTTGTGTGTAATTAAAATGATGGATTTTCCTTCGCGGACGAGCGTGCGCATAATTTGGATGAGCTCGCGGATTTCCTGCGGCGTCAACACCGCTGTCGGTTCGTCAAAAATCAAAATATCGGCGCCGCGGTAAAGCGTCTTTAAAATTTCCACGCGCTGCTGCATGCCGACGGAAATGTCGGCGATCTTCGCTGTCGGATCGACCGCGAGTCCATATCGTTCCGACAATTCGCGCACTTCCCGCTCCGCCCGCTTCATATCGATCGTTCCGACCCGCGTCGGTTCGCTGCCTAAGATGATGTTTTCCGTCACCGTGAACGTATCGACGAGCATAAAGTGCTGATGCACCATGCCGATGCCAAGATCGTTGGCGACGTTCGGGTCGGTGATGCGCACCGGCTTTCCTTTCACACGGATTTCGCCGCCGTCCGGCTGGTATAAACCGAACAGCACGTTCATGAGCGTCGATTTGCCGGCCCCGTTTTCGCCAAGCAGAGCGTGTATCTCCCCTTTTTTCACTTGCAGCGTAATGTTGTCATTGGCGACAAACGTGCCAAACACTTTGCGGATATTGAGCATTTCAATCACGTATTCCAAGCGATTCACTCCTTACTCAAGCAAGGTCAAAATCACAAAATGAAAGGCGACAGCGAAACGGCCGCCCTTCATCCTATTTCGCGCAGGAGACTCCCACTTCAACGACCAAAGGGAGTAAGTGGGAGAGGAATGCGCGTTCCCCCTTTCTTTTGTGTATGATCGAATAAAGACGTGGAGAAAACCGTTCAATAAAGGCACTCCAATCACGGCTGCTCGATGTATGGGGTTGGCTGCAGGAAACGTTGTAGCCGTCAAACATCGAGCGCAGGTCTGTCTGTTGTGTGTGGAAGCCAAGTACTGCCAACAGACACACCGAGAGAATCGGCAACGATGCAGGCATGACCTGCGTCGTTGGGCAGCGGTCAACCTGCCCCCTGATGCAACCCCAAGTCAAGGAAGGAGGACGAGGTCCGTTTGCACTTCTGGGGAGTGGCAGGCCCCCACTTCAAGCGTTAGCGAAGTGGGGGGAGTTGACGATTTTGAAGAAGGCTAGCGGCTCGCGCTAGCCTTCTTCGCCGTTGTTCGTCACTTGATCGTCGCAGCGAATTGCTCGTACTCTTTCCGGTTTGTCGGAACTTTCACTTCGCCTTTGATGATTTTTTGCTTCCATTCGTCAACGGTTTTTAACACGTTCTCCGGAATGTTGCCTTGCGTCGGGGCAATGCCAACCCCATTTTCCGGCAACCCGTACTCAATCGTTTTGCCGCCCGGGAAGTCACCCTCTTTCGCCCGTTTCGCCGTGTCATAGACAGCGACGTCGACGCGTTTCACCATCGAAGTGAGCGTTACGTTGTACGTTTTGCCGCCGACTTTCACTTCTCCCTCCGGCGCTTGGTCTTTGTCAACACCGATGACCCAAATTTCGCGGTTCGGATCTTTCTTCTTCAAATCTTTCGCTTCCGAGAAGACGCCGTTCCCAGTCGCTCCAGCTGCATGGTAGATGATGTCGATGCCAGACGCGTACATGCTCGAGGCGATCGCTTTCCCTTTATCCGCTTGGTCGAACGCCCCGGCGTATTGCACTTCCACAGTCGCCTTCGGATTGACCGCTTTCACGCCGGCGCGGAATCCGCTTTCGAATTTTTCGATCAACGGAATCTCCATCCCACCGACAAAGCCGATTTTATTCGTTTTCGTCATCAAACCGGCAACAACGCCGACAAGGAACGAGCCTTCATGCTCCTTGAACGTGATGCTGGCGACATTGGGCTCATCAACAACCGTGTCGACGATGGCGAAATGTTTTTTCGGGTTTTGCTTCGCGACTTCTTTCACCGCGTCGCCCATCAAATACCCGATGCCGAAAATCAAGTCAAAGTCGCTGCGCACGAGCTTGTTTAAGTTCGTGGCATAGTCAGCGTCGCTCGATGACTGCAAGTAGTCGTAGCCGCCGCGGCCTTTTTCTAACCCGTTGTCTTTGCCGAACTTTTGCAGCCCTTCCCAAGCCGACTGGTTGAACGATTTGTCGTCAATGCCGCCGACGTCGGTGACCATGGCGACACTGAACGTATCTTTCTGATTGCCGCCTCCCGCATTGTTGCCGGCTTGTCCGCAGGCGCTAAGCAGCGTGCCGGCGGCAAACAGGACGGACAACACCAATCCGATTCGCTTTTTCACATTCACTGCCCCCCTGGCTTGAAAATTTGTTCTTTAATTAGTATAAAGCTTCCGCTCTCTTTCTATGTACCCATTTTCACCCCCTTAAAAGCTGAACCGCTTCCGCATGACATGGAAGCTGAACTTGTCGGAGCGGAAGTAGTTGACGGAATAAAAAATCGGCTCGTCGTTTTTATCGAAATGCATTTGCTTGAGCACAAGCAGCGCCGTTTCCGGGTCGCATTGCAAAATCGGCGACACTTTTTCATGGTAGCCGAGCGGCTCGATGCGCGCAACTGCATAGGCGATGTCGCGATGCGTTTGGTTGTGCAAGTTTTCAAACAACGATTCGTGTTCGTACGAAATGCCTTTTGGCAAATACTTGCACAAAATTTTATCGAGGCAATAGACGACCGGCTCCCCGTCGGCGGTGCGCACCCGCTCGATCAACAAAATCTCGTCGTCCGGGCGGCATTGAAAACGGCGCATATCGTCTTCTGTCGGCAGCAGGATGGAAGAAGACAAAAAAAATCGTTCCCGGTTTTCGTCCGGCTTGGCGGATCATGTCCGTGACGATTGAGAGCTGCTCGATGCCGGACGTAAACAGCGGCCGGGCGTTGACAAACGTTCCGACGCCGTGGCGGCGGATGATAATGTTTTCTTCTTCCAGCACCCTGAGCGCTTCCCTCAATGTCGCCCGGCTGACGCCAAGCTGTTTGGCAAGCTCAAACTCAGACGGCAGCTTTTGCTTTTCTTTGTACACGCCAGTTTCAATATCGTGTTTCAAACGGTCGATGACTTGCAAGTACAGATGGCGGTTGTCTGATTTGATTGACATGACAACGTCCTCCACATGATCTCCTGTAAGAGTCAGACCTCTGACATTAGACATATAACCTTTTTGAGACTACTATATCATTTTTTACTGGCCAAATAAATAGGGTTATCAAATTTTGTCGAAAAAAAAGATATGTTTATGAAAGCGATTCCAATGTGGCATACGATTGGCAGGCAGGTGGCATCGACCTGCCTGCTTAGCGATCAGGGCTTGCGATGCAGCGCAAAAGACTGTTGATTTCAGCCCATGTTCAATGGAAAAAACTCGTGACGCCAGCGCTTTTCTGACAAAATGCTCTGAGGCCCATTTTCCGCCGAGTGCTACGACGTCTTTTTCAAATCTTCTTTCGACCAAAGAACCGCGCGCGGTTTGCTCCCTTCGTACGGACCGACGACGCCTCGCTCCTCCATGGCGTCGATCAGCCGGGCGGCGCGGTTGTAGCCAATGCGGAAGCGGCGCTGCAGCATCGACACAGAAGCGCTTTGCATTTCCACAACAAGGCGGACGGCCTCTTCATACAAGTCGTCTTCGAAGGCCGATGCGTTCGCCTCCTCTTCCGGTACGATCATCTCCTCGTAATATTGGGCCTGCTGCTGGCCGATGACAAATTGGACGACGTCTTCCACTTCTTGATCGGACACAAATGCGCCTTGCACGCGCACCGGTTTGGACGCGCCCATGGGCAAAAACAGCATGTCGCCGCGGCCGAGAAGTTTTTCCGCCCCGCCCACATCGAGAATGGTGCGTGAGTCAATTTGCGATGAGACGCTGAACGCGATGCGTGACGGAATGTTGGCCTTAATGACGCCCGTGATAACGTCAACCGACGGGCGTTGAGTGGCGATGATCAAGTGAATGCCGGCCGCGCGCGCCATTTGCGCCAACCGAGTGATCGCCTCTTCCACATCTGACGAAGCGACCATCATCAAGTCAGCCAGTTCGTCAATGATGACGACGATATATGGCAAAAGCGGCTGCTGCTCCAGCGCGGCTTCGTTCTGCTGACGGATATGCTCGTTATACCCTTCAATGTTGCGCGTGCCGGTATGGGAAAATAGCTCGTAGCGCCGTTCCATTTCTTGGACGACTTTTTTCAGCGCTTGAGCCGCTTTTTTCGCATCGGTGACGACCGGCGTCAACAGATGCGGAATGCCATTGTAGACGCTTAGCTCGACCATTTTCGGGTCAATCATCATCAACTTCACTTCATGGGGCTTGGTGCGCATGAGCAGGCTGACGATAATGCCGTTGATACAGACGCTTTTCCCGCTCCCGGTAGCGCCGGCGATCAACAAATGCGGCATTTTGTTCAACTCGGCGGCAACGACTTCCCCGGAAATGTCGCGCCCGAGCGGGATCAACAGCTTGGATTCGGACCTTGTGTGCTCGACCGCCTCCAGCACTTCGCGCAGCGAGACGGTGGCGATCTCCTCGTTCGGCACTTCGATGCCGATTGCGGACTTGCCGGGGATGGGCGCTTCAATGCGGATGTCTTTCGCCGCCAAGGCGAGCGCCAAGTCGTCGCTTAAGCTGACGATTTTGCTTACTTTCACCCCGACGTCCGGGTACACTTCATATTTTGTCACCGCCGGGCCAAGGTGCACCTGCGTCACTTTCGCTTTAACGCCAAAGCTTTGGAACGTTTTTTCCAGCTTGCGCGCATTGGCATAAATATTCGCATGGTCGGTCGACTGCCCAGCCGGCTTTGGCGGACGGAGAAGTTCAAGCGGCGGCAAATCGTAATTGGCATTTTCATGCTCGGAAAACGCCAACGGCGGGGATGCCCCCCCTTCGCTGTCGTCATCTTCCACAGGCAGCTGTTTCTCTTCTTCCGGCTCGGCGGCCGCCCGGACGGCGGCAAAATCGGATATGATCGGCGGCGGCGAAAGCAATTCGTCGTCCGCCTCAGCAGCCCCGGCTTCTGCCGATTCCTCGGCCGGATAGGCGGCCGTCCGCCGTGAACGCCGGCCTCGTTCTACACTCGCTCGCCGTTTTCTCCCCGCGAGCCATTGTTTCACATCGGCGACGAACGCCAGCCATTCCTTCCGCACAAGCGCGGCCGCCCCAACAACTATCTGTCCGATCGTTTCGCGCAGCGATTTCCCGGTCAATACGACAAAGCCGACTACAAACAGCAGAAAACAAATCCATTTTGTCCCGAGCGAATCAAACAGCTGATAGCTGGCGGCAAACAACAGAGCGCCAGCCATTCCGCCGCCTAGGTCGGCATGGGACTCCTTTCCGCCCGCCTCGTTCCAAAACATCGCCCACGTCGTCCGGATGACGCTCGGATCAAGCTCACCGCGCCGCGACATGAGCTCAAATAACTTCTCGTGACTTAGCAGCAAAAGCGCCGCTGTGATGACTGACACGCCGACAAACGGACGGCTCGCCCATGACGGCCACGATTGTTTCCAAATGAGGATGAGCGATAAAATGAACACTCCCCCTATTAACAGCATGTACCATTCGCCGAAAAAAAAGCGGCCGACAAGCACGAATGTTTCCCCGACAAGCCCGAGGCGAGCCATCGCCACAACGGCAACAGCCAGCAG
This sequence comes from Geobacillus stearothermophilus ATCC 12980, assembly GCF_030369615.1. Lineage (NCBI taxonomy): Bacteria > Bacillati > Bacillota > Bacilli > Caryophanales > Anoxybacillaceae > Geobacillus > Geobacillus stearothermophilus. Next base: position 1,076,307 of record NZ_CP128494.1, on the reverse strand, counting down.
CCCGAGACCGATCAATTCAAAGCGAATTGTCTCCGTCCATGACTGTTTCTTTGGCGTTTTTCCTTTTTTTTGTCGCTTTCGTTTCGCCATGATCGCTCACTCCAACATGAATGAATTGGCAAGCCGGAAAAAGCAGCCAACAATGGCTGCTTTTTTCTGTTTGTCTATTATTATATCATGAACAACTTGACAATTCATTACGATGTTGCGACAGAAACCGGAAACCGCACCCCTGGCGCATACTTGGCGTTTAAAAAATGATAGGGGTTGGTGCTTAAGTTTTGCACGATTTCATATTCGCCCGTATCGGTCATTTGGACGAGCAACGGGATGCCTTCGTAATGCACTAGCTTTTGCTTTTCATACGCGGCCGCATCGACCGGGAACACCAAATGTTCCGGCATGATCGTGTACAAAATCATTGGATCATCTTCCCTTCGCCGCCTTTTTTCGCTTCGATCAGCTGGCGCAGCTTCGCCATGGCCTGTGAGACACCGCCCACTTCATCGATCAAGCCGTACCGGACCGCATCGGGACCGACGACGTTCGTGCCGATGTCGCGCGTCAAATTGCCTTTGGAAAACATGAGCTCTTTAAACTTCTCCTCGCTAATGTTGGAATGCTTCGTTACGAAGCGGACGACGCGTTCCTGCATTTTATCCAAATACTCAAACGTCTGCGGAACGCCAATGACAAGCCCCGTCAAACGGATCGGATGAATCGTCATCGTCGCCGTCTCAGTGATGAACGAATAGTTGCACGAAACGGCGATCGGCACGCCGATCGAATGGCCGCCGCCAAGCACGATGGAAACGGTCGGTTTTGACAGCGAAGCGAGCATTTCCGCAATCGCAAGCCCGGCCTCCACATCACCGCCGACCGTATTTAAAATGACGAGCAGCCCTTCGATTTTCGGATTTTGCTCAATGGCGACGATTTGTGGGATCACATGTTCGTATTTTGTCGCCTTGTTTTGCGGCGGCAGCTGAATATGACCTTCAATTTGGCCGACAATCGTCAGACAATGAATGTTCGTATCCGGTTCCATTTGCGGGACATTCGTCTGCCCAAGCTGGGTGATGGTAGCAGTGGCCTCTTCCGTTTTCGTTTCCGGTTTTTCTTCCGTCTCTTCCTGAAGGTAACGCTCCTTGTCCATCGATTCCTTCTCCTTTCTATCGGTCATACGTTTAGTATGGCCGAAAAGAAAAAGAAAAATGCCGGCAACGGTTCATCGTTTCCAGCATTTCCCTTGGACTTTGAGCATGATTGCGTTATACCTCCATAATAATCGGCAAAATCATCGGCTTTCGCTTCGTTTTCTCAAACAAAAACTGGCTTAGCGCCTCGCGAATGTTCGCCTTTAACGATGACCATTCCAGCATGTATGATTCCAGACAGCGCTTAATGATCTCCGACACCATTTGCTCAGCCTCTTCCAACAGCGTCTCCGCCTCGCGCATATAAACGAATCCGCGCGATATGATTTCCGGTCCAGCAGCAATCGTTTTCGCTTCTTTGTTTAGTGTCACCACGGCGATCAAAATGCCGTCCTGCGACAACAAACGCCTGTCGCGCAACACAATGTTGCCGACGTCGCCGATGCCGAGGCCATCGATTAAAATGTTGCCGTACGGCACTTTACCGCCAGGGCGGGCGGCTCCGCCGCGAAATTCGACCACTTCACCTTTGTCAAGCAAAAACGTCCGCTCTTCCGAGATGCCGACCGCCTTCGCCAACCGGGCGTGCGCCTTTTGCATTCGGTACTCCCCATGCACCGGGATGAAATATTTCGGCTTCATCAAATTAAGCATGAGCTTAAGCTCTTCTTGGCAGCCGTGCCCGGACACGTGCACTTGCCGATTGTGGTAAATGACGTTCGCCCCAGCCCGGTATAGGGCGTCGATCGTTTTCGAAAACCCAAGCTCATACCCCGGCATGACAGAAGCAGCGACGATGACGGTGTCTCCTTCTTTAATGTTCACCTGCTTGTTCGCCTGCCGCGCCATGCGCCAAAGCGCGCTCATCGGCTCGCCATGACCCCCGGTCGTCAAAATGACGAGTTCATCATCCCCATAGCGGTCCAAGTCGTAGGCAGAAATCGTCACCTTATCCGGCAGATGCAAATAACCGAGGCGGACGGCGATGTCCATAATTTTATGCAGCGTTTTGCCGATCACCGCCACCTTGCGCCCGTACTGCTTGGCGGCGTAAAGCACTTGTTGGATGCGCGTAATGTTCGAAGCATAGCAGGCGACAAACACGCGCCCTTTCGCGTGGCCGATCACATCTGCAATCTCATGGGCGACGGCTGTATCAGAGCCGCTGTAGCCCGGACGCTCGGCATTCGTGCTGTCCGACAAAAGACAAAGCACCCCTTGTTCGCCGATTTGCGCCATTTTCCCCAAGTCGGCGCGATTATTGCCATACGGCGTCTGGTCAAATTTAAAATCGCTCGTGTACACGATCGCCCCTTGCGATGTATGCAGGCTGATGCCGATGGAATCGGGGATGCTGTGGATCGTGCGGAAAAACGTCACTTTTGCTTTGTCAAACAGCAGTTCAGCGTCAGGATGAATTTCATTCAGTTTGGCGTTTGCAATGCCTTGCTCTTTTAAAATCGCTTCCGCCAACCCGAGCGTCAGCTTCGTCCCGTAGACTGGCACAGACAGCTGCTTGAGCACGTAGGCGATCGCTCCCATATGCTCCTCATGCCCGTGAGTGAGAAAAATCGCCTGAATGCGGTGCTGCCGTTCAATTAAGTAGGCAATGTCCGGGATGACTTTGTCAATGCCAAACATCTCATCTTCCGGGAACATCACCCCGGCATCGAGGACGAAAATGTCCTCGTCCAATTCGACGACATACATGTTTTTGCCGATTTCCCCGACTCCCCCAAGGGCAAAAATGCGTATTTTCTCTACTGGCTTTATTTTGGATTTCAAGGCTGCGTCCTCCCAATTGTGATGCTAACCCGCTCAAAGTCACTTGCCTTTATTATAACGAATTGATGCCAAAAAACACAAGATGGTTCATGAACGAGCCGGCGCATTTCACCGTCTCGACAAAAAAGCCCCAACGTCCGAACCGACGCTGGGGTCATTTGCTGCACGAATATGGCCATCAAGCATCAAGCAGACGGCTGAGCTCGTTTCGCTCCTGCTCGGTGAGCGGAACGAGCGGAAGGCGCACCGAGCCGACATCCAAGCCGCGCAACTGCAGGGCGGTTTTCACCGGCACCGGGCTCGGCGCAGCGAACAGCCCTTTCATGAGCGGCAGCCATTTCCGGTGCAACGCGGCGGCGGCTTGATGGTCGCCGGCCTGGAATGCACGAATCATTTGTTGCATTTCGTTGCCGATGATGTGCGATGCAACAGAAACCACGCCGGCGCCGCCGATCGCCAACACCGGCAGCGTCAAGCTGTCATCGCCGCTATACAGTTGAAAATCGTCCGGCGTGCGTTCAATGATTTCCGCCATCGCTTCTAAATTGCCGCCGGCTTCTTTGACCGCGACAATATTCGGAATCGCTGCCAGCCGAATGACGGTCTCAGGAGCGAGGTTGACCGACGTGCGCCCCGGCACGTTGTACAACATGACCGGCAGCGGCGTGCTCTCAGCGATCGCTTTAAAATGCTGATACAGCCCTTCTTGATTCGGTTTGTTGTAATATGGCGCCACAAGCATGACAGCGTCGACGCCTGCTTCTTCCGCCCGTTTCGTCAGCTCGATCGAGGCGCGCGTATTGTTCGTTCCCGTCCCAGCAATAACCGGCACGCGGCCATTGACGACGGAAACGACATGGCGGAACAGTGCGACTTTCTCTTCCGTCGTCAACGTCGGCGATTCGCCGGTCGTGCCTGCGACAACAAGCGCATCCGTGCCGTTGTCAAGCAAATAGTTGACGAGTTCTGTCGTTTTCGCTAAATCTAAGTTTCCTTTTCGGTCAAAGGGAGTGACCATCGCAGTGACGACATTCCCGAACTGAACCACGGTTTTCACTCCTCATTTTCAAATCGGTTGATCATTCGTCCTGTTTGGCCTCGGACAAGCAAAAGGCGTCGTGCAAGGCATTGACGGCCTTTTCCATATCGTCTTGTTTGACTAATACCCAAATGGTCGTATGGCTGTCTGCCGATTGCAAAATTTGAATGCCTTGCTCCGATAGAGCGGTGACGATTTTGGCCGTTACTCCTGGCACACCGGCAATGCCGGCGCCAACGACCGACACTTTGGCGCAGCGGGGCGTCACAACCGGATCATAGCCAATGCGGCGCAAAGCGGCTATCGCTTTTTCCGTCATATCTCCGCTCACCGTATAGACGACGCCGTACGGTGAAATGTTGATAAAGTCGACGCTGATTCCTTCGTGAGCCATCGCCTGAAATACATCCGACTGCAGTTCATAATGCCCTTCTTTTGCCAACACTTTCATTTGCGTCACATTGGCGACGTACGTAATGCCCGTGACGAGACGCTCTTTCACATCGCTTCCTCTTTGACCGCGCACCGATGACGTAACGAGCGTCCCTGGCCCATCGGAATACGTTGAACGGATGCGCAGCGGTACTTTCGCCTGCATGGCGATTTCCACCGCGCGCGGATGGATCACTTTCGCCCCTTGGTACGCCATATTGCAAATTTCCGTATAGGTGACAACTTCCAACGGCCGAGCATTTTCGACAATACGCGGGTCGGCCGTCATCACGCCATCGACATCGGTAAAAATGTCAACCCACTCGGCGTTTAGCGCCGCGCCGAGCGCCGCGGCCGATGTATCGCTCCCGCCGCGCCCGAGCGTTGTGATGTCTCCGTTTTCCGCCATGCCTTGAAAGCCGGCGACGACGACGACGTCGTATTCCCGAAGCGCTTCAAGCAACCGTTCGCAGCGCATTTCAACAATTTTGGCGTTCGTATGATCACTGGTCGTGCGAAATCCGGCTTGCGCGCCGGTAAACGCCGTCGCCTTGATGCCGTGTTCGTTCAGCAAGTTGCTGAACACGACGCTCGAAATGATTTCCCCGCACGCCATAAGCATATCTTGCTCGCGCTTCGTCACATGGTGACGGGCTCCGCCGATCAAGCCAAGAAGCGTGTCGGTCGCATACGGATCGCCTTGGCGGCCCATCGCTGATACAACGACGACGACTTTGTACCCATCTTCAAGCGCGTTTTCAATATGGCGGCGCGCCAAGTTTCGCCCGCGTTCGTCGCGGACGGACGTGCCGCCGAACTTTTGAACAATGATTTTCATGATAACCCCCCGATGCTCGTTAAATGAGCCCGAGCTTCAGCAAACTTTCGGCAATTTGCACGGAATTTGAAGCAGCCCCTTTTAGCAAGTTGTCGGCAACAATCCATAAATGAAAGGCGCGGCTGTTGTCCAAATCGCGGCGGATGCGGCCGACAAAGACGTCGTATTGGCCGACGCAGTTGGCCGGCATCGGATACAGCTGTTCGCTCGGATCGTCTTGGAGAACGACGCCCGGCGCCTCGCGCAGCACCGCTTGCAAATCGGCAGCCGTGACGCCGTCTTGCTCGATCTCGATATACACCGACTCCGAATGCCCGCTCGCCACCGGAATGCGTACGCACGTCGCCGCGACGCTCAGCTCGGGCATATGCATGATTTTTTTCGTTTCGTTGATCATTTTCATCTCTTCGAACGTAAACCCGTTATCTTGAAACTTATCGATTTGCGGAATGGCGTTAAACGCGATTGGGTAATGCTTCCGGTCCGATTTGACCGGCAAAATGGTTGCCTCGAACGGCTTATTGTCAAGCACCGCTTTCGTCTGCTCGTACAGCTCTTCAATCGCCTGCGCCCCTGCTCCCGAGACGGCCTGGTACGTGGAAACGATGACGCGGGATAAGCCGAACGCCTTCCGAATCGGCTCAAGCGCCACGACCATTTGAATCGTCGAGCAGTTCGGATTGGCGATGATGCCGTTATGCCATGTCAAATCGCTTTCGTTCACTTCCGGGACGACAAGCGGCACGTTTTCCTCCATCCGGAATGCGCTCGTGTTGTCGATGACAATCGCCCCGCGCCGAACCGCCTCCGGCGCCAATGCTTTCGACACTGCGCCGCCAGCGCTGAATAAGGCGATATCAACCCCATCAAAGCGCTCGGGCGCGGCGGCCTGCACTTCAATCTCTCTGCCGCGGAAGCGCATTTTTTTGCCAGCCGAGCGTTCTGACGATAACAACGTTAATGTTCCGACCGGGAAGTTCCGGTCTTCAAGCGTCCGCACCATTTGTTGTCCGACTGCCCCCGTGGCTCCGACGACAGCGACATGGTATTGTTTTTCAGCCATCAGCCATTCTCCTTCCACATCGTCACTCTAAAGAGATGAATTCATAGTCTTTATTTTATCACATTCCGCTGCGGACGAGAGAAAATTTTTCTGTCCGGTGTCGATTTTCCACACCCTCCGTTAGTCGTTGTAACGGAACCGTTCGATCACAACTGGCTGCAGCTGCTTTCCTTCCAAGGCGGCAAGCACAGTGTCATGCAGGAGCGTCATGCGCGCCACCATCGAGTTCGGTTTGGCGTGCGGAGCATCTTGGCCAAACGGGATGAAGTAAATGTTTTTCGCCGCCATCAGCCGCATCAAATTGACGCCGTTTAGGCCGAGGGCGTCATTCGTGGAAATGCCGAGCACGACCGGGCGGTGGTTGCGCATCGTCGCCTTGGCGGCCATCAACACCGGTGAATCGGTCATGGCGTTTGCCAGCTTGCTCATCGAGTTGCCGGTCAGCGGCGCGATGACCATGCAGTCGAGCGGGATTTTCGGCCCGAGCGGTTCAGCCTTGACGATCGTGTCAATCACCTCGTTCCCGGTCAATTGCTCGAGTTTTTTCACCCACTCTTCCCCTTCGCCAAACCGGGTGTTCGTCGTCTTCACCGTATACGTGACGATTGGCAGCACCTCCGCCCCTTCATTCACGAGTTTTTCAATTTCCGGGAACACAGCGTCATACGTGCAGTGCGATCCAGTCAGGCCGAAGCCGATCCGCTTCCCCTTCAGGCTTTTTTCGCTCATTGTTTATTCTCCTTCCGTTTCTGTAAATCTTGATACAAAAGCTGCGCCAAGACGTTGGCGATAATTTGTCCGGCCGTTTTCGGCGCGACGACCCCCGGCAGCCCAGGCGCCAAGATGGCTTTCACTCCGCGCTTTTCAGCATAGCGAAAATCGGTGCCGCCCGGCTTTGACGCCAAATCGATGATCAGCGTATGGGCCGGCATTTTCGCGATGACGCTCGCCGTTACAATCAAATGGGGGACGGTGTTAACACAAACGTCGATATCGCGCACTTCTTTTTCCAAATCATTTAAATGAAACGGTTCAAGCCCCATTTCCGTAATGCGGGCCAAATGTTCCGACCGGCGCGCCCCGACTTTCACTTTTGCCCCCAAAGCGGCAAATGTCCGGGCGACGGTCATGCCGACGCGCCCCAATCCTAAAACGGCGATGCGGGAACCGTGAATCGTAAAATCGGTGTGCTGGATCACCATCATCACCGTTCCTTCAGCGGTTGGGATCGAGTTGTAAATGGCGACATCATCGCGCTCAAACAGCTGGATGTATTTGCGCCCGGTCTTTTTCATCAGTTCGTCTAAATACGAGTTGCTGATGCCGGAATAAACGGTGCACCGCTTGGCTGTTTTTTGCACCATCTCTTCCGTGAACGGAATCGGTTCGTGGGAAAACACGCTGTTGACCTTGCCATCCAATGTCGTGCCGTGAACCGGCAAAATGATCGCATCCAGGTCGGCAAAATCGACCTCCTCGATCGACATCTTCGTCGCCCCGGTAAAATGGTGGGCGAGCTGGTCAAAGCCGACAAGCGACAATTTGGCGTCCAGTTCAACAAGCTTGCGAATCACTTCAAGTTGCCGCGCATCACCGCCGATGATGGCGACATGCATTCCTGTCAGCATCATATGTCCTCGTCACCTTCTTTACTGGCAAACTGCTCCATTTCTTTTCCCATCTTATGTTGGAAGAAAAATATAGGTGAATGCTCTTGGCGGAAAAATAGGCCATTGGCGGGCGGCATTTTTTGCCCGCCCGTTTCTTACAATAGAAGTAGGGAAGAGGGAAGGGGGAAGGGGGAAGGGGGAATCAGCGTGAGGCTGAGTGAATTAAGCGGCAAAGAAATCGTCGATGTGCGGCGGGCGGAGCGGCTTGGGGTGCTTGGGCAAACGGATTTGGAAATCAACGAGCAAACAGGGCAAATCGAAGCGTTGCTCATCCCGACTGGAAAATGGTTCGGGTTTCGCAAAGACGGGCAGGAAATTCGCGTGCCGTGGAAGTATATTCGCAAAATCGGCGCCGATATGGTGATGATCGACGCTCCGGAACAAGAATGACGGGCGCGCCAAACGAAAAAAGCTAACAACCTCACAACGGGTCGTTAGCTTTTTTTATGCCCGACAGGCGGCTACGATCGAAGCGGGCGCGGCAGCACGCCATCCGGGCTGATTAAGGCGAGCGCGTAATCATCGGTAAAAACGGTGCGCGCCAGCTCATTCACTTTTTCCACCGTGACGCTTTCAATTTCCTCGATAATCTCGTCAAGCGACCGATGGCGGCCGAGAAGAAGTTCGTTTTTGCCGTTGCGGCTCATGCGGCTGTTCGTGCTTTCAAGCCCAAGCATCAAGCTTCCTTTCATCTGTTCTTTGCTGTTATGCAGCTCTTTTTCCGTAATACCGTCTTCTTTCAACTGGCGCAGCGTCCGTTGGATCGTTTCAAACAAAACGTCAAGCTGGCTGCTCCCCGTGCCGGCGTAAATGGCGAGCAAGCCGCTGTCTTGGTAGGCGGAATGGTACGAGAACACCGAATACGCCAATCCGCGCTGTTCGCGCACTTCTTGAAACAGCCGGCTGCTCATGCTGCCGCCTAAAATATTGTTGAGGATCAGAAGCGGATACGCATCCGGGTGGCCGACCGGCAGGCCGTTGAACCCGATGCATACGTGCGCCTGCTCCGTGTCTTTTTTGCGCGCGAGCTTTTGCGGCACAAACGTCGGCGTCCCTGACGGAGCGGGCTTGCGGGACGCAGTGAACGAGCCGAAATAACGTTCGACTTCAGTGATAAACCGCTCATCGACATTGCCGGCAACGGAAACGACAACGCGATCCGGAGTATAGTAGTCGGCCATATATTGGCGCAACGTGTCCCCCGTAAACGTGCGCAACGTCTCTTCCGTTCCTAAAATCGGGTAGCCGAGCGGATGACCCGCATAGCATGCCTTGCCGAGCAAATCGTGGACGATGTCATCCGGCGTGTCTTCGTACATTTTGATTTCCTCAAGCACCACGTTCCGCTCTTTTTGCAGCTCATCCTCAACGAACGTCGAGTGAAAAAACATATCGGCAAGCATTTCCAACGCGAGCGGTGCATGTTCGTCCAACACTTTGGCGTAATAGCACGTATACTCTTTCGACGTAAAGGCGTTCACTTGCCCGCCGATGCTGTCAAACGCTTCGGCGATATCCCGGGCCGTGCGCGTTGCCGTCCCTTTAAAAAACATGTGCTCTAAAAAGTGGGAAATGCCGTTGTTTTGTTCCGTCTCATTGCGCGAACCTGTGCCGATCCATACGCCGATGGCCACCGACCTTACAGTCGGAATTTGCTCCAGCACGATTCGCACGCCGTTTTTGCACGTGTACTTGTTAATCAACTCCATGTTCCTCCTGTTTTTTGGCCAGTCTTTTCTCGTCGAATAAGGCTGTCAGGCTGCCGATGGCATAGCCTTTCCGCTTGATCGAGGCGATCAGCTCATCGAGTGCGGCCGCCGTCGGCATCGTCGGATGCATCAAAATCATGGCGCCGGGATGGATTTTTGATGTTACCCGTTTCACTATAGCAGATGGCGACGGTTTTTGCCAATCAATTGTATCAACGCTCCACATGATCGTCTTCATGCCGAGCTCGGCGGCGATGTTGACGACGTCATCACGGTAGCTGCCGCTCGGCGGGGCAAACCATTTGCATTTGACCGACGTCGCCGCTTCAATGACTTCATTCGTCTTTTCCAGTTCGCGGCGGACCGCTTCGCTGCTGAGCGTTTTCATATCCGGATGGCTGTAGGAATGGTTGCCGATTTCATGGCCGGCATCTGCTATCATTTTTGCCATCTCCGGATGGTTTTTTACCCATCGCCCTTCCAAAAAGAACGTCGCCTTCACCCCGTGTTTTTTCAACGTCTCAAGCATATCGGGGATGTATTCTTCCCCCCAGGCCACGTTGATGAGCAGCGAGACCATCGGTTTGTCGGGGTGGCCGCGATAGATCGGCGCCGGCGGCAAGTCATCCAAATGAACGCGCGGCGGCACTTGGCGGAACACGAGTTTTCGTTCATCGAACGTTCCCGTTTTCTTCATGTTTTCATAAGAGGCGTCAATATCGACAGCGAGCCCGTTGTACCCCGGCGTCGCCTTCCACACTTTATCAATGACCGCATCCTGGGCGGGAATTTCGTATTGCTTCGCCTGCTTGACAATCGTCTCGTACAGTTTGTCGCGTTCTTTCATGGCGGTCATTTCCACCGGGCGCCAGCTCTCGATGTAGCCGCCGACCGGAGGCCACTGAACCGCCATCCAAGCGATGAGAAACATGACCGCTAGCGCCATGTATCGGGCATAGCCGTTGTTCACCCTTGTCCCCCTCCTTTTTCACTACTACAACCATATGTCTACGGGAGACAAGTTAGAACATAGCAAAAGAGCCTTAAGAAACAAATTCCTAAGGCTTCATGCGTTGGCGCTCCGGCCGTCTTCCGCGTTTTTCCCGCGGCGGCTCGGCAATGCCGCGCTGCTCGCGCAACACCGCTTTGCGCGACAAGTTGACGCGCCCTTGTTTATCGATTTCGGTCACCTTCACCAAAATTTCATCGCCGATCGACACGACGTCTTCCACTTTGCCGACCCGCTCCTCGGCCAGCTCGGAAATGTGGACGAGCCCGTCCTTGCCGTTGAACAGCTCGACGAACGCGCCGAATTTTTCGATCCGTTTCACCTTGCCCAAATACACTTCCCCCACTTCGACTTCGCGGACGATGTCTTCGATGATTTGCTTTGCTTTTTGGTTGGCCGCTTCATCGACAGAGGAGATGAAAATCGTGCCGTCTTGCTCGATATCGATTTTCACGCCGGTTTCATCGATGATTTTATTGATTTGTTTGCCGCTCGGCCCAATGACCTCGCGGATTTTATCCGGATTGATGTGCATGATCAAAATTTTCGGCGCATATTTGGACAGCTCTTTGCGCGGCTCGCTGAGCGTTTGCATCATATGGTCCAAAATTTCCAAGCGCCCTTTGCGCGCCTGCATGAGCGCCTCTTCCAAAATGTCGCGCGTCAGCCCTTTAATTTTAATGTCCATTTGCAGGGCGGTGACGCCTTTTCTCGTGCCGGCGACTTTGAAGTCCATATCGCCGAGATGGTCTTCAATGCCTTGAATGTCGGTCAAAATTGTGTAATGATCGTCTTGTTTCACCAGCCCCATGGCAATGCCGGCGACCGGCGCTTTAATCGGCACCCCGGCATCCATCATCGCCAGTGTGCTCGCGCAAATGCTCGCCTGCGATGTCGATCCGTTTGACTCGAGCACTTCCGAAACGAGGCGGATCGTGTACGGAAACTCGCGCTCCGACGGCACGACCGGCTCCAACGCCCGCTCCCCAAGCGCGCCGTGTCCGATTTCGCGCCGCCCCGGCCCGCGCATCGGCCCGGTTTCGCCGACGGAAAACGGCGGGAAGTTGTAATGATGCATGAACCGTTTCGATTCTTCCAAATCAAGCCCGTCCAAAATTTGTACATCGCCGAGCGCCCCGAGCGTACAAACGCTCAACACTTGCGTTTGGCCGCGCGTAAACAAGCCCGACCCGTGCGTGCGCGGCAAGACGCCGACCGCCGACGACAGCGGGCGGATTTCATCGACTTTGCGCCCGTCCGGACGGATTTTCTCAACTGTAATCAAACGGCGCACTTCTTCTTTCACAAGCTTGTGCAAAATTTCCTGCACTTGCTTCAGCTTCTCTTCATCCGCCTCTTCCGCTTCGTACTTGGCGATGACGCCCGCTTTTACATCCTCGATGGCAGCATCGCGCGCCAGTTTTTCCGGCACTTGCACCGCCCGCTTAATATCTGCTTCCGCAAGTTGGCGGATTTCCGCCTCCAACTCAGGATCGGGTTCATACAAGACGACTTCCATTTTTTCTTTGCCGACCTGGGCGGCAATTTCCTCTTGGAAAGCAATGAGCCGCTTGACTTCTTCGTGGCCGAACATGATCGCTTCGAGCATCACTTCTTCCGGCACTTCATCCGCGCCGGCTTCGACCATGTTGATGGCATCTTTCGTCCCAGCGACGACAAGATGCAGATCGCTTTTTTCCATCTGCTCGACCGTCGGATTGATGACAAACTGGCCATCGACGCGGCCGACGATGACACCGGCGATCGGTCCTTCAAACGGAATGTCGGAAATCGTCAACGCCGTAGACGCACCGATCAACGCCGCCACTTCCGGGGAGCAGTCTTGGTCGACGCTCATGACCATCGATACGACTTGCACTTCGTTGCGGAATCCTTCGGCAAACAACGGGCGGATCGGCCGGTCGATGAGCCGGCTCGCCAAAATCGCTTTCTCGCTTGGGCGGCCTTCCCGTTTAATAAACCCGCCCGGAATTTTCCCGACCGCGCACAGCCGCTCCTCGTAGTTGACCGTCAGCGGGAAAAAGTCCACATTTTTCGCTTCCCGCGATGCGGTGGCCGTGCTCAGCACCACCGTATCGCCGTAGCGGACGAGCGCCGCCCCGTTCGCCTGTTTTGCCAGTTCGCCGGTTTCAATGACGAGCGGGCGTCCAGCCACATCGATGGAAAACACGCGTTTCTCTTGTTCCATACAGACGAGTACTCCTCTCTATGTACAAAAATAAGGGATCTGCTGATGATTAGTATAGACGAATTGGCGCTATTGTATCATCGCCGCGCAAACGGCGCCTATAAACTAGCAAAAAAGCGGGAATGCTCCCGCTTTTTTATCGACGTAATCCAAGTTTCTCAACTATTTCACGGTAGCGCGCCACATCTTTATTGCGCAAGTAGGCCAACAGCCGGCGGCGTTTCCCGACCATTTTCAGCAGGCCGCGCCGAGAATGATGGTCTTTTTTATGGACGCGCAAATGCTCATTCAAATTGTTGATTTGCTCTGTCAAAATCGCAATTTGCACTTCCGGAGAACCGGTGTCGTTCTCATGGACTTTGAATTGTTCGATGATTTCGCGTTTGCGCTCTTGCGTCAATGCCATCATGGTTCACCTCCCTAGTCTTCGATCCCCGGTTGCCGAGCGGGCGTCGGTGAGTCGCCTGGCCAAGCAACGGTTCGCATACACTGATTAGAATACCTCTTTTTCCGGCAAAATGCAAGTCTTTTCGTCCAAACGCCGGAAATACTGTTTTGCTTCTTCCTTGTCGCGGGCAATTTGCGCCGCCAGCTCGGCGACGCCGGCAAACTTGCGCTCGCTCCGCAGGCGGCGGTGCCACTCAACCGTCACCGTTTCCCCGTAAATGTCGCGCGCGAACGCAAACAAATGCACTTCCACGCTCGGCAACCCTTCGCGCGCCGCATGGAACGTCGGTTTGTAGCCGATGTTCGCCACCCCTTCGTACGTCCGGCCGCCAACGGTCGCTTTGACGGCGTAAACGCCGACCGCCGGCAATAGGTAGTCGCCATTTAACGCAATGTTGGCCGTCGGGAACCCGATCGTCCGCCCGCGCTGCTCCCCGGCGACAACCGTCCCTTCGATGTCATAAAAACGGCCGAGGAGGCGGGGGAGCTGATCGACCGCCCCTTCTTCAATGAGCTTCCGCACCCTTGTCGAACTCACCTTTTCCCCGTCGACGGCCAGCTTTGGAACAACGGTTTGCCCAAAGCGGCCACGCGCATGAAGCGGCATCGTCTCCATCGTCCCTTTTCCGAACCGGCCATAAGTGAAATCAAAACCGGCGACGACGTGCTTGACATGAAGCCCATCCAAATATTGATCGGCAAACTGCTCCGGCGGCAGGTTGGCGAACGCCGGTGTAAATTCGACGATATACAGTCGATTCACGCCAAGCGCCGCAACCAACTGCTCTTTTTTGTTAAGCGGGGTAATGAGACGAAGCTCAGGTTGTTTGCCAAGCACGACGGACGGATGAGGATGAAACGTCATCACCGCGCTTTCGTATCCGCGTTCATTCGCAATCTCGACCGCCGTCCGGATCACTTTTTGGTGGCCAAGGTGAATGCCGTCAAAATAGCCGAGCGCCATCACCGTCGGGGGAAGCGCCTGGCGCTCAAAGCGATGCGGATGCGAAAGAAATATCGTTTCCATGTCCATAACCCACCTTACTTTTTTCCGCGCTTCGCCCGGCGTCAACGAAACACTTTGAGCGGTTTCATCAAGCCCGGGCGCGCCGGATGCTTTACATACAGGGCCAGCGCCTCCCGCTCGGGCGTCACGAGCACGACCGGCCCGTCAAGCGCATGCAAAAAGGCGGGAAGCCGGAGCAGCGCCCCGTTTTTTACTTTCTCTGCTACTTTATCATTGATTTCATATTTCGGCAAATGAAAAAGCGCTTGCTCGATCGGAATGAGCAAGGCGGCGGCCGTTCCGTCGGCCGCCCGGCGCTCGACTTCTTCAAGCGTCACACAATCTTCAAGCCGAAACGGGCCGGACGCTGTGCGGATGAGATCGGACATATGAGCCGGATAGCCGAGCTGCTCGCCGACCGTCACTGCGAGCGTGCGGACATACGTGCCTTTGCTGCATGTGACGCGGAAGCGAAATGACACCGTCTCCCCGGCAAACAGCTCGCGATCATCGAGCAGCTCGAGCTCGTAAATCGTCACGCGCCGCGTCGGGCGCTCCACCTCGATGCCGGCGCGCGCATATTCATACAGCTTTTTGCCGCCGACTTTCACCGCCGAATACATGGGCGGCGTTTGCTCGATTTCCCCGATAAGGCGGCGGAAAACGGCTTCGATTTCCACCCGCGCAATCGGCCGCTCGACCGGCCGGACGGCAACGACGTCACCGTCGGCGTCTTCGGTCGTCGTCGCTGCACCGAGCGTCACTTCCCCTTCGTACGTTTTCGTCGCTCCGGTAAGAAATTCCGCAATGCGCGTCGCTTTGCCAAGGCAAAGCGGCAGGACGCCGGACACGTTTGGATCGAGCGTGCCGGTATGGCCGACTTTTTTTACCCCAAGCAGGCGGCGCACCTTTGCCACACAGTCGTGCGACGTTATTCCTTTTGGTTTGTTGAGCAGCAATACCCCGTCCATCGGCGCACCCTTTCCCTGTCTATACTCGCGCAACGGAAATGGATAGACGGTTCGTCTATCCATTGTTTGGACCATCCTCCGCCTCTTCCGGCCGGCGGCGGTCGCCGTCGGAAATTTCGCGGATCAGCCGCTCAATGCGGCTGCCGTATTCCATCGTTTCATCGATCTCAAACAAAATTTCCGGCGTTTTGCGCAGGCGAATGCGCTGCCCGATTTCCGAACGGATGAATCCTTTCGCCTTTTCCAGTGCTTTCAGCGTGTTCTCCCGCTGCTCGTCATCGCCTAAGACGCTAATGTACACTTTCGCTTGCTGCAAATCGCCGGTGACGCGCACATCGGTGACGGTGACGAAACCGATGCGCGGGTCTTTCAGCTTGCGGCCGATAATGTCGCTCAACTCTTTTTTCATTTGCTCGCCAACGCGAGTTGCTCGTATGTTCATCATCCATCACCTCGATTTACAACCACTCAAATGATGTGGACGCCCGCTCCAACTCGGGGAACGAATCGATCAAGGCCAAGGCCCGCTCGAGTTCCCGCTCAGCCGCCATTCGGCTCGACGCGATGGCGACAAGGCCGATTTTCGCCCGCTGCCATGCGTCTTGATAATCGAGTTCAGCCACAGAGACGTTGTACTTTTGCCGAATCCTTGTCAGCACCCGCTGCAGGACGGCCCGTTTGTCCTTCAGCGAGCGGGCGTTATAAATGAGACATTCGCATGCGGCAAAGCCGATCATGCCCGAGCCACTTCCTGCATGACGTACGCTTCAATAACGTCCCCTTCTTTAATGTCATTGAAGTTTTTGATCGTCAAGCCGCACTCATATCCTTGCGCCACTTCGCGCACATCGTCTTTATACCGTTTGAGCGAATCGATTTCGCCTTCGTACACGACGATGCCTTGGCGGATGAGGCGCACTTTGCTGTCGCGGGTGATTTTGCCGTCGGTGACATAGCAGCCGGCGATCGTGCCAACTTTGGACACTTTGAACGTTTGCCGCACTTCCGCTTGGCCGATGACTTTCTCTTCGTATTCCGGGTCGAGCATCCCTTTCATCGCCGCTTCAATTTCCTCAATGACGTTGTAAATGATGCGATGGAGGCGGATGTCGACTTTTTCCGATTCAGCGGCGCGCTTCGCATTCGCATCCGGGCGGACGTTAAAGCCAATGACGATAGCGTTCGATGCCGTCGCCAGTGAAATATCCGATTCGGTGATGGCGCCGACCGCCGCATGGATGATTTTCACCCGCACGCCTTCGACATCGATTTTTTGCAAGGCGGCAACCAGCGCCTCAACCGATCCTTGAACATCGGCTTTGACGATCAAGTTCAGCTCTTTCATTTCGCCTTGCTTGATTTGTTCGAACAAATCGTCGAGGCTGACGCGCGTTTTCACGCTCCGCTGCTCCTGCAGCTGCCGCTGCGCCCGCGCTTCCCCGATTTGCCGCGCCTTTTTCTCATCCTCAAACACCATGAAACGGTCGCCGGCTTGCGGCACGTCGTGCAGCCCGGTAATTTCCACCGGCATCGACGGCCCCGCTTCCTTGACGCGCCGCCCGCTGTCATTGACCATCGCCCGCACACGCCCGTACGTCGTGCCGACGACGATCGGATCGCCGACTTTGAGCGTGCCGGCTTGAACGAGCAGCGTCGCCACCGGGCCGCGCCCTTTGTCGAGCTTCGCTTCAATGACCGTTCCGACCGCGCGCCGGTTCGGATTGGCTTTTAATTCTTCCATCTCGCTGACAAGCAAAATCATTTCCAACAGATGATCGAGGCCCTCTTTCGTTTTCGCTGACAGCTTGCAGAAAATCGTATCGCCGCCCCATTCTTCCGGAACGAGGTTGTACTCCATCAACTCTTGCATGACGCGGTCCGGGTTCGCTTCCGGTTTATCCATTTTGTTAATGGCGACGATGATCGGCACGTTTGCCGCCTTGGCATGGTTGATCGCCTCAACCGTCTGCGGCATGACCCCGTCATCGGCTGCGACGACAAGGATGACGATATCGGTCACTTGCGCGCCGCGCGCCCGCATCGTCGTAAACGCTTCATGGCCTGGTGTATCGAGGAACGTAATTTTTTTGTCATTGACGGTGACTTGGTAAGCGCCGATGTGCTGCGTAATGCCGCCCGCTTCTTGCTCAGTCACTTTCGAATGGCGGATCGCATCAAGAAGCGTCGTTTTCCCATGGTCGACGTGCCCCATGATCGTGACAACCGGCGGCCGTTCAACCAGGTCTTCCGGAGCATCGGCAATTTCAATCGCTTCAAAGTTCGTTTCGTCAATGGTCACCTTTTCTTCCACTTCAACGCCGTAGTCGGAGCAGATGAGCTCGATCGCATCTTTGTCCAAGTCTTGGTTGATCGTCGCCATCACGCCAAGCATAAACAGCTTTTTAATAATTTCCGACGGCTCGCGGCCCAATTTTTTCGCCAGCTCGGCCACGGTGAGCGAACCCTCGAACGTAATTTTCTTCGGCAGCTCTTTTTCTTTTTTCGCCGGCTGCGGCACCTGCTTCGCGGCCGGAGCCGCTTGTTTTTTCCCTTTCGCCGGCCCTTTTCCTTTCTTCTTCGCCGCTTGGAACGCTTTCTTTTCTTGCTGCTGCGCCTCCGTTCGTTTTGTTTCTTTCCCTTTCGCCGCCCCTTTTTTCTTGGCCGGCTTGGCCGCTTCTTTTACATCGTCAAAAATTTCCTCATCCGAGAAATCGGCCGTCTTCGCCGGCATCGGCCGCTTCGGCTTGTCGGTTTTCTTTTCCGCTTTCTTTTCATTTTTGGTTTCGGTTTTCTTTTCGGCCTTTGGGCGGTATTGATGGTCAAGCTTTTCGACGACATCGGCCTCGAGCATGGCCATATGATTGTTTACTTCAATGTTCATTTCTTTCAATTTATGAATAACGTCCTTGCTTGGCACGTTCTGTTTTTTCGCATATTCGTACACACGCATTTTTGACATACAGTCACCCCCATAAAGATCGGTCGAGCATCGTTTGCAATTGGCGCGCGAACCCTTCGTCGGTGACGGCGACGACGACGCGGGCGTCTTTGCCGATCGCGCCGCCCAGCACATACCGGTCCGGCACTTTGCAAAGCGGGACGCCATAAAACGCACATTTATCCGTCACTTTTTTTTCCGTGTTGGCCGACGCATCTTCCGAAAGCAACACGAGCCGCGCCCTGCCCCGTTGCACTTCCTTGACGACAAGTCCCTCTCCGGAAACGACTTTTCCGGCCCGCTGCGCCAACCCTAACAGCGATGCCCAGCGGTTCTGTTTCATTGTCCTGCCTGTTTCTCCTTTTTCGCCAAAGCAAGCAGCTCGTCATAGAGCGAGTCGGCGATGTCGGCTTTTAAATGGCGGGCCAAAATGTTTTTCTTTTTCGCCTGTAAAATGCAATCCGGGTCAAGGGTAATATACGCGCCCCGCCCCGCTTTTTTGCCGGTCGGGTCGATCGACACCTCTCCTTCTTTGGAGCGGACGATGCGCACCATTTCCCGCTTTGGCTTCATCTCTCCAGTGACGACGCATTTGCGCAACGGAATTTTCTTTTGCGCTGCCATTTCTATTCCCCCTCACTCGATTTCCGCCGATGCATCGAATGATTGGACGTTCTCATCACTATTTCCATTATCGGCCGCCGCGCCGTTGAAATCAAGCGAAGTGGATGGCGCATACGGATCAATGCCCATGTCCCGCGCCTCGGACTCGCTTTTAATATCGATTTTCCAGCCGGTCAATTTTGCCGCCAGACGGGCATTTTGCCCGCGTTTGCCGATAGCGAGCGACAGCTGGTAGTCCGGAACGATGACGGTCGTCGCCCTTTGCTCTTCATTGACGATGACGCGCAGCACTTTCGCTGGGCTTAACGCATTGGCGACAAACTCCACCGGGTCGGCCGACCAGCGGACGATATCAATTTTTTCCCCGTTCAGCTCGTCGACGATCGCCTGGACGCGCTGCCCTTTTGGCCCGACGCAGGCGCCAACCGGATCGACTTCCGGATTGTCGGAATGGACGGAAATTTTGGAACGATCGCCGGCTTCGCGGGCGATCGACTTGATTTCAACCGTCCCGTCGTAAATTTCCGGCACCTCAAGCTCAAACAGCCGCTTCAGCAAGCCCGGATGAGTGCGGGAGACGAAAATTTGCGGCCCTTTTGTCGTCTTTTCCACTTTCGTAATGTACACTTTCAGCCGATCGTGCGGTTTGTACGTTTCATTCGGCATTTGTTCGTTCGCCGGCAAAAGCGCCTCCGCCTTGCCGAGGCTGACATAGACAAAACGCGGGTCAATGCGCTGGACGATGCCGGTCATAATGTCCTCTTCGCGGTCGACAAATTCGGCGTAGATGATGCTCCGCTCCGCTTCACGCACGCGCTGGGTCACGACTTGTTTCGCTGTTTGCGCAGCGATGCGCCCGAAATCGCGCGGCGTCACTTCCAATTCGACGACATCGCCGATTTGATAGTTCGGATTGATCCGCTGCGCCTCCTCAAGCGAAATTTCAAGACGCGGATCGGTCACCTCTTCGACGACGTCTTTGCGGGCGAGCACGCGGATCGTCCCTGTTTCCATATTTAAATCGACGCGCACGTTTTGCGCTTGGCCGAAATTGCGCTTGTACGCGGAAACGAGCGCCGCTTCAATGGCTTCCATAATCACTTCTTTGCTGATGCCTTTTTCCCGCATCAGATCGGCTAACGCCTCAAGCAACTGCGTGTTCATGAAACGAAAATCCCCCTTTTATCATTAAGAGAAAATGACGGCTAATCTAGCGCTCGCCACTTTTTCATACGGAATGGCGACCGTTTTTTGCCGCCCGCGGTCTTTGACCGACAGCGTCACGGTCGTCCCGTCAAAAGCGGTCAATTCCCCTTCAAACTGCTTTTCTCCTGCAATCGGCTCGTATGTTTTGATATATACATTTTTCCCAATTGCTCTTACAAAATCTTTTTCATTTTTTAACGGCCGCTCCGCTCCCGGCGATGACACTTCTAAAAAATAGTTGTGCGGAATCGGGTCGACCTCGTCGAGCTTTTCGCTTAGCCTTTCACTGACGACGCCGCACTGTTCAATGTCCACGCCGGTGTCTGAATCAATAAAGACGCGCAAAAACCAGTTTTTTCCTTCTTTCACATACTCGATGTCCACCAGCTCGAGCCCCATTTCGTCCAAAATCGGCGCGACAAGCTGTTCAACCGTTTCTGTCACTTTTTTGCTCATCGTGTTCCTCCTTACTGGGCAAGGCTGCATGCTGCATAATGAGAAAATCCCCTGCACAAGGCGGGAATGAACGAAAGACGGAAAGACCGATGCTCATTCAAGACGAAAGAGTGGGTTTCCCCACTCTTTGTTTGCCATTATCTTTGCCAATTCCACTAAAACTATAACACATTGGGAAATATATTGCAACGAAAAACCGTCCGTCAGAACAAGGACAGCTGGTTATGATCCGGAAGCGAGTCGAGGCAGCCGCGGCTTTCGAGATACTCAAGCAGCGTTTTCGACACTTTGCCGCGCTGCTGCAAATCTTCTTTTGACAAAAACTCCCCTTCTTCGCGGGCGCGCACAATGTTTTGCGCCACGTTCGTCCCGAGCCCCGGGATGGCGTTAAACGGCGGAATAAGCGAGTTGCCGTCAATGACAAATTCGGTCGCCTGCGAGCGGTACAAGTCGATATTTTTAAAGGAAAAGCCGCGCTCGCACATTTCCAGCGCCACTTCCAGCACCGTGAGCAAGCTTTTCTCTTTCGCCGTCGCCTGAATGCCTTTGGCGTTGATTTCCTCAATCCGCTTGCGAATGGCGGCTGATCCTTTGATCATGGCATCAAGGTCAAAGTCCTCCGCCCGCACCGTAAAGTACGACGCGTAATACAAAAGCGGATGGTGCACCTTAAAGTAGGCGATGCGCACCGCCATCAACACGTAGGCCGCCGCGTGCGCTTTCGGGAACATGTATTTGATTTTTTTGCACGAGTCGATGTACCATTCCGGCACGTTATGCTTGCGCATCTCCGCCTCAAATTCCGGCGTCAATCCTTTCCCTTTGCGCACCGATTCCATAATTTTAAACGCCAGCGACGGCTCAAGCCCGCGGTAAATGAGATAGACCATAATGTCGTCGCGGCAGCCGATCACCTCAGAAAGCGTGCACGTGCCATTTTGAATGAGTTCTTGCGCGTTGCCAAGCCATACATCGGTGCCGTGCGACAAACCGGAAATTTGCACGAGCTCGGAAAATGTTTTCGGCTTCGTTTCTTCGAGCATTTGCCGGACAAAGCGCGTGCCGAATTCCGGGATGCCGATCGTGCCGACGTTGCACATAATTTGCTCCGGCGTAACGCCAAGCGGCTCGGTGCTGCTGAAAATGCCCATCACGTCCGGGTCGTCGGTCGGGATCGTTTTCGGATCGATGCCGCTTAAATCTTGCAGCATGCGGATGACCGTCGGATCGTCGTGCCCAAGAATATCGAGCTTCAATAAATTGTCATGAATCGAGTGGAAGTCAAAATGGGTCGTCCGCCATTCCGATGACGTATCATCGGCTGGATATTGGATCGGCGTAAAGTCGTAAATTTCCATATAATCGGGAACGACGATAATGCCTCCAGGGTGCTGCCCAGTCGTCCGCTTCACTCCGGTGCAGCCGGCCGCCAGACGGTCGATTTCCGCGCCGCGCAGCTCTAAGTTATGGTCGCTCGCATAGCCTTTCACAAACCCGTACGCCGTTTTGTCGGCGACCGTGCCGATCGTTCCGGCGCGGTAGACGTTGTCTTCGCCAAACAGCACTTTCGTATAGTTGTGGGCGCGCGGCTGGTACTCGCCGGAGAAGTTCAAATCGATATCCGGCACTTTGTCGCCTTTAAAGCCAAGGAACGTCTCAAACGGGATGTCATGCCCGTCTTTTTTGTATTTCGTCCCGCATTGCGGGCAGTTTTGATCCGGCAAGTCAAAGCCCGACCCGACCGAACCGTCATTAAAAAACTCGGAATGTTTGCAGTTCGGGCAGACGTAATGCGGCGGCAGCGGGTTCACCTCGGTAATTTCCGTCATCGTCGCGACAAACGATGAGCCGACCGAGCCGCGCGACCCGACAAGGTAGCCGTCATCGAGCGACTTTTTGACGAGCTTATGCGAAATTAAGTAAATGACGGCAAATCCGTGGCCGATAATGCTCTTCAGCTCTTTTTCAAGCCGCTCCTCAACAAGTTTCGGCAGCGGGTCTCCGTAAATTTCTTTCGCCCGCCGGTAGCTCATTTCCTTGATTTCCTCGTCCGCCCCTTCGATGCGCGGCGTGTACAGCTCATCCTTGATCGGCTTCACTTCACCGATTAACGAAGCGATTTTTTGTGTGTTGTCGACGACGATTTCTTTCGCTTTTTCCGGCCCTAAAAACGAGAAGCAATCCAGCATTTCGTTCGTCGTGCGGAAATACACATCCGGCAGCTCATGCCGGTTGAGCGGGTTCGCCCCGCCTTGCGAATGGATTAAAATTTTCCGGTAAATTTTGTCCTCCGGATTTAAATAATGGACGTTGCCGGTGGCGACGACCGGAATGTTGAGCTTTTCGCCAAGGGCGACGATGCTGCGGATGATGTTTTGGATCATCTCTTCATCTTTGACGTAATCCATTTCAATGAGCGGCTTGTACACCTCGGGCGGATGCACCTCAAGAAAATCGTAAAAGCGGGCGATGTCTTCGACTTCCTCCGGCGCCTTTTGGATCAAGTTGTCAAACAGCTCGCCTTTGTCGCAGCCCGAGCCAACGAGCAGCCCTTCACGATGCTTGACCAGCACGGAGCGCGGGATGCGCGGCACGCGGTGAAAATAATCGATGTGCGACAGCGAGACGAGCTTGAACAAGTTTTTCAGCCCGATGTCGTTTTGCGCCAACAGCGTCGCATGGAACGGGCGCGCCAGGCGGTACGACGCATCGCTGTGCGTGCGGCTGTTTAATTCGTCATGAAACAGTATGCTGCGCTCTTCCGCTTCCTTCAATAGCCGCATAAGCAAATGCCCGGTTGCCTCCGCGTCGTAGATGGCGCGGTGGTGCTGGGTCAGTTCAATGTCGAACTTTTTGCAAAGCGTGTTCAGCCGGTGGTTTTTCAAATCCGGATACAAAAAGCGGGCGAGTTCAAGCGTGTCAATGACCGGATTGGTGAGCTTGCCGCGTCCCATGCGGGCGAGGCCTGCGTTTAAAAACCCGATGTCAAAGCTGGCGTTATGGGCCACAAGCGTCGCATCGCCAATCCAGTCAACAAAACGGGCCAGCACCTCATCCGGCTGCGGAGCGTCTTTCACCATTTCGTCCGTGATTCCGGTCAATTCCATCGTCGTCACGGACAGCGGATGTCCCGGATTGGCAAAGGACATAAACCGGTCGATGATCTCGCCGTCTTTGATTTTGACGGCCGCCAGCTCAATGATCGTATTGTACACAGCCGACAGCCCGGTCGTTTCAACGTCAAAGACGACGTATGTCTCCTCCGAAAGACGGCGGTGCGTTTCATTGTAGGCGATCGGCACGCCATCGTCGACGATGTACGCCTCAAGGCCGTAAATGACCTTCATGCCGTGTTTTTTCGCCGCGCTGTAGGCCTCCGGAAACGACTGAACAACGGCATGGTCGGTGACGGCGATCGCCGGATGACCCCATTTTTTCGCTTGTTCGATGAGTTTTGTCACCGAGGTAACCGCGTCCATTTGGCTCATCGGGGTATGCAAATGGAGCTCGACCCTCTTTTCCCCTTCGGGCGCTGTATCTTGCCGTTCGTTTGCAGCGATTTCGTTCAAATCGTTGGCGATGATGACCAAATCGCGGACGAATGTGTCGTTTTGCACGCTGCCGCGCACTTTCACCCACATGCCTTTTTTGACGCCGCTCATGAGCTCGGCGTCCTCTTTGTCGCGCGAGAACATTTTGACTAAAATCGAGTTCGTGTAATCGGTGATTTTCATGGTCAACAGCGTGCGGCCGCTTTTGAGCTCGCTCACCTCAGCGTCAAACACATACCCTTGCACCACAACGCGCCGTTCTTCCTCAACGATCGTCTCAAGCGGACGCACTGGCTCCTCGTCGCGGATCGGGTAGCCGATGACGAGCGGGCCGGATGGAGAAGCCGCTGCTGCCTTTTCCTCTTCTTTTGCCATATCGGTCAGCACCGCCAACGCCCGCTCTTCATCTTCTTGCTGCTTTTGCGCCAAAAACTGCTCCATTTCCTGCTCAGCCGGTTGCACGTCGACTTCCAGCTGAAACGGCGGAAAACCGAACGACGCGTAAATCGCGGCGATTTTTTGCGCAAACCGCCGTTTGACAGCCAGCGCCTCCGCCTCGTGGCGGGCGGTGACAACGAGCTTGTTCCCTTTCACCGCCGGCGTCTGCCGGCTCAGCAAATCGACAAGCGGCGAGACGCCTTCTTGCAGCTCGGCGAGGCAAAGCGGCCAGTACGCCCGCACATCGTCTTCCGTTACGCGCGGCGATTCGACATCAATCGTATACCGGATGGCAGCGATATGGCGGAAAGCAGCCGCCAAGCGGTCCGTAAACGATTTGTACACCTCGGCCGGCAGCACGTTGGCGAACTGAAAATAGAAATGCCAGCTTTTTTCTTCTTTATCAATCACGACTTTGCGAATGAACGCATCACGGAAATACGGCATCCATTCATCCGACGTCATCTTCAGTTGCTCAAGCAAAACGAAAAACCGCTCTTTTTGTTCTTTCGTGGCCATGATTTCCCCTCTCAACGAAATCGTTTCTCTTTCTAATCATACCATACAAACGCCAAAAAGCGCCGACGGAAAAGAAACTCGTTCTTTTTCGCCGGCGCCGTTCGTTCACCCTTGCAAGAGGCGGCGCACCGTATCGGTCAATTCGCCCACCGGCACGTCAAACGTCTCGCCTGTTTTTCGCACTTTCACTTCGACGATGCCTTCGCCCACCCGCTTGCCGACGGTGACGCGAACCGGAATGCCGATCAAATCGCTGTCGGCAAACTTGACTCCGGCCCGCTCCGGGCGGTCATCATATAACACTTCAAATCCTGCCTGTCCCAATTTTTCGTACCATTCCTCCGCCAACGCTCGCTGCTCGTCGCTTTTCGCGTTCGCTGTCAGCAAATGGATATGAAACGGCGCCACCGAAGCCGGCCAGACGAGCCCGTTTTCATCGGCAAACTGCTCGGCAATCGCCGCCACCAGCCTGGAGACGCCGATGCCGTAGCAGCCCATGATCATCGTCTTCGTTTGGCCGTTTTCATCCAAGTACACGGCGTTCATTGCCTCACTGTATTTCGTGCCAAGCTTGAACACGTGCCCGACTTCAATGCCGCGAGCGAAGCGGATCGTCCCTTTGCCGTCCGGAGACGGGTCGCCCTCTTGGACAAAGCGCAAGTCGGCGTATTGACTGACGGCAAAATCGCGGTCCGGGTTGACGCCGATGTAATGGTAGCCTTCCTCATTCGCGCCGCAAACACCGTTGACGATGGCAGCAACAGCATGGTCCGCGATCACCATGACCGCTTCGCTGACACCGATCGGACCGAGCGAGCCGACCGGCGCCCCCATCACCCGTTCTGTTTCTTCCGGCGTCGCCAGCTCCACGACGGTGGCGTCGAGCACATTTTTCACTTTCACCTCGTTCGCCTCGTGGTCGCCGCGGACAAGAACAAGCACGTACCGGCCATCGACATTGAACAAAAGCGACTTGATGCAGCGCTCCGGCGAAACTTGTAAGTAGGAAGCGACTTCATCAATCGTTTTTTGCCCCGGCGTCGCCACTTTTTTCAATTCAGCCGGCGGCTCGCTACTTTTCTCGTACGTGGTCACAACCGGCGCCATTTCAATGTTGGCGGCATAGTCGGACGCGTCGGAATAGGCGATCGTATCTTCGCCAATGTCCGAGAGCACCATGAACTCGTGCGTATCTTTGCCGCCGATCGCCCCCGAATCCGCGATGACGGCACGGAAGTTTAAGCCGCAGCGGCGGAAAATGTTCGAATAGGCGTTATACATGTCGTTGTACGTTTCATCCAAACTTTCTTTTGACGTATGGAACGAATAGGCGTCTTTCATCATGAATTCACGGCCGCGCAGCAGTCCGAAGCGCGGGCGCTTTTCATCGCGGAATTTCGTTTGGATTTGGTACAACACAAGCGGCAGCCGCTTGTACGTTTTCACTTCATCGCGGACGATCGCCGTGATCATTTCCTCATGCGTCGGCCCAAGGGCGAAATCGCGCTCGTGCCGGTCTTTTAAGCGCATCAACTCCGGTCCGTACGAATACCAACGGCCGGACTGCTGCCAAAGCTCGGCCGGCTGCAGCGCCGGCATCAGCAGTTCCATGCCGCCGATGCGGTTCATCTCCTCACGGATGATCGCTTCAATCTTTTGCAGCACGCGTTGCCCGAGCGGCAAAAACGTGTAGACTCCGCTCGCGCTCTGGCGGATGAAGCCGGCCCGCAGCAGCAGCTGATGGCTTTTCACTTCCGCGTCCGCCGGCACTTCGCGCAATGTCGGAATAAACGCTTGACTTTGTCTCATTCACAGCCACCTCATTCTCTCTCTTTATAGGAAAAATTTTTGAATGTCGTTCCATGTGACGACAAGCATCAGCAACATAAGCAAGGCGAAACCGATAAAATGGACCATTCCTTCTTTTTGCCGGTCGACCGGCTTGCCGCGCACGGCTTCAATGGCGAAAAAGAGGAGCCGCCCGCCGTCTAGCGCCGGCAATGGCAACAAGTTGACAATCCCGAGGTTGATGCTTAAAATCGCTCCCCATTTCATCAAGTAGTAGATCCCGGACTCCGCCACCTTGCCAGTCGATACAGCGATGCCGACCGGGCCTGACAGCATGTCAAGCTGAAACTGGCCGGTGATCAATTGAACGAGCCCTGTTGCAATTTCCCTCGTCCAGTAATACGTCTCGACCAGCCCTTGCTTTACGGAGCCGAACACCGATTTTTCCATCGGCTGATAGACGCCGATTAAGCCGATCGTCTCCCCTTGAATCGTTTTCGCTTCCGGGGTGACGGTCACGCTCATGTCTTTCCCGTTCCGCTCAATTTGAAACTCCAGCGGCTCCTCTGGATGAGCGCGAATCGTGTTGACGATTTCCGTCCACGTTTCCATCCGTTCGCCGTTGATGGCGATGACCTCATCCCCTTGCTTCAACCCCGCCGCGCGCGCCGCTCCATCCGGCGTCAGCTCGCCGATGACCGGCTTATCGACCGGGTAGCCTTGCAAAAGGCCGATGATGATAAAGACGAGGACGGCCAATAGAAAGTTGGCGAGCGGGCCGGCCAAAATCGTCATCGTCCGCTGCCCGAGCGTTTTTGCCGCAAATTGGCGGTGGTACGGGGCGATTTGAATTTCTTGGCGGTCGACGACAAAAAACGCCGGTTCTTTCACCGCAAACCGCTCCAGCCGCTCGCCGTCGGCATAGCCGGTGACATACATGCCATGCTCCAAATCAGCGTCTTCCACCTCAACGACCCGAATGTTCGGATAATCGTCCTTATGGTTGAGGACGATTTTTTCCACCCGTCCTTCACTGTCAAGCAAAAGACCGACGACTTGCCCGCGCTTCAGCTCGATCGTTTCCGGGTCTTCGCCGGCCATGCGGACGAAACCGCCAAGCGGCAAAAGCCGGATCGTATACACCGTTTCGCTTTTCTTAAACGAAAACACTTTCGGTCCGAACCCGATGGCAAACTCGCGGCACAAAATGCCGGCCCGTTTGGCCAGCAGCAAATGCCCGAGCTCGTGAAAAAAGACGAGAGCGCCGAAGACAACAATAAACGAAATAATCGATTCCAACGTTTCAACCACCTTTATGCTAATAGTGAGCGGACATAAGCGCGCACATCCGCGTCAATTTCGCGAATCTCTTCAAGCTGCGGATCGTCCACCGGCTGATGGCGCTCAAGAGCGCGCTCGATCCACTCCTCGATGGCCAAAAACGGAATGCGTCCGGCTAAAAACGCCGCCACCGCTTCCTCATTGGCGGCATTCAACACCGTCGGCAGCGAGCCGCCGCGTTTTCCAGCTTCATAGGCAAAGCGGAGGCAGCGGTAACGGTCAAAATCGACCGGGGCGAAATGGAGCGCCCCAAGCGCAGCCAAATCGAGCGGCTTGGCCGCCGCAAGCGGCAGCCGCTCCGGATAGGCGAGCGCGTATTGAATCGGGATGCGCATATCCGGCGTGCCCAACTGGGCTAAGATGCTCGTGTCGCGAAACTCGACGAGCGAATGGATGACGCTTTCTCGGTGCAGCACGACCTCGATCCGCTCATACGGCAGCCCAAACAGCCAATGCGCTTCAATGACTTCAAACCCTTTGTTCATCATTGTGGCGGAATCAATCGTAATTTTCGCCCCCATCGACCAATTCGGATGGCGAAGCGCTTCTTCGACCGTCACATGAGCGAGCTCTTCGCGCGTCCGATCGCGAAAGCTCCCGCCCGACGCGGTCAGAATCAGCTTCTCCACGTGTTCACGCTTTTCCCCTTGCAAGCATTGAAAAATGGCGGAATGCTCGCTGTCAACCGGCAACAGCGGCACACCGCGCCGCTTGGCTGCCGCCGTGACAAGATGCCCGGCAACGACAAGCGTCTCTTTATTGGCGAGAGCGATCGTCTTCCCGGCTTCAATCGCTTTTAATGTCGGCACGAGGCCGACGCTGCCGACGACGGCGGTGACAACGACGTCCGCCTGCGGGCAAATAGCCGCCTCCACCAACCCTTCCTCTCCGTACACGACTGCAGTCCGCCCGCTGTACTCGCAGCGAAGCACTTCGTAAGCGTCTCGGTCGGTGACAGCGACAAGAACAGGGGAAAACTCAGCAATCAGCTTTCTTGCCGCTTCCACATTTTTCCCAACCGATGCCGCCGCCAGACGAAACTTGTCCGGATGAGCGCGCATGACATCGAGCGTTTGCTGGCCGATCGATCCGCTCGCCCCTAATATACTAATATATTTCAACATTTTCACTCCTCATCCGCTTATCGTACTGCTTCGATGAATATGTATAAGAGCGGCAGCACAAACAGCAGACTGTCGAACCGGTCCAAAATGCCGCCATGCCCCGGCAAAATCGCCCCCGAATCCTTCACGCCGTAATGGCGTTTGAAAGCGGACTCGACCAAGTCGCCAAGCTGGCCGAACATCGAAAGCAAAAGCGCAATCCCCACAGCTGCGCCAAGGCTGCCGAACGGGCCGACTGCCCATTCGTAAACGGCCGCGATGACAACAGCGCAGACGACGCCGCCAATGGCGCCTTCGACTGTCTTATTCGGGCTGATTTCCGGCCATAGCTTGCGCCGGCCGAACGCGCGGCCGAGAAAATACGCTCCGATGTCGGTCGCCCAAATGACAAACAGCGCGTAGACGAAGTACGCCAAGCCGGCCAAGCGGATCGCGGCGAAGCAGAAAAACCCGACGCCAACATACAAAACCGCCAGCACGACAAATGCTGCCTCATCAAACGTCAGCGCATTTTTTGTCACGACGGTGCCGACAAGCAGCAAAAAAGCGAGCGCGGCCAGCACACCGAACTTTGTCGTCCCGGACGCCAGCCATTCTTGGTCGTAAAGAGCGGGAACAAGCAGGAGCCAAAGGGCGGCAAACCCGGCGGCCCCAGCGAAAGACAACGGGGACATCCCTTTCATCCGCAGCAGCTCAAACAGTCCGACCGTGGCCAATATATATGTTACTATTATAAACGGAAATCCGCCAAAAATAACAATCGGCAAAAAGAGCGCCGCCGCTATGACTCCGGTGATGATTCGCTGCTTCATCGCGCTGACACTCCTCCAAACCGGCGGTCGCGGCGCTGGTAGGCAGCGATCGCCTCTAGAAAATGTTGCTCCGTAAAATCCGGCCATAAGACATCCGTAAACCAAAGTTCCGTATACGCCAATTGCCAAAGCATGAAATTGCTCAGGCGGATCTCTCCGCTTGTGCGAATGAGCAAGTCCGGATCTTTCAGGCCGTTCGTCATCAAGTATGAGGAAATGAGCGGCTCCGTAATATCGTCCGGCGCGAGCACCCCGCGCTCGACATCCTCAGCGATCCGCTTTACAGCGGCGGCAATCTCCGCCCGGCTTCCGTAATTGAGCGCAAAGTTTAAAATTAAGCCGGTGTTGCCGCTCGTTTCGTGAATCGCTTGCTCAACTGCCCGGCGCGTATGATCGGGCAACGCCTCCGTATGACCGATCACTTGGACTTTGACATTTTCG
This sequence comes from Geobacillus stearothermophilus ATCC 12980, assembly GCF_030369615.1. Classification (NCBI taxonomy): domain Bacteria; kingdom Bacillati; phylum Bacillota; class Bacilli; order Caryophanales; family Anoxybacillaceae; genus Geobacillus; species Geobacillus stearothermophilus. Next base: position 1,045,734 of record NZ_CP128494.1, on the reverse strand, counting down.
GCGACGAGCTCGGGAAGAAACGTCGTCAAAAACTGTTCCGGCAGCTTCATTAAATAGTCGACTTCCGTTTTCGGCCGTTTCCAGTTTTCCGTCGAAAACGCGTAAAGCGATAAAATTTCGATCCCAAGCTCATTGGCAAAACGGGTGATTTTGCGCACGACTTGCATGCCTTCGTAATGGCCGGCCACCCTCGGCAGCGCCCGTTTTTTTGCCCATCTCCCGTTCCCATCCATAATGATGGCAACATGGTTCGGAATCGGATGGCCAAGCACATCCTCTTTTGTCAGCGGGGCATCTTCCCGCTTCGCTTTTCGGATTTTATTAAACATACGAGTCCTCCGGGATCGTGTTTTGCCTTTCCATTATAGCAAAAAAACCCTCCATCAACATAGAGGGTTTGCATCGTTTTGCCTATACTTCCATAACTTCTTTCTCTTTCTCTTTTGTGATGGCGTCGATTTTGGCGATATGGTCATCGGTCAGTTTTTGCACATCATCAGTGTAGCTGCGAAGTTCGTCTTCCGTAATTTCGCCGTTTTTCTCGAGCTTTTTCAGCTCGTCGTTCGCGTCGCGGCGGATGTTGCGAACCGCGACTTTCGCATCTTCCGAATATTTTTTGACAAGCTTGGCCAGCTCACGGCGCCGCTCTTCCGTCAACGGCGGAATGACAAGGCGGATGACCGATCCGTCGTTTGATGGCGTCAACCCTAAATCCGATGCTAAAATCGCTTTTTCCATCTCTTTGATGACCGATTTGTCGTACGGCTGGATGACGAGCAGGCGCGCTTCCGGCACGCTGATCGAAGCAAGCTGGTTGATCGGCGTTTGGACGCCGTAATAATCAACCGTCACTTTTTCGAGCAGCCCGGCGTTCGCCCGTCCGGCGCGAATGCTTGCCAGCTCGCGGGTGAATGCTTGCACGGCCTTATCCATTTTTTCTTTCGCCTGTTGAATCACTTGCTTTGCCATCGTTATTTCCCCCTTACGATCGTTCCGATGTTTTCGCCTAAGACAGCGCGTTTAATGTTGCCTTCTTCCATGATTGAAAAGACGATAAGCGGAATGTTGTTGTCCATGCAAAGCGATGAAGCAGTCGAATCCATGACGCCAAGCCCTTGCTTGATGACGTCCAAGTACGACAGCTCGTCGTACTTAACAGCGTTGGCGTCAACGTTCGGATCGGCGCTGTAGACGCCGTCGACGTTGTTTTTCGCCATTAAAATGACGTCCGCTTCAATTTCCGCCGCCCGCAAGGCCGCCGTCGTATCGGTCGAAAAATACGGGTTGCCCGTGCCGGCAGCAAAAATGACGACCCGCTTTTTCTCAAGATGGCGGATCGCCCGCCGGCGGATGTATGGCTCGGCGACTTGCCGCATTTCAATCGACGTCTGCACCCGCGTCTCGACGCCGAGCTGCTCGAGGCTGTCCTGCAGGGCAAGCGAGTTCATCACCGTCGCCAACATCCCCATATAATCGGCTGTCGCCCGGTCCATCCCCATTTCGCTTCCCGTTTTTCCGCGCCAAATGTTGCCGCCGCCGACCACGATGGCGATTTCCACGCCAAGCTCAGCCACTTCTTTCACTTGTCTGGCGATCGACTGGATCACCGCCGGCTGAATGCCAAACCCTTGCTTTCCGGCGAGCGCTTCCCCGCTTAATTTTAATACGACACGTCGATATTTTGGCTGTTCCATGTCCGACCTCCATGATGCAAATCGCTTTGAAAAACAGGGAACACGCGCGTGTTCCCTGTTGCGGTCCATCACTGCTTTCTGACTTGGCTCATGACTTCTTCAGCGAAATTGTCTTGGCGCTTTTCAAGCCCTTCACCGACTTCATAGCGGATGAACTGTTTAACGGTCGCCCCGTTCGATTCCACATATTGGCGCACTGTGACATCTGGATTTTTGACGAACGCTTGCTCAAGCAGGCAGATGTCTTCGTAAAACTTTTTCAAACGGCCCTCAACCATTTTCTCGACAATATTTTCCGGCTTGCCTTCGTTTAACGCCTGCTGTTTCAATACTTCGCGTTCGCGGTTAAGTTCTTCCTCCGGCACATCCTCGCGCGAAACATATTTCGGATGGAGCGCGGCGATATGCATGGCCACGTCTTTGGCGACCTCTTCGCTGGCGTTGCCGGCTAATAACGTTAATACGCTGATGCGCCCGCCCATGTGCAAGTACGCGCCAAACGTTTCACCGTCCGCTTTGTTGACGACGGCAAAGCGGCGGAGCGTAATTTTTTCGCCGATTTTGGCGATCGCTTCGTTGATGTAGTCTTGGACGGTCGCGCCGTTGTCCATCGTTTGCCCGAGCGCCTCGTCAAGCGAAGCTGGTTTTTGTTTCAGCAAGTGGGCGGCCAGCTCTTTGACGAGCGTTTGGAACGACTCGTTTTTGGCGACGAAGTCCGTTTCCGAGTTCACTTCCAAAATGACGGCTGTGTTGCCTTCAGCAGCGACGTACGTCATTCCTTCCGCCGCGATGCGGTCCGCTTTTTTCGCCGCTTTGGCGATCCCTTTTTCACGCAGCCAGTCGATCGCCTTTTCCATGTCGCCGTTTGTTTCGGTGAGCGCTTTTTTGCAGTCCATCATGCCTGCGCCCGTTTTTTCGCGCAGCTCTTTGACCATTTGTGCTGTAATTGCCATGAATAAATCCTCCTTCTTTTGATCGCATATATGTATCGATGCCGGCAACGGATGCCCATTTTGCCCTTATTCGTTAGTATAGCCAAAAGTTGCTGACTTTTGTCTAAAAAAAGGTGATAAAAGGCTTTCCCCTCTTATCACCTTTCCTCCACCTTGCCTTACTCTGCTGCCACAGCGGCTTCTTCGCCTTGTTTCGCCTCAAGCACCGCATCGGCGATTTTCGACGTCAACAGTTTGACGGCGCGGATGGCGTCGTCGTTCGCCGGAATGACGTAGTCGATCTCATCCGGATCGCAGTTCGTGTCGACAATGCCGATGATCGGGATGTTCAACTTGCGCGCTTCCGCCACTGCAATCCGTTCTTTGCGCGGGTCGATGACAAACAGCGCATCCGGCAGTTCTTTCATGTCTTTAATGCCGCCTAAAAATTTCTCAAGCCGCTCTTTTTCTTTTTTCAAACCGATGACTTCTTTTTTCGGAAGAACGTCAAATACGCCATCTTCTTCCATTTTTTCAATTTCGCGCAACCGCTTGATCCGCTTTTGGATCGTTGCAAAGTTTGTCAGCGTGCCGCCAAGCCAGCGTTGGTTGACATAAAACATGCCGCAGCGTTCGGCTTCTTCTTTCACGGATTCTTGCGCTTGTTTTTTCGTGCCGACGAACAAAATTTTGCCGCCGTTCGCCGCCAGTTCGCGGACGAAGTTGTATGCTTCCTCGACTTTTTTCACCGTTTTTTGCAAGTCGATAATATAAATGCCGTTGCGCTCCGTGAAAATGTATTTTTTCATTTTCGGGTTCCAACGGCGCGTCTGATGTCCGAAATGGACGCCAGCTTCAAGCAATTGCTTCATTGAAATGACTGACATGCATGCTCCTCCTGTTTCCTTGTGGTTTTTGTGCCTCCGCCTGCCTCATCTTTCAGCAAGACTGGCGTTGCCAGCACCGTTGCTGAAATCATCAGGCGTGTGTATTCACACCATGTAAAAATATATCATAACCGCCGGCAGGAAATCAAGCTATTGTTCGCCCATTCGGCCGTTTTTTCGGCCAAATTTGAGCAGCAGTTCGACTTCTGTTTTTCCTTTTCCGAGCTTCTTCGCGATTTCTTCGACCGTCATCCCTTCGGCTTCGAGACGGCGGGCGATGGCGGCGGCATGGGCGGATGGCGGCGAAAAGTCGACTACATCTTCGATGGCGTCAACATCGGGAAAATAGTCCGACAGCGCGTCCATGGCGTCCGTTTGTTCAACCCGGCCGCTTCGCCCCAGCTCCGGCCGCTCCGATGCAGTTTGTTTCCGACCCGGCCTGTTTTCGCTGCCCGCTCCGTTTACCAGCCTGCTCTCTTTCTCATTGCTGGGCTCTGACTGCTGAGGCAGGCGGCTCTTGACGGGAGCCGGCGTCCGCTTGTCCGCCGCGGCGGCCGGTTTCGCGCTAAGCAGCGCATCCAACTCGGCCAAAAAGCGCTCATTTTCCTCTTTCCATGCCACGAGATGGGCCGCCATCGCCTCCTCAAGCTCCTCAGCCCGCCTCTTGGCTCTTGCTTCCTCTTCGCTTAGCCGCGACAAGCGCGTGTAAAGCAGGATGATCAACCAAAACGAAAACGCGTGCAGCAACAAGCTGACAGTCAGCCAAAATGCCTCCATCGTTGTTCACTATCCTTTGATGTCGATTGTTTTTCCTTTATAAGGATGACTCCCAAAACGGAGCGCGTCTCCCGCCCGTTTTCCCGTCACTTGGCGGCGCGCCTGCTCCGCTCGTTTTTCCTCCGCGGCTGCCCGCTGCGCCTGCACAACATGAGGGTGCTGCTGCGCCAAGGCGTGCTTGGACGCGGCTTCAGGCGCCTTCGGCATGACGCTTTGCAGCATCGGCAATTGGATGTCCATCTTCCCGCTTCCTTTCGCCTCATGAATCCCCGCTTAAAAAGCGGCGCAATTTCCACAGCGCTTTGGCATGAATTTGCGAAATTCTTGATGTCGACAGCTGCAAAAGACTTCCGATTTCCGTAAACGTCAGCTCTTCTTTGTAAAACAAACTGATGACGAGCTGCTCTTTTTCATTCAACCGTCGAATGCCTTCCGCCAACTGGTCGATCATTTCCCGCTTAATGGCTTCCTCTTCCGGGAGCAGGGCGCGGTCGTCCCGAATCGCCAGCGGCTCATCTTCGTCTTCAGCCGCTCCTTGTCCAAGCGGCAACCAAAGCGACCAAAACGTGTCGCTGGCCGCCGCCTGCACTTCCGCTTCCGTCATGCCAAGTTCAGCCGCAATTTCCTTCGCTGTCACCGATCGCATATACTGCTGCTCCAGCCGTTCGGCCGCTTCCTCGATTTTTTTCGCCTTGTCGCGCACACTGCGCGGCAGCCAGTCTTCTTTGCGCAAACCGTCCAATATCGCGCCGCGGATGCGGAACGATGCATACGTATCGAATTTCAAATCGCGCGATGGGTCAAACTTTTCAATCGCATCGTACAACCCGAGGAGCCCAAGACTGATCAACTCATCCTTTGGCACAGAACTCGGCAGCGTCGCCGAAAGCCGCTGCACATGGTAGGAAACAAGCGGCATATAGCGCTGCACGAGCTCTTCAGCCGCGCGGCGGTCGCGGCCGTTGACCCAGTCGTCCCAATATTTCCGTTCTTCACCTTTTAGCGCGCTCCCCATCATTCTCCCCCTCGCCTCGCGGAAACCACATATCGTTCCATCATATTTCTTTTATGTCCTGGCACGCCGTGCGGATGGCCAGCACGCCCGTCTGCGGGTTAAACTCGATTGTGCGGCCGCTATGGCCCCCGACATCTTCGGCCACAATCGGGATATGAAGCCGTTCAAGCTGCCTTTTCACTTCCTCAACGTTGCGGGCGCCGATGCGCATCATGTCCCCGCCAGCTGCGGAAAACGAGAACATTTGCGCCCCTCCGGCCAACTTCGCTTTGAGCATGCCCTTCCGTCCTCCGGCGGCCAAGACGAGCTTACAAAGCGCTTCCACCGCTGTATCAGCGTATTTGGCGGCATTGACAACTCCCCCGCGCGCCATCGATGAATGCGGCAGCATCACGTGCGCCATACCGGCAACCGCTTTTCCGCTGTCATAAATGACGACGCCCACGCACGACCCGAGCCCGCATGTGCGGATGACGTTCGGCGCCACGACAACTTCCATTTCGGCAATGCCAACCTTCACTGCTTCTGCCGTCTTCATCACCCCTCCACACCTAACGCTCGAAAAATAATGGAAAATGATTCTGGGTCAGGAAGAAGGAAGAAATGGCCGTTAATGCTCTCATTTGGCCGCCGGTCATCGTAAATAGCTGTATCGATCAAAATGGCGCAATCGCCGACGCGCGACAGCTCAAGCAAGCCAAACGACAGCACCGCTCCGATCATATCGATCGCCAGCGCCGGCACGGACGGATGCAAGTTTAACCGGGTGAAATCGGCGAGCGCCGACAAGTATGAGCCGGCCAAAATGTTGCCAAGTTCCTGCAGCGCCGACCGCCCGAGCTCATGGGCTTCGCCTTGGAACGAAAACGAGCCATCGCCCGTCATTCGGCGGACAAACTTCTCGGCCTGGTCCGGCGGCAGCACGAAAAACATGTTTCCCGGCGCTTCGCCTTCGACGCGCAAATAGACGCATGCCACCACTTGCTCCGGACCGCCGATCAGCTCCATCATCTCGGCAAATGTCGCAATTTGGACGCGCGGCACAGCCATTTCGATTTTTTTGTTGAGCAGCATGGACAAAGCGGTCGCCGCGTTGCCGGCCCCGATGTTGCCCATTTCGCGCAAAATATCAATGTGTGTCCCTGTTAAGTTGCGAATGTCGTCCAACCGCAAACGCCCCTCTCTCCGTTTTATTCACTTAAGACACTTGCCAAATCGAGCAAAATGAGGAGACGCTTCTCGACTTTCGCCACTCCGCAAATGTAAGCAGCCCCTATGGCGCCGATCGCCTCGGGCGGATCAATGCTCGCTGCCGGAATATCGAGAACATCGTTGGCCGCATCGACGATCAACCCGACTTCGATATCCCCAAAGGCGGCGATAATCATCCGCGTCTGCTCCCAGTATGGTTCGGGCGCAAACCCGAACCGCTCGCGCAAATCGATAATCGGCGTGACGACCCCGCGCAAGTTGATGACTCCTTTGACATAAGGAGCCGTTCCCGGCACGCGCGTAATCGGCTGTATTTTTTCAATGGAACGAACGTATTGCACCGGCAAGGCATATTCTTCCTCTTGCAGGCGAAATGCAATCACTTTCCAATCCGTCTGCACGCTCATGCTCATCGGTCGCTTCCCCCTTTTTCTGTTCAGCTTCCTCGCCCGGCGCCGCTAACGAAAAGGCCGCGTCCGCCCGCGGCCTTTTTCCAGCTCCGCCGGCATACAGTCGGCTTTCTATTTGACAAGCGCGTTGCAGTCAATAATGAGCGCCACCCGGCCGTCTCCCAAAATCGTCGCCCCTGAAATGGCGAAAACAGAAGATAAATAGTTGCCGAGCGACTTCAACACGACTTCTTGCTGGCCGATAAACGAGTCGACCGCCAACGCCGCCAGCTTTTCCCCTTTTCGCACGATGACAGCCGGCACCGTCTCGCTGTCATCCGACGCGCCCGGCACAGCGAACACGTCCTTCAGCCGGACGAGCGGCACAACTTTGCCGCGGAAATCGATGACCGGCTGGTTATGGACATAGAACACGTCTTCTTTCCTAATGAGCGCCGTCTCCATAATCGATGACAGCGGGATGGCATACGTTTCCGCCGCAATTTGCACAAGCAGCACCGAAATGATCGACAACGTGAGCGGCAGCTGAATGGAAAACAGCGACCCTTGGCCAGGACGGGAATCGACGGCCACCGTGCCGCCGAGCGACTCGATGGTGCTTTTGACGACATCTAAGCCGACGCCGCGCCCGGAAATGTCGGAAATATGATCGGCAGTGGAAAACCCGGGAGCAAAAATAAGCTCATACACTTGCTCATCGGTTAAATGCTCAGCCTCCTCGGGCGAAACGATGCCGCGGCTGATCGCCTTTTTCAGCACTTTTTCCCTAGAAATACCGGCGCCATCATCCTCGATTTCAATAAAGACATGGTTGCCGCTATGGTAGGCGCGCAATTGGATCGTCCCTTCCTCCGGCTTTCCGCGCGCCGCCCGGACGTCCGGCGCTTCAATGCCATGATCAAGCGCATTGCGGAGCAAATGGACAAGCGGATCGCCGATTTCATCAATGACCGTCCGGTCAAGCTCCGTTTCCGCCCCGATCACATCAAGACGCACTTTTTTGCCGAGCTCGCGGGCGAGCTGGCGCACCATGCGCGGAAAGCGGTTAAACACCGTTTCCACCGGCACCATGCGCATATTTAAAATGATCGTCTGCAAATCACTCGAGATGCGAGACATCCGCTCGACCGTTTCCGTCAATTCGGCATGGTTCAGCTCGCGGGAAATTTGCTCAAGCCGCCCGCGGTCGACGACAAGCTCTTCAAATAAGTTCATCAGCATATCGAGCCGTTCAATATTGACGCGGATCGTTTTCGTCGCCTGTTTCGCTGTTTGTTTTTCCGGCGCCTCCGCTTCGGCCTGAACGGCCTCCGCCTGCTCCATAGCGGCCGGTTGTTGGGGCGCAGACGCTTTCTCGCTTTCTGCCGACGGTTCATTGCTCGATAGCATAGACACCTTGACGTCATCAATTTCCGAAATGCCCATCAGCCGCTTTTGCAACTCATCGGCTGGCGCTTTGGATACGACCGTAACGAGAAACTCCCGGTCAAACTGTTCTTCCTCCAGCATCTCGACCGGCGGCATTGCTTTCACAATTTCTCCGACTTCATTCAGCTGTTCAAACACCATATAGACGCGCGCTGCTTTCAACAAGCAATCATCGCGAAGCCGAACGCGGATTTCGTAGACGGAAAATCCCTGCTCCTTCGCCTGCTCGAGCACATAGTATTCAAATTCCCCATACGCATGTTCAAGGGGCGGTTCTTCTCTTGCTGCCTGCTTGTTCGGCATCTCCCCTTGCTCGATTCGTTTCAGCTGTTCGACTGTTCTCCTTACATCGCGCGTTCCGTCGCCGCCTGCAGCGATGGAACTGATCATCGCCTCCAAATGGTCGACGGCCTCAAAAATGACGTCAAGCAATTCCGGGGTAACAGAAAGCCGCCGATTGCGGATGCCATCGAGCACGTTTTCCATTTGGTGCGTCAAATTGGCTAAATCTTCAAACCCCATCGTGGCGGACATGCCTTTCAACGTATGGGCCGAACGGAAAATATCATTCACCACAGACATGTCCTCCGGAGTTTTTTCAAGTTCCAACAGCCGCTCGTTGATCGCCTGCAAATGCTCTTTGCTTTCATCAATAAATAAATCCAAATATTGGCTCATGTCCATGCCGTTTCCCCCTCACTCCCCGATCAATTGGACGATGGCAGCGGCGATGCTGTCAAGCGGAACGATGACATCAACGACGCCAGCCTCGATCGCCGCTCTTGGCATCCCAAAGATAACGGCTGTCTCGCGCGCTTCCGCGATCGCTTTTGTGTTCCCGCTTTCCTTCAGCTTTTTCACCCCCGCTGTTCCGTCGCTTCCCATCCCGGTCATGATCACCGCGATTTTCCGACAGCGGCGAATGGCAGCGAGCGACTCGAACAACACGTCAACAGCCGGACGATGGCCGGCGCGCGGCGGCGATTCGTCGAAACGGGCTTTAAGTGCGCCGCCTTCTTCGCGAACGATGAGATGGACGCCGCCCGGGGCGATATAGGCGGTGCCATTTCGCAACAGTTCCCCGTCTTCCGCCTCTTTGATCGTGATCGCCGCCAGTGCGTTGAGCCGGTCGGCAAGCGATTTCGTAAACCCTTTCGGCATATGCTGAACGATGACGACCGGAGCGGCAAAATCAGGAGTCAGCTGCGCCAACACCGTTTCCAAGGCGCGCGGACCGCCTGTCGACGTGCCGATGGCGACGACCGTTTTTTGGCTGTGCGCCGTTTGGGCCGGCGGGCGCCGGGCGGCAAGCGCCGGGCGGTGGGCGGCGAGCGCCCTTACATTCGCCTCGCTTGCGTGCAGCACTTTGCGGATCAGCTCATCTTTTACTTTGTATAAATCAAGCGAAATCGTGCCAGACGGCTTGGCGACAAAATCCACCGCCCCGTATTGCATGGCGGTGATCGTGTTTTCCGCCCCTTCCCTCGTCGTGCTCGACACCATGACGACCGGCAGCGGCTGCTTGTGCATGATGCGCCGCAACGTTTCGAGCCCATTCATAACCGGCATTTCGACATCAAGCGTGACGACATCCGGGCGCAAGAGGGCGATTTTGTCGAGCGCCTCTTGGCCATTGCGAGCCGTCCCGACGACTTCGAGGCGTGGGTGCTCGGACAAAAAGTCGCTGATCCATTTGCGCATAAACGCCGAGTCATCGACGACAAGCACCTTGATCGTCTTCATGTTCCGTCTCTACCTTTCTAGCAAAAATTGGCGCAGCATCGCAAAAAAGCGGGGGATTTGACCCGGCGGCGCCGGCTCGCCCTCTCTGCCCATCGCATAGCGCCAAGCCATTTGGCGGACAGCCTGGCTCGCCTTCGCCTTCGGGTCAAGCAGGACAAACGGCATCTGGCTGACGACCGCGCGGGCGACAACCCGGTCTTCCGGCACAATGCCGAGCAGGGCAATCGGTTTGTTTAAAAAGCGCGCCGCCGCATCTTTCAGCCGCTGAAAGACGCCATACCCTTCTTGCCCGCAGCTCGTGCGGTTGACAATGATCGAAAACGGCGCTTCGCTGCCGGCGGCATGCATGTATTTCATCATGGCATAGGCGTCCGTCACCGCAGTCGGTTCCGGCGTCGTGACGATGAACACATCGTCGACCGACTTTAAAAAATAAAGACGCTCTTCCGATGCCCCCGCCCCCATATCAAAAATGAGATAATCATAGCGCGAGGCAAGGGCCTGCAGTTCAGCCAAAAAATAGTCGATGCCCGCCATATCCAACGTCCGCCATTGCGCAACGCCCGTCCCCCCGGCGATATATGATAGTTGCCCCGGCCCGCTTTTGACGATGTCCGAAAGGGGCAGCCGAGTGGAAAACCAATCCGCCAATGTAAGCGGCGACGATTGACCGAGCAAAATGTCGATATTGCCCATGCCGACGTCCATATCGAGCAACAGGACGCGAAACCCGAGTTCAGAGAGCGATACGGAAAGATTGAGCGAAAGGTTCGATTTGCCGACTCCGCCTTTTCCGCTCGCCACCGCGATCGTCCGCGGCGAAGCCGGACGCCGTGGACGGCTTAACGCGCGGCGAAGCCGTTCCGCCTGGTCTCTCACCATCGATCCGCTCCAAACAACAGATGGACAAACCGGTCGGCTGACGCTTCCACCATATCGTCCGGCACGTTTTGCCCATTCGTTAAATAGGCAACGCCAACCCGGCTCTCGAGCAGAAAATTGACGACCGCGCCGTACGTATCGGTCTCATCAAGCTTCGTCACGATCAGCCGGTCAATCGGGAGGACGGAAAAGCGATCATAAATGGCTTTCATATCATTGTATTTTCCGGTGGCGGCGAACACGAGAAACGTTTCCGTCTCGCTGTCAAACTCGATCGTTTGCTGGAGCTCGGCAACATAGTGCGGGTTGCGGAAATTGCGGCCGGCCGTATCAATGAACACAACGTCGCAATCGGCCAGGCGCTGCTTAGCCGCCCGAAAGTCATCGGCGTTGTAGCACACCTCGAGCGGAGCCTGCAAAATGTGCGCATATGTCTTCAACTGGTCGATCGCGGCGATCCGGTACGTATCGGTCGTGATAAATCCGACTTTTTTTTCATGTTCAAGCACCGCGCGCCCCGCCATTTTGGCAAGCGTCGTCGTTTTTCCAACTCCGGTCGGGCCAAGCAGCAGGCGATATTTTTTCGTTCCTGCCGTTTCAGCGAACGGGAGCGGCGAAAGAAGATCGCGCACCGCTTCTTTCGCCCAGCCGGCAACTGCAGCAGCGGATCTCTCTTTTTTGTCCGCATACCATCGCTCAAGCAGGCGGTCCATCACTTGGCGGATGTAGCCATCGGCGAGGCCTTGCTGCAGCAGCCGCCGCTCCGCATCCATAAGCGGCGGCGGGTACAACAGCGACGACGTCCGGCCGGCCATTTGACGGACGAGCGCTTTCACTTCCCGAAGCTCGGCGGCCAACAAACCGTCCGCTTCCTCCCGCCCCGCCGGCCGTGAAGAAGCGGGGGCCTTCGCCTCTGACGCGCGGCGCGGCAGTGGATCGGGATCGATGCCGGCCAACACCTCAATCTTCTTTTTGGCAAACAAGCCGAACAGTCCGCCCGTTTGAATCTCCTTCGAGTGCAAAATGACGGCATCGCGGCCGAGCTCGGCTCGGACCATTTTCATCGCTTCGTTCATCGACGGGGCGACAAATTTTTTCACTTTCATTCGATTTCCACCATCCCCACGCTTTGAACTTCGACGTCAGCTTCGAGCTCGTTGTACGACAGCACCGGGATTGACGGAAAATGGCGCTCCGTCAGCTGCCGGACATACATGCGCACCGCCGGAGAACAGAGCAAGATCGGCGTTTGGCCGGCGAACGGGTGGCGGTCGAGCGCCGCCGCCACCGCCTCGACAAGCGCCTGCGCCCGCGCCGGATCAAGCGCCAAATAGCGTCCGTGCTCCGTTTGCTGCACCGCATCGGCAATCGTTTTTTCCGCCTTGCCCGAAAGCGTAATGACACGCAGCGGTTCGCCCGGCACGGCGTACTGCTTCGTGATTTGCCGCGCCAGCGCCTGGCGGACGTATTCCGTCAACAAGTCGGTGTCGGCGGTCAGGCGGGCAAAGTCGGCAAGCGCCTCAAAGATAAGCGGCAAATTGCGGATCGACACGTTCTCTTTCAGCAGCTTGGCAAGCACTTTTTGGACATCCCCGACCGGCAGCGGATTCGGTGTGACATCCTCAACCAGCACGGGGTGCGACTCTTTCAAATGATCGATCAACTGTTTCGTTTCTTGGCGCCCAAGCAGTTCATGGGCGTGGGCCTTGAGCACTTCCGTCAAATGCGTCGAAACGACCGACGGCGGATCGACCACCGTATAGCCGAGCATTTCCGCGCGGTCTTTGGCCGCCTCGGAGATCCACTTCGCCGGCAGGCCAAACGCCGGTTCAACCGTGTCAATCCCTTCGACCGATCCGTCATCAATCCCGGGGCTCATCGCCAAATAATGGTCAAGCAGCAGCTCGCCGCGCGCCACCTCTTCGCCTTTAATTTTCACTCGGTATTCGTTCGGCTGAAGCTGGATGTTGTCGCGGATGCGCACAACCGGAACGACGATGCCGAGCTCAAGCGCGAGCTGACGGCGGATCATAACGATCCGGTCAAGCAGGTCGCCGCCTTGGGCGGCATCCGCAAGCGGAATAAGCGCGTAACCGAACTCGAACTCGATCGGGTCGACATGCAATAGTTGAATCACGCTCTCCGGACTTTTTAATTCGTCAGCCGCCGCTATTTCTTCATCCGGCTGGACGGCAGCCGCTTCCCCCTGTTTTTGCTGCTCGACAAATCGATAGCCGCCAAATGCCAGCAGCCCGGCGATCGACATTGTCAACGCATCGTTGATCGGGGTAAACAAGCCGAGCAGGAAAATCGTTCCCGCCGTGACGTACAACATTTTCGGAAACGCAAATAACTGACGCATAATGTCGCCGCTTAAATTGCTGTCAGACGCCGCACGCGTGACGATGATGCCGGTCGCGGTCGAAATCAACAGCGCCGGAATCTGGCTGACGATTCCGTCGCCGACCGTCAACAACGTATAGTGCTTCGCCGCCTCCGCCATGTCCATTCCTTGCTCAACAACGCCGATCACCATGCCAAACAGCATATTGATGATCACGATAATAATGCCGGCGATGGCGTCGCCTTTTACAAATTTGCTCGCTCCGTCCATCGCACCGTAAAAATCGGCCTCTTGGGCGATTTTTTCCCGCCGCTCGCGCGCTTCCTGCTCCGAGATCATGCCGGCGTTCAAATCAGCGTCAATGCTCATCTGTTTGCCCGGCATCGCATCGAGCGTAAAGCGGGCCGCCACTTCCGAGACACGCTCCGCCCCTTTTGTGATCACAATGAACTGAATAATGACCAAAATCAAAAACACGACAAACCCGACGACGACATCGCCGCCGACGACGAACGTCCCAAACGTCTCAACGACGCCGCCCGCTTCCCCCTTGCTTAAGATCGAACGGGTTGTCGAGACATTCAACCCGAGCCGGAACAACGTCAGCACTAACAGCAATGACGGAAAAACGGAAAACTGAAGCGGCTCTTTCGTGTTCATCGCCGTCAGCAAAACGAGCAAGGCGAGGGAAATGTTGATGATGATCAAAACGCTCAGCAGCCATGTCGGCAATGGAATGACGAGCATGGCGACGATGAGCACAACCATAATTAACACGGATAAATCTTTGAACTGCGCTTGCATGGTTTTCTCCCCTTGCTGTTACCCTTTTCGTTTGAGCCGGTAGACGTACGCCAAAATTTCCGCCACTGCCTTAAAAAACGTCTCTGGAATCATGTCGCCGACGTCCGTCTGCCGGTAAAGCGCCTGCGCCAACGGACGATTTTCAACCGTCACGACGCCGTTCGCCTTGGCAATTTCCTTTATTTTCAACGCCACATAGTCAGCCCCTTTCGCCACGACAACCGGCGCCTCCATTTTTCCATCTTCATACTTCAGCGCTACCGCATAATGGGTGGGATTGGTGATGACAACATCGGCATTCGGCACCTCCTGCATCATCCGCCTCATCGCCATCTCCCGCTGTCTTTGCTTAATGCGCGATTTAATGAGCGGGTCGCCTTCCGTCTTTTTGAACTCATCTTTAATGTCTTGCTTCGACATGCGGATGTTTCGTTCAAACTCAAACCGCTGGTACAAATAGTCAAACAACGCCAAAAACAAGAGCGCGGCCGCAGCATACAGCCCCATTTTCACCGTCAGCGCGCCGACAATGGCAAGCATGGCGGCCGGCGGCCTGGCCGCAAGCGCCGTGAGCTCGTCCCATCCCACGAGCAAGAGCATAAACACGACCGCACCGATGATTCCAGCTTTTAACACAGATTTTAACAGCTCGACAATGGCGCGCAGCGAAAAAAGCCGTTTTATTCCTTGCACCGGGTTGAGGCGGTTTCCGTCGATTTTGAGCGGCTCTGCGGTAAACAAGACACCGACTTGCAAAAAGTTGGCCAGCCCAGCCGCTAATACGGCGGCAGCAAAAAATGGAGCTAACAGAAGCGCCGCATGGCGAAGCCAGTCGAGAAAGATGGCATGAAGCGAATCAATCGTCAGCGGAGCGGCGGCATAATCGGAAAGCGCACGCGCGAGCATGCGCAGCAGCCCGTCCCGCTCATACGCTCCCGCCAGCGACAAAACGAGAAACAGCGCGAGCAATACGATGGCGGCCACCGCATCGCTGCTTTTGGCGACCTGGCCTTTTTCCCGCACTTCTTGCCGTTTGCGCGGCGTCGCCTTTTCCGTCTTTTCCCCGGCGAAAAACTGCAAATCAAGCCGCCGTTCGCCCACGTTACGCGCCTCCCAACAGCTGCATAAACTCGCGCAGCGATACAAACATAAGTTGAAACAGTTCGCGCGCCGCGGTCAACATTCCCCCGATCGCCGCAAACAACATGAAAAACGCAGCCGCTGTCTTGAGCGAAAACCCGACAGCAAAAATATTCATTTGCGGCACGGCGCGGGCGATGAGGCCGAGCGCCACATCGACCAAAAAGAGCGATCCGACAAGCGGGGCAGCCATTTGCACAGCGGCGGCAAACATCGCCGCGAACGTGCGCACCGCATACTCAGCCGCCCGCCCGTCGGCAATGTGCGGCCACCGGTCAAGCGGCAGCCAGTGATAGCTGTAAAACAAGCCGTCAAGCAGCAAATGATGCCCGTCAAGCATAAGCAGCAGCAAAAGCGCCAGCGAGTGAAGATACTGCCCGAGCAACGGGCTTTGCACCCCGGTTTGCGGATCGATGACGTTGGCGATGGCAAACCCGATTTGAAAATCGATCAAGCCGCCGGCGACTTGCACAGCCGCCATGACGATGGCCGCGATCAAGCCGAGCGTCAGCCCGACGAGCGCCTCTTTGACGACGAGCAATACATACACATCATCCAATGGAAGCGACGGCTTCGGCCCTGCCAAAAACATAAGCCAGCTGAAAAAAAACGCCATTCCAATCTTGTACGAAGCCGGCACCGTCCGGTACGAAAAGAGCGGCATGGCCGCAAAAAACGAAGCGGTGCGGGCGAAGATGAGCAAAAACGCGGGAAAATACGTCCATAGTTGTTCCATCATAGATCAGCCTATAAATGAAGCCAAATTCGCGAAAATGTCATGGACGTACGACACCATTTTCGAGAGCATCCACGGCCCGAACAAGACGAGCCCGAGCAGGACAGCAACGATTTTCGGGACAAACGCGAGCGTCTGCTCTTGAATTTGGGTCGCAGCCTGAAAAATGCTGACAACGAGCCCGACAACAAGCGACAGCAGCAGCAACGGGCCGCAAACGATCAACACGATGTAGACGCCTTGTTCGGCAAGGCGGATGATAAAATCGGCACTCATAAACGCCACCCATCTTTATTGAAAGCTTTGCAACAACGATTTGACGACCAAATGCCAGCCGTCGACAAGAACAAATAGCAAAATTTTAAACGGCAGCGAAATCATCACCGGCGGCAGCATCATCATTCCCATCGACATCAAGACGCTGGCAACGATCATATCGATGACCAAAAACGGGATGAAAATCATAAAGCCCATTTGAAACGCGGTTTTCAGCTCGCTGATCGCAAACGCCGGGACGAGCGCGGTAAGCGGAATGTCGTTGACCGTTTTCGGCTGCCCGGCGCCGCTGTATGATAAAAACAAGGCCAAATCTTGCTGTCTCGTATGTTGGCTCATAAACTGCTTGAGCGGAACAGCGGCGCGTTCGTACGCCTCATCCAAATCAATTTTTTCGGCAAACAGCGGCTCAAGCGCCTGATCGTGAATCTCTTTCCATGTTGGCGCCATGATGAAAAACGTCAAAAACAGCGCCAGCCCGATCAACACTTGGTTGGGCGGCATTTGCTGCGTGCCAAGCGACGTGCGCACGAACGACAAAACGATGACGATGCGCGTAAAACACGTCATCATGATCAAAATGCCGGGAGCAACCGACAAAATGGTAAGAAGCAAAAGCAGTTTCACCGATGTCGAGACATGCTCGGGCGCCATCGAGTTAAACATATGGACAAAGTCATTCATCGCCAGCCGTTCCTTTCTCTTTCAACCGCTTCAGCCACTCATTCCGCCTGTCGGCCATTCGGCTCATTTCCTCGGCAAACAGTGAGGAAAAGGACGGAGCCGGATCGCTTCCCCGTTTCGCTTTCGCTGTCCAATATTCACGAAGGCGGGACCCAAACGGGTGGAAGCTGGCCATCCGTTCGAGCCGCTCATTATGCTGCGCCAGCAGTTCGTTTATTTCGTCTTCATTGCTGATTTCCCGCAGCAGCTGGATCGAATCGCCAACGCCGATGACGAGTAGCCGGTTGCCGACTTTGATGAGCTGAACAGAGCGGTTTGCCCCGACGCTCGTTCCACCGAGATTCTCAATGAGACCCTTTGACCCGAAAGCAGGTGAATGGCGGCGGGAAAGCCATTTTAACAGAGCGTAAAGAAGAACGAGGACAAAGGCGGTCGCTCCGATGAGCCGGAGCACATCGGAAGCAGACACCGCATCAGCCGATTGATTCGCTGTCGGTTTTGTCTGTTGCCCTTCCGGCGTTGACGGCCCGCACGCATCCGGATGCTGCAGGCAATCGGCGACCGTCGGGCTTTGGACAGCCGACGCCGGCGGCGCCCCAAACAAGATGGCTGCCGCCAGCAATCCCGCTGCCCATCGCCGTATGGCCATCAACATCCCCTCACCTCTAATCGCCTAGCCGATCGTTTTGTTAATCGCTTCAATGACGCGGTCCGCCTGGAACGGCTTGACAACGAAATCTTTCGCCCCGGCTTGAATGGCGTCAATGACCATCGCCTGCTGCCCCATCGCCGAACACATGATCACTTTGGCGTTGCTATCGATTTTTTTTATTTCTTTAAGCGCCGTAATCCCATCCATCTCCGGCATCGTAATATCCATCGTCACAATGTCAGGGCGCGTCTCCTTGTATTTTTCGACCGCCTGTCTCCCGTCCGCCGCTTCAGCGACGACCTCATGCCCATTCTTCGTCAAAATGTCTTTAATCATCATCCGCATAAACGCAGCATCGTCGACAACAAGCACTCTTGCCATATCTCCCTACCTCCTGCCATGCACATTATTTTAGCCGTTTTAACCGATCGCTTTGGCTGACAATGTCGGTGATGCGCACGCCGAAGTTTTCATCGATCACGACCACCTCGCCTTTGGCGATCAGCTTATTGTTGACAAAAACGTCGACCGGCTCGCCGGCCAGCTTATCAAGTTCGATGATCGACCCGGTGGACAATTGCAAAATCTCTTGCACCGAGCGTTTCGTCCGTCCCAGTTCAACCGTCACTTGCAGCGGCACATCAAACAGTAGCTCCAAATTGCGCGCCTCCGCTGCGGCAAGCGGTGGGGCGTCAAACTCAGCAAAATCAGCTGCTTGAATATGCCGCCCGGCTGCGCTTTTGCCTTCATCCAGGCGCTCAGCCGGCGCCTCCGGGAAACGGTTCGCCGCCGGAGAAGAAGGGGCGCCGGCCTCCGCATAGGCGTAGGCGGGCTGCGGCTCCGGCTCCACGGACAGCGGCGCCCCGGCCGGCAGCTCAGGCCGGTTTTCCTCCCCCCCTGCCGCCGCACCAAGCAAATAGGTGACCAGTTCTTTGGCAAAATCAACGGGCAGCAGCTGCATGATGTTCGAATCAATTAACGTGCCGATTTTCAGCCGGAACGACACTTTAATCAAAAAGTCTTCATCCGGCAAATATTCCAGACCTTTTCCTTCGCTCAAATCAAGAAGATGGATCGTCGGCGGGGAAATGTCGACCCGCTTGCCAAAAACAGTCGACATCGACGTCGCCGCTGACCCCATCATTTGGTTCATGGCTTCCTGCACGGCGCTCAGCTGAATTTCCCCAAGCGCGCTGTCGGGCGCCGTTCCGTCGCCGCCAAGCATCAAATCGGCGATAATGGCGGCGTCCCGCTGCTCAATGACCAGCAAGTTGGTCCCGAGAAACCCTTCCGTGTAATTGACTTGAACGGCGACATACGGCCGCGGGAACTCATCCGCGACGCGCGTCCGCTCGATCACCGAGACGTTCGGTGTCGTAATCTCGACTTTTTGGTTCAATAACATGGACAGCGCCGTCGCTGAGCTGCCAAAGGAAATATTGCCAATCTCCCCTAGAGCGTCCTGCTCGAGCGGGGTGAAAATATCGTGAAGCGCCGGTGCGCGGTCACGGCTGTCCATTCCGTGCAACAGAGCATCGATTTCATCTTGCGACAACATCCCGTCATTCATCATGTCCTGCTTCGTCCCCCTCGATCATCGCTAAAATTTGCACCGCCAGCTTTTTGTTCCGTTTCCCCGGTTGGCCGATAAATTTCGGAATATGGCCGATTTTGATGACAAGCGGATCATGGATCGACTGCCCGAGCTGGATGACATCTCCGACCTCGAGCTGCAAAAATTCGCCGACGGTAACAGCCGCTGTGCCAAGTTCGGCGACAATCGGCAGTTGAGCCGCGCGGATGCCTTGCTCAATTTGTCCCGCTTCCTCGGGGGAACGCTCTTTTTTTTGCGCCTGCATCCAGTACTGCACCGACAGCCGCGGCATAATCGGCTCCAAAACGACGTGCGGAATGCAAACGTTCATCATGCCACGCGCCTCGCCGATTTGCGTGTTGAGCGAAATGACAACGACCGTATCGTTCGGCGCGATCATGCGCAAAAACTGCGGGTTGACCTCAAAGTCGACAAACAGCGGATCCATTTCCGCCACCGACTCCCACGCATCGCGCCAATAGGCAAACGCCTTGTCGAACAAGTTGGACATGATGCGTGTCTCAATTTCCGTGAGGTGCTCCACTTTGTCCATGCCGGCGCCGCGGCCGCCCATCACCCGATCGAGCATGGCATAAGCGATATTCGGATTGATTTCCAGCAGCACATGCCCGTCGAGCGGCGGCACTTCAAAGACGTTAATGATCGTCATTTTTGGAATCGAGCGGACGAACTCTTCGTACGGAATCTGGTCGGCCGACGCGACCGAGATTTGCACATACGTGCGCAGCTGGGCGGAAAAAAACGTGGTCAACAGGCGGGCGAAGTTTTCATGAATGCGCGTCAAGCTGCGGATCTGGTCTTTGGAAAACCGAAGCGCCCGCCGGAAATCATACGTTTTGACGCGCCGCCCTTCTTCTTCTTTTTTCAGTTCTTCCGCATTCATTTCTCCGGCCGAAAGCGCGGCAAGCAGCGCATCAATTTCACTTTGCGATAGTACTTCGCCGGCTGTCATGTCACCTTCCCCCCTTCGGATGGCAGGCTACTGGAGGATAAAGGAGGTAATGTAGACGTTCTCCACTTTCCCTTCCTGCATTAACGCATTAATCTGTTGTTTCAGCTGCTCTTTCAACGCCGCCATTCCTTCTTTTCCTTTAAAGTCGGCCGCTTTCATTTCCGAGAGCTGTTCGATGATTGCATCCTTAATCTGGAAATCACGCTTCTCCACTTCTTCTTTTCCTTTGTCGCTGTCGGTTTGAATTTTAAAGGAGATTTTAATATAACGGCCGTCCGCCAAATTCGTTGTCATTTCCGGAATGTCGATCGAACTGTCCGCCAGTTCATCGGCGCTTGGCGCCTCCTGTTTTTCTTTGCCGGTCAGGTTCATAACGGCAACAAGCGCCGCCGTGCCGGACAAGGCAATGACCGCTAGCACGATGACCATCGTTTTGAGTACTTTATTCCCTTTCACGGTTCAATCCTCCTGCTTCCGGCAAGCGAAACGCGCCAATTTGCCGGTAAAATTCGCTCGCCAACGCCGCGACTTGTTCGACCGTCTCGCGCACGACGAATTTTTTTCCGTTCGTCAGCGTCACGGTCGTGTCGGGAAATGCCTCGATTTGTTCGATGTACAACGCATTGAGCACAAACCGTTTGCCGTTGAGCTTCGTCAGCGGAATCATCGGCAAGCGGGCATCAGCGTCCAACAACAGCTGACGCCCTACCTCCTATTCTACTTTTTCAAGTTGACAAGTTCTTGCAAAATTTCATCCGATGTCGTAATGATGCGCGTGTTTGCCTGAAAACCGCGCTGGGCGACGATCATTTCCGTAAACTCCTCAGCAAGGTCGACGTTGGACATCTCAAGCGCGCCGGAGACGATGGTTCCTGTTCCGTTCGCTCCCGGCGCCCCTGTCGTTGGCGCGCCGGAGTTGGTCGTTTCGCGGAACAAGTTGTTGCCGGCTTTTTCTAATCCGTCATTGTTTGCAAATTTGGCCAGCTGAATCGTGCCTATCAGCTGTAAATTCCCAGAAGCATCCACAATGGTCACTTTGCCGTCCGCCCCGATGCTCAAGCTTTTCGCATGTGTCGGAATTTGAAGGCGGCTATTTCCAACACCGAGCAAATATTGGCCATCGGCATTGACAATATAGCCTTGCGAATCGAGATAAAAATTCCCGGCTCTCGTATACATGCGATTGTTGCCGGAAGCGTCGCCGACGACGAAAAACCCGTCGCCGGAAATGGCCAAATCAAGCACGCGGCCGGTCGTTTGCAAGCTTCCTTGCGTATGGACGGTGTCGATGGCAGCCAACTGCGAGCCAAGCCCAACTTGCTTCGGATTCGTGCCGCCGCGGCCAGCGTTCGGCCCTCCCGCTCCGGAAATCGTTTGGCTCATTAAATCTTTAAAGATCGTTCGTCCTTTTTTAAACCCGTACGTATTGACGTTGGCGATATTGTTGCCGATAACGTCAAGTTTTGTTTGGAAATTGCGCATGGCGCCAATGCCGGAATACATCGAACGAAGCATTCGATCCCTCTCCCCTCTTATTCGTGTTGTTCGACTGTCATCACCGCGTCAGCGGCAATCGTCGATCCGTTATCGAGCCCGAGAACAATGTTCCCGTCTTTTTGCGTCACCGATTTGACAACCGCGCTCATCGTTGCATCGCCTTCTTGCCAGTGCACCGTTTTGCCGATCCATTCGCTATAGCGCAAAAGCGCATCGCGGCTTGACGCTTGCATCCATTGCTGCATCAAATTGGCGATGTTCATCATTTGCTCAAGCGAGGAGAAGCTCGCCATTTGCGCGATAAAGTCTTTATCTTCCATCGGATTGAGCGGATCTTGGTTTTCGAGCTGGGCGAGCAAAATTTTGAGAAAGTCGTCTTTTCCTAAAATTTGATTACCCGTTTTCCGTTCCGGCTGAACCGCGTTTGCCATCCATAAGCTTCCATCAATCACATTCGTTGTCATCCTCGTTCTTTTTCCCCCTTATGCGTCAGCTTCGATCCCGTCTAGCGCTAACGGGAAGGAAGATGATGGCTCCCGCTTTTGTTTTTGCCGCGATTCGCCCTGCTGCTGCCCTCCTTGGCGATTCCCGGAATACGGCGGCATCGCGGAGCTGTCATAATCCGACCAAACGGTCCATTTTTCGACCGTGATGGAACTCGCATCAAGCTGCTGAGCAAGCTGCGGCAAGTGGTTGCGGATCAACTCTTCCGCCGCATCGGTCGCCACAAGCAGCCGGGCGGTCAATTTTCCGCCTTCTTGCGCCATTTTCACCGTCACCGTTCCAAGATGTTCCGGATGAAGGCGAATAACAAGCTGCATAACGCCGTTTGGCAGCTTCACCCATCGGCCGAATTGCCATGCACGGGCTACTTGCTCGACAAACGAACTTTCCTTCCCTGCTTCCACCGTCCCCGCCTCATGGCCGCCAGGGACGAATGGAATCAAAGAGGCAAGGTTTGTCGAAACGAGCACACTATGCAGCTGGCGAGCGTCCTCCTGCTGCCGTAAAGAGGCTGGCCCGTACATCGAAGATAAAACTCGCGGCGCCAGCCAGCTGCTTTCACCGTTGGAATGCACCGCCATTTCCTTTCTAGCTCCCTCGGTTCGCGGCAAAATTTGTGAGAAAGGCGGCTGGTGTTCGCCATCGAAACGCCCGTTCATTTCTTTGGCCTGTTGTTCCAGCCAAGCAGCTTTGTCCAACCCGCTATTTTCATCCGTCTGTAGCCAAAAAGACGGAACGGCTGCCAGCGCTTTTGCACCAGCCCCTTCTTGGTTAACTCTTCCGCTTTCCCCATCAGCCGCCAAGGCTTCACCATCATTGTATGCAGCCGCCGGAGGGGCGTTTAAAACGTTGGCAGCGCCAACGTGCATAGCTGAAGCGGCCAGCCATAACGGCTCTGTCCATTCGTCTGTTATTCGCGGCTTCTTTCCTTCCGGCTGGGATGACCGTTCAATCCCCTCCTCAACCGGCAGCTTCCCGGTTTGCTTTTGCGCCAATAATGCCGCAAATGCGCTGGAAGCCGCTGTCTCTTTTCTCGCTGTCAGCTCCACGCCCGTTGGCTGCGGTGCAACTGCTGCGATCATCACTTTCATTCAGCCCCCTCCTCTCTCCCTGCCCATTTATGCAATGACGAAAGCAAGTTCGCCGCCTGCTCGGCCGGCATTTGTTCTAAAATAGCCGCGGCTTTGTCGCTATCGAGCCGGCTCAGCACCTCAAGCGCTTCATCCTCCGGCAGCTTGGCTAAAATAGCCGCGGCCTGCTTGTCTGACATGGCGTCGTACATGCTGATGACATCCACCGCAGACGCTTGTCCGCCGCCTTTTTCCTGCTGGGTCGGCAGCTGTTGCTGCGTCGACAGCCGGGCAATTTCCTCGTCTTTTGCCGCCAATTCGCTTTTTAGCTGCTCAATTTACTTTTTTTGCTTGGCGATCGTTTGGTTTTGCCGCTTGATCGTCTGCTGTTGCGTCTCGATCGTGTTGGCCAGCGTCTTTTCTTTCTTCTTCCAATCAAACCATTCGGCGACGAATGGCACGCTGTCCACCCATTGTTTCGCCTTCACCGCATCAATGCCGGCCGCCTTTGCAATCAGCAAGAGGAAGAAAGCCGCAAAGAGGCTCGGGACGACAACGACGAACAACATCCATTGCCACCGGCTTGCCGTTTCTTCCTGCTGAAGTTTGCTGCCCGCCATCTATAACTCTCCTTGCCGCACAAAGCGCTGAACGGCTATTTCATCGAGCAAACGGCTTTCGGCCTCTTTTTCGCGCTGCTCTGTCCACCGCCGCACGCGCTCCTGCATTTTCTCATACTTTTTCACTTCAATATTGAGCTCAATGAGGCGCTGGTGCCGGCACTGCATTTGCTCGCGCGCCCGCATGACGATGAGCTGATAGTGATCAATGGTTTGTTGCAAACTGGCGAGATACTGCAGCGTATGGCGAATGGCCCCGACAGCGAGGCCATCTTGCAGCCGCCTGTCCCTTTCCGCCTCGCATCGTTCTTTTTCCTTGAGCAACTTGTACAGCGCCTCGGCCGCCTGCTCAAACTTGTGCACCGCTTCTTCGTATTCAGCCAGCGCTGCTTGCTTTTCTTTTTCCTTCATCGTCCATAGTTTTTGCAGCCGAAATGTCGACATCATTGTGGATCACCCTTCCCCCTCTTAACGCTGTGCCCCCGTCATGGCGGCGAAATGAGACGGAAAAGGGCATCAATGCTTTCGGCGCGCGTCGCCTTTTCCTCTATTTCTTGGCGGCAAAACGCCATCATTTGCGGATAACGTTCAATCGCCTCATCAATTTCTCGCGATGCCCCCCGCTTGTACGCCCCTATTTGAATCAAATCCTCCGAATCGATATAAGTGGAAAGGAGACGGCGGAAACGGTTCGCTGCTTCGCGGTGCTCAGCGCTGATAATATGAGGCATGACGCGGCTGACGCTTTTCAGCACGTTAATGGCCGGGTACTGGCCTTTATTCGCGAGCTGGCGTTCCAACACAAAATGGCCGTCCAAAATGCCGCGCACCGCATCGGCAATCGGCTCGTTCATATCGTCGCCGTCAACGAGCACCGTATAAAACGCGGTAATGGTGCCTGAGTCGCTCGTCCCGGCCCGCTCGAGCAGCTTCGGGAGCAAGGCGAATACCGACGGGGTATAGCCCTTTGTAGTCGGCGGCTCGCCGACAGCCAACCCGATCTCCCGCTGCGCCATCGCGACGCGGGTGACCGAATCCATCATCAGCATGACATCCGCCCCTTGGTCGCGGAAATATTCGGCGATCGCTGTCGCGGTGTACGCCCCTTTGACACGCATGAGCGCCGGTTGGTCCGAGGTGGCGACAACGACGACGGAACGGGCCAATCCTTCCGGCCCAAGATCGCGCTCTAAAAATTCGCGCACTTCGCGCCCCCGCTCGCCGATTAAGGCGATAACGTTCACGTCAGCCGATGTGCGGCGGGCGATCATTCCCATGAGCGTGCTCTTGCCGACGCCGGAACCAGCAAAAATGCCGACCCGTTGCCCTTTCCCGACCGCCAGCAGACTGTCGATGACGCGCACGCCGACTTCAATCGGCTCGGCGATCGGCGGCCGGGTGAGCGGATTGGGCGGATCGCGGTCGACCGACACAGGCTTCAGCCCGGGCGGCAGTGGGGCACCGTCCAACGGTTGGCCGAGCGGATCAAGAACCATGCCGATGAGCGCATCGCCCACATACACTTCGAGCGGCTTGCCGGTCGCTTCCACCAAACAGCCGGGGGCGATATGCGTCATGGCGGAAAACGGCATGAGCAAGACGTGGTGCTCGTGAAAGCCGACGACTTCCGCCGGAATTTTCCGGCCACTCGTTTCATGAATGTAGCAAAGGTCGCCGATCGAGCTGCCCGGACCTTTCGATTCGGTCATGAGCCCAACGACGCGCGATACTTTGCCGAATCGTTTGTACAAATCGACGGTGGCGATGTCCTCAAGAAGCGCCTGCCAGTTCAGAGGACATTCCCTCCTTCAGCCGTCTGTAGAGCGCTTCGCGCAGCCGTTCAAGTTGCATGTCTACGCTGGCATCGATGCGGCCGAACGGCGTTTCCACGAGACAACCGTATTCCGGCAACGCCTCATCCGGATAGATGAACAAATCGACACGGTGCGGAAATAGCGATTTCAACAATTCTTGCTGTTCGGCTACCGTCTCATAACAACCCGGATGCACGTAAACGGACACTTCCGTTTGTCGCCGCACTTCCTGCAGCACTTGGCGCACAAGCGGCAAAAACGCGCTCCGGTCTCGCTCGAGCGTGGCGCCGATGATGCGTTCCGCCGCTTTCAGCGCCACTTCGAGCATCATCTCATCCGCCGCCTCGACCTTCGCATAAAATTCGTGATTCATCCGCTCCGCCAAGCGGCGGGCTTGGTCGATCCATTCGCGGTGTTCGCGAAGCGCCGCCTCGCGCCCGGCGGCGTAGCCGTCTTCGTACCCTTGGGCGCGCGCTTCCTGCCTAAGCCGGTCTTTCTCGTGCTCCCATTGCTCCCGTTCACGGGCCAGCTGTTCGCGCACCGTCTCGCAATATTGCTCGGCTTGGCGGCGAAGCGCGGCCGCCTCTTCTTTGGCGGCGGAAATCGCCTCGATTTCCTTTTGCCGATCCTCGTTCGAAGGCGGAACATCGAAAATGCAGCGCTGCACAGCGATCGTCTTTTTGCCGGCGCGCCCGGCCAATGCCGGCGCTTTAATGACGCTAGACAATAATATCATCTCCTCCCCCGCGGGCGATGACGATTTCCCCGGCTTCCTCGAGACGGCGGATAATGGCGACAATGCGCGATTGCGCTTCTTCCACATCACGCAGCCGGACCGGGCCCATATATTCCATTTCTTCTTTGAACGTCTCGGCCATTCTTGTTGACATGTTGCGGAAGACAATTTCTTTCACTTCATCACTCGCCACCTTAAGCGCCAGCATAAGGTCATTGTTATCCACTTCGCGGATGACGCGTTGAATGGCGCGATTGTCGAGCGTAACGATGTCTTCAAACACAAACATCCGCTTTTTAATTTCTTCCGCAAGCTCGGGGTCTTGAATTTCCAAAGCCTCTAAAATCGTCCGCTCCGTGCTTCGGTCGACTTGGTTCAGCACTTCGACGACCGCCTCAATGCCGCCGGTTTGCGTGTAATCTTGCATCACTGTCGCCGACAGCCGCCGCTCCAAAATTTGCTCGACTTCGCTAATGATCTCCGGCGACGTGCTGTCCATAAGCGCGATGCGCCTGGCCACATCGGCCTGCATCTCTTGCGGCAGCGCTGATAAAATCTGCCCCGCCTGCGCCGGGTCTAAATACGAAAGAATGAGAGCGATCGTTTGCGGATGCTCATGCTGAATAAAGTTTAACAGCTGCATCGGGTCGGCTTTGCGGGCGAAATCAAACGGCCGCACCATAAGCGCTGATGTCAGACGGTTGATAATGTTCATCGCCTTGTCCGGGCCGAGCGCTTTTTCCAACACTTCTTTCGCGTAGGCGATGCCGCCTTGGGCGATGTAATCCTGCGCCAAAGCGAGCTGCCGGAATTCCTCAAGCACTTCCTCTTTTTGCTCGGCCGCCACTTGGCGGACGTTGGAAATTTCGAGCGTCAGCTTTTCAATGTCTTCTTCGGATAAATGTTTATAGATGGAGGCCGATACGTCCGGGCCGAGGGAAATGAGCAAAATGGCTGCCTTTTGCCTGCCCGTCAGCCCGCCTTTCCGATCGCGTTTTGCCATACGCCGCTCCTCCTACTCTTCCGATAGCCATGTTTTCAATAGTTTGGCAAACTCATCCGGTTTTTCTTTCGCCAACCGCTCCAGCTGCCGACGGCGCAGCACCGCCTCCGTCTCCGGCGGCTCCGGCAAATCCGGCTCGACCGGAAGCGGCGGGGCGAATGCGAGCTCCTCCTCCTCTTCTTCTTCTTCATCTTCACGGCGGCGGCGCAGCCAGAAGAAGAGCAGTAGGGCAATGAGCAATAGCGCGCCTCCGCCGGCCGCGTACCACCGCCACGCCGGCTGAACCGGCGCCGGTTCGGTGAATGCCGGTTTGCCGTTGAGCTTTTGCACCGAGACGACGACGCGGCTATTGACATCCTGGTCGGTCAGCGCCTGCGCTTCTTCTTTGTCAATCGACGTCCGGACAATCGTCCCTAATAGTTTTTGAATGTCATTGACCGTTTCCGTCGGCAATGAATTCGGATCATCCGGATTTGGCGGCTCGACCATCACTTGAATGCCTAGATCGCGAATTTTATACGGGCTTTCTACGATTTGTTTTTTAATTTTGTTGACCTCATTGTTGATCGTTTCTTCGGTCCGCTCATAGTTTCCGTTCGTTCCGCCGTTTGCTCCTTGGTAGCCCGGCACTTCATTCGTCCCCGTTCCGGCCGTGCCGCCCGGCGGCGCACCGCTTCCCGAGTACGTCTCTTTAATGCGCTGGACGCTGACGGCAATGCCTTCATTGTTCTTTTCGTCCACCGGAGCGACCAACTGCTCCTCTCGCTTTTCCTGTGTAAAGTCGATGTCGGCCGTCACCGAGACAACGACTTTGTCCTGCCCCATCATCGTGCCGAGCATTCGCTGGACTTGCCGTTGAATGTCGCGTTCGATTTGTCGTTTGATCTGTTGCTGCTCAGTGAATGCCGCCGCTGTCGAATTTTTGTTTTCATTTTTCAAATCGAAATACTCAAAAAACTGGTTCATAATGACGATATTATCTGTAGAGAGGTGGGGAACACTTTTGGCGACGAGATGATACAAAGCCCGAATTTGCTCGTCGCTGAATTCATAGCCCGGCTTCGTCTTCAGCACGATCGAAGCCGAGGCTTCCCCCTTTTCATCGGAAACGAATACGCTCGGCTGCGGAAGATTAATCATCACTTTCGCGTCCTCGACGCCGTCGATCGTTTTGATTAAGTTGGCGAGCTCCGTTTGCATCGCCTTCAGTTTCACCATATTAAACTCGTTGTCGGTCATGCCGAAGCTCGCGTTTTGGCCGAAAAACGAATAATCAATAACCCCGCTGTTCGGAATGCCCTCGGCGGCCAGCTCGACTTTCAGCGCATCCACTTGCTCTTTCGGCACTTTAATTGTCGTGCCGCCATCCGTCACTTCGGCGGGAACACCGCGCTGATCCAGCGTCGCCTTGATTTGTCCGGCTTCTTGCGGCGTCAAATCGCTGTATAGAGGCACCATTTCCGTCCTGAAGGCGAAAAAAATACCGAGGCCAAGGATCAAAAGGACCGTAGCCGCGCCTCCGGCGGCAAGCCATTTCTGTTTTTTCGTCCGCTCTTGCCAAAACAAACGGGCCCGGCCCCACCACTCTTTCCACTTGTTGCTCATACGATTCCCCCGATCATCCAGCCATACAGCCGCCGCGGCCACCGTTCGGCCATGGCGGGCTCTGTATGTATCGTCCCTTGCTGTCTACAACGGCATGCGCATCATTTCCTGGTACGCCTCAACCGCTTTGTTACGGATTTCGATCGTCAGTTGCAGCGCGATGCTTGCCTTTTGCGACGCGATCATCACATCATGCAATTGGACGTTTTCCCCACGGACAAGCTTTTCTGTCAGCGCATCTGCCTCGATTTGTGCGTTATTGACATTGTTGAGCGCTTCTTTGAAAAAGGAGGCGAACTGCTTTTGCACCGCTGCCGGCTTCACCGGGCTTGAAGCGGCGGCCGCCGGCGCCAGCCCGATGCGGCTCACTCCATCAACCATTTGTCATTCCTCCTCTTCGGCTTATTTCCCGATTTCAAGCGCCTTCATGAGCATCCCTTTTGAAGCGTTCAGCGCGGTGACATTCGCCTCATACGAGCGCGTCGCACCGATCAAATCGACCATTTCTTTGAGCGGTTCGACGTTTGGCAGGCGAACGTAGCCATCTGCGCCCGCATCCGGATGGTCCGGGTCGTAGACGAGTTTAAACGGAGCCGGATCGTCAGCAATTTCGTGCACCCGAACGCCGTTGCCGACAGCTTCAGCACGTCCGAGGGCGGCCTGCAAATAGCCCGAAAACGCCCCGCTCTGCGGTTCGATGATGACCATTTTGCGTCGGTACGGCTCCCATTCGCCATTGACGAAGCGGGCCCGCGTCGTATCAGCGTTGGCGATGTTGGAAGAAATCACGTCCATGCGCAGCCGCTGAGCGGTGAGCGCCGACGCCGAAATGTTTAAGCTTTGAAACACGGACACAGCCTATTTTCCTCCTTTGATCACCGTCTTTAGCGTATTGAATTTGCCGTTTAACCGCTCAATCAGAGCGTTATAATAAATTTGGTTTCCTGCCAATTTCGACATTTCTTGGTCGATATCGACACTGTTTCCATTATGATTGTAACTGATGCTGGCATTGGTCGTCACGACAATTTTTCCATTCTGTTCGTTTCGAAACGGAAAATGGCGCGGATCCGTCCGTTTGGCCTCAAGGGCAAGCGCCCGGTCAAGCTCCGCCTGAAAGCGCACATCTTTCGCCTTATAGCCCGGCGTATCGGCGTTGGCGATGTTGTCGGCGATCGCCTGTTGGCGAAGCGCAGCGTAGCGAAGCCCTTGTTCAAGCCAACCGATCGTCGCTGAAAAGAGCGCCAATGGAATCCCCTCTTTTCTCCTATTTTTCGACAGTTTCTGCTAATTTTCATTTTACAGGAAAGAAAACCTAATGTATAGACGGAACTTGGTACTATTTTTCGAAGATGCCATGACAGAAAAACGATGCCAAAGATGTTTGTCAACAACAAAAAACCCGCCGGGCCAAAATACCCAGCGGGCTTAGGCAGCTATGCCGTTCAGCTTGATTTCAATTTTTCCAGTTCGCTTAAAAACTTGTCATTCAATACTTTAATGTACGTTCCTTTCATGCCGAGCGAACGCGATTCGATGACGCCGGCGCTTTCAAGCTTGCGCAGGGCGTTGACGATCACCGAACGGGTGATGCCGACGCGGTCGGCGATTTTGCTGGCGACAAGCAGCCCTTCCGTTCCGTCAAGCTCTTCAAAAATATGTTCAATCGCCTCAAGTTCGCTGTAAGAAAGCGAGCTGATCGCCATTTGCACGACCGCCTTGCTGCGCGCTTCCTCTTCGATTTCTTCCGCTTTTTCACGCAAAATTTCCATGCCGACGACCGTTGCGCCATACTCGGCCAAAATCAGGTCATCGTTATCAAACTCACGATCAAGGCGCGACAAAATAAGCGTGCCGAGCCGTTCGCCTCCGCCGTTGATCGGAACGATCGTCGTCAAACCGGTTTTGAACAAGTCACGATTTTCCACTGGAAACGCCGTATATTCGCTATTAATATCGATATTAGGGGACGTTTCCGTAATGTTGAACAATTTTTTCGTGTATTCTTCCGGAAACTGGCGCTCCTCAAGCATCCGTTTCATCCGTTCGTTTTCAATCGACTGTTTAATGGCGAAGCCAAGCAGTTTGCCGCGGCGGCTGACGACGAACACGTTCGCTTCAATGACATCGCAAAGCGTTTCCGCCATCTCTTTGAAATTGACCGGCCGCCCAGCTGCCTTCTGCAGCATGGCGTTGATTTTTCGTGTTTTCTCTAGCAAGTTCATCGAGTCCATCTCCTCCTCATAAAATAAATTCGCTCAAATCTTTGTTTTTGACGATGCTGCCGAGTTTTTGCTCAACGTATTGCGGCGTGATGACGACTTTGTCGAGCCCGATATCGGGCGCTTCAAACAGCAAATCCTCAAGCAGTTTTTCCAAAATCGTATGTAGCCGGCGCGCGCCGATGTTGTCAGTCGTCTGGTTGACTTCGAAGGCCACTTCGGCAATCTTACGAATAGCATCGTCAGAAAATTCAAGACTTATACCTTCTGTTGCCAAAAGTGCCTGATATTGTTTAATGAGCGCATTATTCGGCTCGACCAATATACTTACGAAATCGTCAACCGAAAGTTTCGCCAACTCGACGCGGATCGGAAACCGACCTTGCAGCTCAGGGATCAAGTCGGACGGCTTCGCCATATGAAACGCGCCGGCGGCGATGAACAAAATATGGTCCGTTTTGACCGGTCCGTATTTCGTCATGACCGTCGATCCTTCGACGATCGGCAAGATGTCGCGCTGCACCCCTTCGCGCGAGACGTCGGCCGAGCCGGACACCGCCCCGCTGCGGGCAATTTTATCAATTTCATCGATAAAGATGATGCCCGACTGTTCGGCGAGGCGGACCGCCTCTTGCGTCACTTCATCCATGTCGATCAGTTTTTGCGCTTCTTCATTGATGAGCACCTTGCGCGCTTCACTCACTTTCAGGCGCCGCTTTTTGCGTCGCCGCGGCATCAGGCTGCTGAGCGCGTCTTGCATATTCACGCCCATCTGCTCAATGCCCGTCCCTTGCAAAAAGTCAAAGAGCATTGGCGTCTGCTCCTCAATTTCAATCGTGACCATCTCGTTTTCGAGCTGGCCGTTTGCCAGCTGCCAGGCCACTTGACGCCGTTTTTGCTCGATTTGTTCATCCTCATGGCCGTAGCTGTTGTCCGACGGATTCCCTTGGCCGCCAAACAACAGCTCGAGCGGATTTTTGATCGTTTGCTTTTGTTTGCCCGGAACGAGCAGTTCAACGAGCCGCTTGTTCGCCTGTTGTTCAGCTCGGTCTTTCACCTCATTCATTTTTCGTTCTTTCACGATCCGAACTGACGTTTCCACCAAATCGCGCACCATCGATTCGACGTCGCGCCCGACATAACCGACTTCCGTAAATTTCGTCGCCTCAACCTTGATAAACGGCGCGCCGACGAGCTTCGCGAGACGGCGGGCGATCTCCGTCTTCCCGACCCCGGTCGGGCCGATCATTAAAATGTTTTTCGGCATTACTTCATCGCGCAGTTTTTCATCGAGCAAACTGCGGCGGTACCGGTTGCGAAGCGCGATCGCCACCGCCTTTTTCGCCTCTTTTTGTCCGACGATAAACTGGTCGAGCTTCTCAACAATTTGCCGTGGAGTCAACGATTCCGCCATCATCGGCCTCCTCCTTTTTACAGCTCTTCGACAATAATATGGCTGTTCGTATAAACGCAAATGTCAGCGGCGATCTCCAGCGCCGCCTTCGCAATCTCCTTGGCGGTCATCGAGCCGCCGGCGTACTTCTTCAACGCACGCCCAGCAGCCAACGCATACTGACCGCCCGAGCCGATGGCGAGCATGCCGTCATCCGGTTCAATCACTTCCCCTGTGCCGGAAATCAGCAGCAAATGTTCCTTATCCATGACAATCAACATCGCCTCAAGGCGGCGCAACACTTTATCGCTCCGCCACTCTTTCGCCAGCTCGACGGCCGCGCGCGGCAAGTTGCCGTTGACCTGTTCCAGCTTGCCTTCAAACATTTCAAACAGCGTAAACGCGTCCGCCACTGAGCCGGCAAAGCCGGCTAGCACTTTGCCTTGAAACAGGCGCCGCACTTTTTTCGCTGTATGCTTCATCACGACGGCGTTGCCGAACGTCACTTGGCCGTCGCCAGCCATCGCCGCTGCGCTGTTATGGCGGATGGCAAAAATCGTCGTTGCATGAAAGCGTTCCATCGCTTTCCCCTCCTTACATGCGGGCTATGCCCGCGGATGCGCCTGCAAATAAATATGTCGCAACCGGTCTTTCGTTACATGTGTATACACTTGCGTCGATGACAAATGCGCATGGCCGAGCAGTTCCTGCACCGAACGGAGATCGGCCCCTTCGTTGAGCAAATGAGTCGCAAACGTATGCCGAAGCACATGCGGGCTGATGTTTTGCGTCAGCGCAGCAGCTTCGACAATCCGATCCAAAATATGGCGCACTCCCCGAGGCGTGAGCGGATTGCCTCGGGCGTTGACAAATAAATAGCGGTGGTCCGCCCGCAGCTTTCTGGTCAGCTCGCGTCGGCCCCCATGAATATACCGTTCAAGCGCTTCGCGGGCCGGACGGCCAAACGGAACGTAGCGCTGCTTGTTTCCTTTGCCGTGAATGAGCACAGTTTCCGCCACAAAATCGACATCAGACAGCTGTATGTGACAACATTCACTAACCCGAGCACCAGTCGCGTACAACAACTCAAGCAGCGCCGTATTGCGCTGGCCGAGGGCCGTATTTTCATCATTGACAAGAAACAACGCTTCTAATTCTTTCGGGTATAAAAAATTAGGAATTTTTTGCTCTTTCTTCGGCAGTGTCGCAAGCGCAAACGGATTTTCGGCCGCCCGCCCTTCGCGCATCAAAAATTTGTAAAAGCTGCGCAAACTGGAAATTTTACGGGCGACCGAACGGCTGGCCAAATGCTGGCCATACAGTTTCGTCAAATATAAGCGGACGTCGCTGTAGGCGACTTGGTCAAGCTCATTGATCCCTTCTTCGTTCATGAACTGGAAAAACTGCTCAATATCGCGCCGGTAGCACGCAATAGTATATTGTGAATAATTTTTCTCGATTTGTAAATATTCCATGAACAATTGTAACGCAAATGTCGCATTTTTCATCGCCTCACCCCGCAATGCCTCTACATCGTACCATATGATTGGTTGCAGCGCAACTATTTCTTCTAAAATTCTGAATTGTGTTCAACACTCCGTTATGTTTCCGGCTGTTCTTCATAATCGCAGGCCGTGCACTGCACTTGCACGCCTTTTTTTAACTTTTTCTCGACAAGCAGGCCGCCGCATTTCGGGCATGGGCGGGCAAGCGGTTTATCCCAGGAGACAAAATCGCACTCCGGAAAGCGGCTGCAACCGTAAAAGATCCGCTTTTTCTTCGTGTTGCGCTCGACAATCTCTCCTTCATGGCACTTCGGGCATTTGACGCCGATTTGTTTGACGATCGGCTTCGTATGGCGGCATTCGGGAAAATTGGAGCAGGCGATAAACTTGCCGAAGCGGCCCATTTTGTACACCATCGGGCTGCCGCATATGTCGCAGTCGATCCCGGCCGGCTCGTCTTTAATCTCCACTTCGCGCATTTCTTTTTCCGCCACTTTCAACCTTTTCTCGAACTCGCGGTAAAACTCATCGACGACTTTGATCCATTCCACTTTTCCCTCTTCAATTCCATCCAGCTCTTTTTCCATTTTCGCCGTAAACTCGACATCGATGATTTCCGGGAAAAACTCTAGCATCAGCTCGACAACGATTTCCCCGAGCTCCGTCGGGACGAACCGTTTGTTTTCCAACACGACGTAGTTGCGTTTTTGGATCGTATCGAGCGTCGGGGCGTAGGTCGATGGGCGGCCGATGCCGAGCTCCTCCAACGTTTTGACAAGGCGCGCTTCCGTATAGCGCGGCGGCGGCTGGGTAAAGTGCTGCTTCGGGTCGACCGCCTCGCTCTTGACCGTCTCCCCTTCCGTCAAGTCCGGAAGAAGCCGGTCTTGCTCTTCCGCTTGATCGTCCGTCCCTTCAATATACACTTTCATAAACCCCGGAAACTTCACCGTCGAGCCGCTCGCGCGGAACACGACGCCGTTGTTTTCCAGCTCGACGCTCATTGTGTCGAGCACCGCCGCCGCCATCTGGCTGGCGATAAACCGTTCCCAAATGAGTTTATACAACCGAAACTGGTCGCGCGTCAAATATGGCTTCACGTTCTCCGGATCGCGAAACGCCGAGGTCGGGCGAATCGCCTCGTGGGCGTCTTGGGCGTTCGCGCTGTTCTTTTCTTTCCGCTTCTCCTGACTGACGTACGCCGCGCCGAATTTGGCCTCAATGTACGCTGCCGCCTCTTGCTGCGCCGTTTCGGCGATGCGTGTCGAATCGGTGCGCATGTACGTAATGAGCCCGACCGTTCCTTCGCTGCCGAGGTCGATCCCTTCGTACAGCTGCTGGGCGATCATCATCGTCTTTTTCGTGCGGAAATTCAGCTTACGCGCCGCCTCCTGCTGCAGTGACGATGTGGTAAATGGGGGCACCGGGCTGCGTTTTCGCTCCCGCTTTGTCACCGTTTTCACCGTAAACGCGGGCCCGCTCAAGCGGGCGAGCACCGCTTTGACGTCCGCTTCCGTTTTTAATTCCCGCTTTTCGCCGTCCATCCCGTAAAACGAAGCCGCAAACGCCTCATCCCCTTTTTGAAACGTCGCTTGAATCGTCCAATATTCTTCCGGCTGAAACTGGCGGATTTCTTTTTCCCGGTCGATGATCAGACGGAGCGCAACCGATTGGACGCGGCCGGCGCTCAACCCTTTTTTGACTTTTTTCCATAAGAGCGGGCTGATGTTGTAGCCGACGAGGCGGTCGAGCACGCGCCGCGCCTGTTGGGCGTCGACAAGATTCATGTTGATGGAGCGCGGCTGCTGGAACGACTGTTGAATGGCATCCTTTGTAATTTCATGAAAAACGACGCGGCAGTCTGAGTGAATGTCTAAATCGAGCATGTGGGCCAAATGCCAGGCGATCGCTTCCCCTTCCCGATCCGGGTCGGCGGCAAGAAACACTTTTTTCGCCTTTTTGGCCGCCATTTTCAGCTCCTTAATCACCTGGCCTTTGCCGCGAATCGTAATATATTTCAATGCGTAGCCGCGGTCTATATCAACGCCCATCTGGCTTTTTGGCAAATCGCGAACGTGTCCCATCGAAGCTTTGACCGTATATTTTTTTCCTAAGTACCGCTCGATCGTCTTCGCTTTCGTTGGCGATTCGACGATAACCAAGTAGTCTGACATCCATCTTCCACCCCTAGGAAGTAAATTGAAATCTTCATTATTATTAATGATTATTGCCGCATTTGTCAAACATGATCATTATACGTACGGGAATTCGACGATGATGTCTTCCGCTTCCTGCACTAGTTTTGCCCCGTGCTGAATAAGCGTATTCGGCCCGGCTGCCTCGGCCGCCCCGATCGGACCGGGGACGGCAAACACTTCCCGCCCTTGCTCGAGCGCATACGCGGCGGTGATGAGCGAACCGCTTTTCCGTTTCGCTTGCACGACGAGCGTGCCGAGCGACAGTCCGCTGATGATGCGGTTGCGCGCCGGAAAGTGCCATGCCTGCGGCTTCGTTGCCGGCGGATGTTCGGCGATGACAAGCTGTTCATTCATCAAATAGCGGGCGAAGGGCCAGTGCGCTTTCGGGTAAACATGATCCAGCCCGCCGGCGATGACGGCGATCGTCGTTCCGCCGTACTTGACAGCAAGCCGATGGGCATGAATGTCGATGCCGGCAGCCAGCCCGCTGACGATCGTCCATCCGGCGGCCGAAAGGGGCGGAACAAGCTTGTCAAGCGCTTCGAGCCCGTCTTTGGTCGGGCGCCGCGTGCCGACGATGCTGATCAACTTTGTTTGTTGAAGCAAGCCGGCGTTCCCTTTTGCATACAGCACCCATGGCGGCGCGTAAATATGCTTTAACAGCGGCGGATAGTGATCATCGAACACGGTTATGACGTGAATGCGGCGAGCTTGATACGTTTTGATGAGCCGGTGAAGATCAATGGAATGCAGGTCGCGGAAAAAAGCAGCGAATTGTTGAGAAGTAAGCGGAACGAGCGGGCGAAGGGATTGAGGGGACATGAAAAATGGAGCGGCAAGCGTCGGGTCCGCGTCAAGCAGAGAGCGGATCGTCTTCCAGCCGGCTCCGCGGCAATGGTGAAGATGAATGAGCCGGTCGCGAACTGTATCGTACATACCATTCTCCTTTCTGCGTCAATGGCAAACAGCGCCCCGCACGGCAACGTGCGGAGCCCCATGTTAATGCGTTTTGCATTTTTCGTATAAACCGCGCTCTTTCAAGACCGAAATGAGCGTTTCGCCGATGACGGCCGGCGTTTCCGCTACTTTGATGCCGCATTCGGTCATTTTCTTGATTTTTTCCGCCGCCGTGCCTTTGCCGCCGGAAATGATAGCGCCGGCATGGCCCATCCGTTTGCCCGGAGGCGCCGTTTGCCCGCCGATAAAGCCGACGACCGGCTTCGTCATGTTCGCTTTCACCCATTCGGCCGCTTCTTCTTCCGCCGTGCCGCCGATTTCGCCGATCATAATGACCGCGTACGTCTCCTCGTCTTCGTTAAACGCCTTCAGCACATCGATGAAATTCGTGCCGTTGACCGGGTCGCCGCCAATGCCGACCGCCGTCGATTGGCCGATGCCGGCTTGCGTCAATTGGTGAACCGCTTCATACGTCAGCGTGCCGGAGCGCGAGACGATGCCGACGTGCCCTTTTTTATGGATGTAGCCCGGCATAATGCCGATTTTGCACTCTTCCGGCGTAATGACGCCCGGGCAGTTCGGGCCGATGAGGCGAGTCTTTTTCCCTTCCATGTACCGCTTCACTTTCACCATATCGAGCACCGGAATGCCTTCGGTGATGCAGACGACAAGATCAAGCCCGGCGTCGACCGCTTCCATAATAGCGTCTGCAGCAAACGCCGGCGGAACGTAAATGACCGAGGCGTTCGCGCCTGTTTTTTCGACCGCTTCGGAAACGGTGTCAAACACCGGCACGCCTTCGACTTCCGTGCCGCCTTTGCCCGGCGTAACGCCACCGACAATGTTCGTGCCGTATTCAATCATCTGTTTTGTATGAAACAGCCCTTGCGAACCGGTAATCCCTTGTACGATCACTTTCGTATCTTTATTGACAAAAACACTCACGTGTCTCCCTCGCTTTCTTAACGTACTAGCTCGACGATTTTTTGCGCGCCGTCCGCCATCGATTCCGCCGCCGTAATGTTCAAGCCCGATTCTTCTAAAATCTTTTTCCCGAGCTCGACGTTCGTACCCTCAAGACGGACGACAAGCGGAAGCGTGAGGCCGACTTGCTTCGTCGCTGCGACGATGCCGCTCGCGATGACGTCGCATTTCATAATGCCGCCGAAAATGTTGACGAAAATGCCTTTCACGTTTGGGTCCGACAAAATGATTTTGAACGCTTCCGTCACTTTTTCCTCGCTGGCGCCGCCGCCGACATCGAGGAAGTTGGCCGGCTCGCCGCCGTAATATTTGATGATGTCCATCGTCGCCATCGCCAAGCCGGCGCCGTTGACCATGCAGCCGATGTTGCCGTCAAGGGCGATGTAGTTCAAGTCGTATTTCGATGCTTCAACCTCTTTCGGATCTTCTTCGTCCAAATCTCGGTATTCGAGCACGTCCGGGTGGCGGTACAACGCGTTCGAATCAAAGTTCAGCTTCGCGTCAAGCGCCATCACCTTGCCGTCGCCGGTGACGACAAGCGGGTTGATTTCGGCGATCGAGCAGTCTTTGTCGACAAACACTTGGTACAAGCCCATCATAAATTTGACCGCTTGGTTGACGAGATGCTTCGGAATGTTGATGTTGAACGCCAAGCGGCGCGCTTGGAACGCCTGCAGCCCGACGGCCGGGTCAATGTACTCTTTGAAAATTTTCTCCGGCGTTTTCGCCGCGACTTCTTCGATTTCCGTGCCGCCTTCTTCCGAGCCCATCAACACGACGCGCGAGGTGGCGCGGTCGACGACAAGGCCGATATAGTATTCTTTTTGGATGTCGCACCCTTCTTCAATCAACAGCCGTTTCACTTCTTTTCCTTCCGGGCCGGTTTGGTGGGTGACGAGCACTTTGCCGAGCAGTTCGCTGGCGTATGTACGGACTTCCTCTAAGCTTTTCGCCACTTTCACCCCGCCCGCTTTGCCGCGCCCGCCGGCATGAATTTGCGCCTTGACAACGCATACCGGCGTGCCGAGCGCTTTGGCGGCTTCCACTGCTTCATCAACCGTGAACGCGACGCGGCCGTTCGGCACGCTTACGCCATAGCTTCGCAAAATTTCTTTTGCTTGGTATTCATGAATGTTCATGCGCCAACCTCCTATGTATGAAACTGAAAAAGTCTTAGCGCTTTCATTTTATACCTAACATTTCCCGCTTGTCCACCGTTTCGTCGCAAAATTGAGAAATTAGGAGGTTGAAAAATCATCCCTTTTCTCCCTCCGTTTCCTGTTTCGCCGCCTGATCCAGCTGATAAAGGAACGCAAACAACTCCGCCACAACCGCATACAGCACTTCCGGAATCGTGTTATCGATTTCCACTTTGCTGAGAAGTTCAACGAGCGACGGATCCTTTCGAATCGGCACGCCATGCTGTTGGGCGGCAGCGATGATCGCTTCCGCCGCCGTTCCCGCTCCCTTCGCTTTCACGACAGGCGCTTCGTGAACCGCCGCGTCATAGGACAGGGCGACCGCTTTTTTCCGCTCCTCGCTCATACGCGCCAATCCACCTCGCTGCTGCTGCCGGCAAACGGCAGCACGGAAGGGGCCGGGGGACTAG
This sequence comes from Geobacillus stearothermophilus ATCC 12980, assembly GCF_030369615.1. Lineage (NCBI taxonomy): Bacteria > Bacillati > Bacillota > Bacilli > Caryophanales > Anoxybacillaceae > Geobacillus > Geobacillus stearothermophilus. Next base: position 1,005,837 of record NZ_CP128494.1, on the reverse strand, counting down.
CTTCGGCCGCTTTCACATCAATGCCCGACAGCAGATAACCGTGCGCCTGAAGACGCTCTTTCACCAGCGGGGCAAAGCGATGAACGAGCTCCGGCAGCCTCGGATCATCGTGAAAAAGGGAAATGTGGACGATCCGCCGCTGCACACGCATATCGATCAAAATCCCGCCCAGTTGTTCGAGCGTGACGCTGCAAACGATGCGGCTATAATCGGGATCAAGCGCCCCTCCATCCTTCCGCCGCCCTTGCCAATAAACCGAAAAATCGTGGTTGCGCCCGCCCAGCGGCAAAGGAAAAGAAATCCAAATGTGCCCGACAGGCCCATCGCTTCCGGCGATGACGGCCATTCCGTCAAGGCGGTCAAGAAACGCTTCCGCCGCGGCTTCTGCCTCTTTGCTTCCCGCTCCGCCGAGCAGATGAAGAAGCAGCCGTCTCAACGAAGGAGCCATCGGCGGCGCGCCTCTTGTTTTCAACGCTTCGGCGAGCATCGCCTCATCCTCAAGCCCGAGGCGGCCAGCGATCCGCCTCAACCAATGAAACAGCGACAGCGCCGGGTCGCCGGCCGTGCGGACAGACGTCCACAGCTTCGCTTCCGCCTCTGACAGCGCACCGCTTTTGCAGGCGGCATCGACAGCGGCAAAGCGCGCGAAAAACGCTTCCTCGTCCGTCAGGCCGAGCAGCTTCCCGACTTCAGCAAACTGCCGCTGCTGCATGGCGTTCTGAATGGCGGCCATCCGTCCTGCCGGTAGCGGAACAAGCCCGAGGCGGAAAAGAAGCGCATGAGCCGGCCCCTCCGCTCCTTCTTCCGCTGTCAACAACAGGCGCACCGCTGCCTCATAGGCGAACAGCGGCGGCGAAAGAAGACGGTCAGCCGCCTGCTTGAACACCGGCGCCATCGGGCCTGAAGAACGTTCAGTGAACACCGCTTTTAGCCTTTCAAGCTGCACTGCGAGCGGCTCTCCGGTCCGCGCCGCCCACAGTGCGCGAAATACGGCGGGAGACGGCGGGAGGCGGCGATGGAACAAATAAGCAAGCACCTCCTCCGCGTCGGCCGGCCGGCCGGTTTTTCGCACCGCTGCAGCCAGTTCCGCCGCTTCTTCTTTCGTTACGGCCGCGCCTGCCTTCAGCGCTTGGCGAAGCACCGGGAGCGCGGCCTCGGGCAGCTTCCACGCCTGCTGCCATCGGTGGACGACATCTTCACGGGGAACCGCCTGCTCCGGTTCGGAAAGCGCGACCGCTTTCCAGTAAACGTTGCTGCCGCTTTCCTTGATTTCAAACAAGTACGTGCGCCCGGCGGCAAGCGGCGCCTCGAGGCGGGCGCGCACGAGGCGGCCGCCGGTGCGGACAAGCGCTGTCCGCTCCCCCGTCTCCGCCTCTTCCACCCGCTCGATTCGGCCGACAACCGCCTGCCCCGGCCGAAACTGTCCGCTTGACGCCGCATCACGGACGGCGGCTACAGGAACGGTTCGTTCCATCCGCTCCACCATTTTGCTTTCCCCCTTTCGTCCCGGCCCGCATCCCAGCCGTGGGGCCGGCTAATTTTCAACGCCCGCCGCTTCCTTTACCGGCGCGAACGAGCGGCGGTGCTCCGGCGTTATGCCGTAACGGCGGATCGCCTCGAGATGCTCCGGCGTCCCGTAACCCATATGGCGGGCAAACCCGTACTGCGGATAGCGGCGGTCGAGCTCTTTCATCAGCCGGTCGCGCGTCACTTTGGCCATAATGGAAGCCGCGGCGATCGAAGCGCTGTTGGCATCGCCTTTCATCAGACGCCGCTGCGGCAGCGCGCACGGCACCGCCATCGCATCAACGAGCAAGTAGTCAGGCGGCGGCGACAGCGCGCTGACCGCCTTTGCCATCGCCTGTTTCGTCGCCTCGTAAATATTCCGCTCATCAATTTCCGCCGCACTGACAATGCCGATGCCGACCGCAACCGCACACGCCTCGATTTGCGCAAACAACGCCTCGCGCTTGGCTGCTGTCAGCCGTTTCGAATCGTCAAGCCCTGGCAAGTAGGCGTCAGGCGGCAAAATGACCGCCGCCGCGACGACCGGGCCAGCAAGCGGCCCGCGCCCGGCCTCGTCAATGCCGGCGATTCGTTCGATGCCGGCGGCGTACAGTTCACGCTCATAGCGCATCAACTCCTCCCAACGCCGCCGCATCACTTTTTCCCGCTCTTTTTGTTTCACAAAACGGGCAAGCAGCGCCTGCACGCTTTTCCGTTCATCGCGCCGCAGCATCTCCCAGCGCGGGTCATCCTCGCCGCCAAGCTCCGGAAGCAGCGCTTCGATTTCTTTTACCGTGTACTCCTTCATGTTTCTCTCCCTTTTCTACTTATACTATCGGCCATGTTCAGCCGGCTGCGAAGCAAAAAACGCCCGCCGGACGCCATTACGTCCAGGAAGCGGGCGTTTCAAAACTCAACCGTCCTAATTTTTCGGTGCGAATGTCGTATAAGACAATGTCAGCGACCTTGTCATAGTCAATGCCGCCGCCCGCTGTCAGGCAGCCGCGCCGCCGGCCGATGGCGTCAAATAAGGCGACGATGTCATCGGGGATGCTGTCAAGGCGGTAGCGCTCCGACAGCCGTTCCGGATAATGGACTGACAAAAAGCGGAGCGCATAGGCAGCGACGTCTTGCAAGTTCAAAATTTCATCTTTGATCGCTCCGGTGACCGCGAGCTTGAAGCCGACGTCTTCATCCTCGAACTTTGGCCATAAAATCCCTGGCGTATCAAGCAGCTCCATTTCTTTGCCGACTTTGATCCATTGCTGCGCTTTCGTCACCCCCGGCTTATCGCCGGTTTTGGCGATATGGCGGCCGGCGAGCCGGTTGATGAGCGTCGATTTGCCGACATTCGGGATGCCGACAATGAGCGCCCGCACGGGGCGTGGATTTTTAATGCCCTTCGCCCGCATTTTCTCAAATTTCTCTTTTACCATTTCTTTGGCAATGAAAGCGATTTGCCTGACCCCCGTCCCGCTTTGCGCATCGATGGCGATGGCTGTTCGGCCTTGGCCGCGGAAATAGCGGATCCATTGCTCAGTCACGGCCTCATCGGCCATATCCGCCTTATTGAGCAAAATGAGGCGCGGCTTTTGTCCGAGAATGTCATCGATCATCGGGTTGCGCGATGACATCGGCAAACGGGCGTCAAGCAGCTCAAACGCTACGTCGATCAACTTTAATTTTTCTTGCACTTCCCTCTTCGCTTTTGCCATATGGCCGGGAAACCATTGAATCACTGTCATTGGCATCACCTGCCTCGTTTATTTCACAATCCGGGCGTCAGAAAGCGGCCAATACACAAGATTCGCCTTGCCAACGACTTTTGACATCGGAATGAAGCCGATATGGCGGCTGTCTTTGCTGAATCGGCGATTGTCGCCCATGACGAACAAATGCCCTTCCGGCACCGTGCTCCGCCCGGTCAATTCCTCAAGTGTAAACGGCTCGGTCAGCGGCCCGTCGGCAACCTGCTTTTTACGTTCGTCCAAATACGGCTCTTTATACGGTTTGCCGTTTACGTACAAGGTATCATTTTTGTACTCGATCCGGTCGCCCGGCAAGCCGATCACCCGTTTAATATAGTCTCTCCCTTCCTCGGCATGAAACACAATAATATCGAAACGATGAGGCATGCCGATTTTGTAGGCCAACTTATTGACAATCATCCGCTCGTGATTATGTAACGTCGGCATCATCGAAATGCCGTCGACGATAATCGGGGCAAAAATAAAGTAGCGGATGCCCCCGGCCAACAGCACCGCAACAACAATGGCTTTCAGCCATTCGCGCCATTCGCTTTTTTTCTGTTCCATTGTCCACCCACCTAAATCAAAGTTTGCAGTCGTGGATCACTACCGTAATCATCATTGGCGGTAGTGAAAAAAGGAGCTTGAAAGCAAGCTCCTTTTCCGCTGTGATCCACCGTTGCCCGTTATTGGGCCGTTTTTTCTTTAATGCGCGCCGCTTTGCCGCGAAGTTCACGCAAGTAGTACAATTTCGCACGGCGAACTTTCCCGCGGCGGATGACTTCCAATTTTGCGATTTTCGGCGTATGCACCGGGAATGTGCGCTCAACGCCGACGCCATAGGACACTTTGCGGACGGTGAACGTTTCGCTGATGCCCGCTCCGCGCCGTTTGATGACGACACCTTCAAACACTTGGATGCGTTCGCGGTTGCCTTCCACAACTTTCACGTGGACGCGCACCGTGTCGCCCGGGCGGAAATCCGGCAAGTCGGTCCGCAATTGTTCTTTCGTGATCTCTTGGATTAAATGATGCATCATTTTCCACTCCTTCCACAGATGTTCATGCCAATGCGTTTGATCATTGCAGCGGAACATCGTTTTCCGTCCTTAAGCGGACTGCTTCAGTCACACAAAAGATATGATAGCATAAACGCCGGGCACAAGCAATAGTTATTCGCATTGAGAGCCGCTGTTTTCCGTTTCGCGTTCATGTTCCCACTCTTTCAGCCATTGCTTTTGTTTCTCGGTGAGCGGATAGCCGGCGAGCAAATCCGGGCGGCGCAAAAACGTGCGCCGGAGCGACTCCTTCTCGCGCCATTCAGCAATGAGCTGGTGGTTCCCGGAAAGCAAAATGTCCGGCACTTTCATGCCGCGAAAGTCGGCTGGCCTTGTGTATTGCGGATACTCCAGCAGGCCGGAACTGAACGAGTCGTCAACCGGCGACGCTTCGTTGCCGAGCACGCCGGGCAGCAGGCGGACGACGCTGTCGACGATGACCATGGCGCCGAGCTCCCCGCCTGTTAAAATGTAATCGCCGATCGAAATTTCATCGGTCGCCAAATATTGGCGGATGCGCTCATCATATCCTTCGTAATGGCCGCAAATAAGCACCAAATGCTCTTCTTGGGCGAGCTCTTCTGCCTTTTTTTGCGTGTAGCGCTCGCCTTGCGGGCAAAGCAAAATAATGCGCGCGCCAGGCGAGCCGGCTGTCACATGTTCCACCGCGTCGAAGATCGGCTGCGGCTTCAGCACCATGCCGGCGCCGCCACCGTACGGGTAATCATCAACCGTCTTATGCTTGTTGTCGGCAAATTCGCGGAAGTCAACAAGCCGGATGTCCACCGCCCCTTTTTCTTGCGCCTTCTTTAAAATCGACTCATTCAATACGCCGGAAAACATGTCGGGAAACAGCGTCAAAATATCGATCCGCATCATTCAAGCAGCCCTTCCATCGGTCGGATGATGATCGTTTTTTGCGCCGGATCGACGCGAAGAACGACTTCGTCGATGTACGGAATGAGCGCATCGGTGCCGTCGCCGCGCCGGACGACCCAGACGTCGTTCGCCCCCGGCGTTAAAATTTCCCTGACCGTGCCGATCGTTTCTCCTTCTTCCGTTACGACGGTACAGCCGATGATTTCATGGAAATAATACTCGCCTTCCGCGAGTTCACCGAGCTGGCTTTCCGGCACTTTCAGCATCGCTCCTTTAAACGGTTCGACATCGTTGATGCTGTCATAGCCTTCAAACGACAGCAAGTCGAACGATTTATGGACGCGATGGCTTTTCACCGTCACTTCGATCGGCTCGCTGTCGCGTTCGCGGAAAATGTACAGCTTGTTTCCTTTTTTGTATCGCTCTTCCGGAAAATCGGTGCGGGAAATGACGCGCACTTCGCCGCGAATGCCGTGCGTATTGACGATTTTGCCGACGTTAAACCATCGTTCCATTCTTTGCTCCCTCCTTAGCGAATCTCTTTCACGACGCCGTCTTCAACGATAATGGCGCGCGTTTTCGTCACCTCTTCCCAGCGGTCGCCGACGTTCACCTCAATGAGCGCCTCGACTTCCCGCTCTTTCAATTCACTTCCTAACGGTAGCATATGTAACTGTTCAAGCTGAAACTCAAGCAGCTTGATTTTCTCCATCCGGTCGTCGATTTCTTTGGCAAAATATTGCTTTACAAGACTAGCCGGGTATTTCCCGCTTTTCTCCATCCGCTTTTGCTCGAAGCGAAGCTGGCCGCACTCGCGCTCCAACTGCTGCTTGCGCGCCGCAAATGCCGCCGCAAGCTCTTGTTTGCTCCGCTCGGTGACAACTTGCCGCACTTCGACCGTTTGAATGAGCTTCATCCCCATCCCCCTTTACGGCGATATCAAAAAAGGGAGAGGAACATCCTCACCCTTTTTCTTTCACGTGCACAATCACCCGCTTGGGCGATCCAGCGGCGGCGGCATAGACGACCGTGCGGATCGCATGGATCGTCCGTCCTTGTTTGCCGATCACTTTGCCGATATCGTCATCGTGCATCGACAGTTCATAGATGACGGCCGTCTCTTCCTCACGGGTTTCGACCGCCACCGCCTCCGGATGATCGACAAGCGCCTTGACGATCGTTTCAATGAGCGGTTTCATGTGCATCCCGCTTATTTGCCGTATTTCAAGTTATGGAACTTCTCTAAAATGCCTTGTTTCGACAGCAAGCTGCGCACCGTGTCGGACGGTTTGGCACCGTTTTGCAGCCATTTGAGCGCCAGCTCTTCATCGATTTTGATTTCGGCTGGCTCCGCAACCGGATTGTATGTGCCGATCGTTTCAATGAAGCGGCCGTCGCGCGGCGAGCGGGAATCCGCCACAACAATGCGGTAAAACGGTTTTTTCTTTGCGCCCATGCGTTTTAAACGAATTTTTACTGCCATAGTTTGTACGCACCTCCGTATAGTGTTCACACAAGATAGTATATTAACAATTCTTTTTCCGTTTGTAAAGGTTTTTCGCTTAACAGAACATCATTTACATAAATGGGAAGCGAAATCCTTTTTTCTTCCCTTTGGGCATATTCGTCATCATTTTCATCATTTTTTTCATGTCATCAAATTGCTTGAGCAGCCGGTTGACGTCTTGCACGGTCGTGCCGCTCCCTTTGGCGATTCGCCTTTTGCGGCTAGCGTTGATGATTTCCGGATGCATTTTCTCCTCTTTCGTCATCGAGCGGATGATCGCTTCGACGCGGGCGATTTGCTTTTCATCGACTTGAATGTTGGAAAGCCCTTTGATTTTATTGGCTCCCGGCAGCATTTTAATCAGTTCGTCAAGCGGCCCGAGCTTGCGCACTTGGCCGAGCTGCTCCAAAAAGTCGTCAAGCGTGAAGGTGGCCGTGCGCATTTTTTGTTCGAGCTCTTTCGCCTTCTCCTCATCAACGGCGGCCTGCGCTTTTTCAATGAGCGTCAAGACATCGCCCATCCCTAAAATGCGGGACGCCATCCGCTCCGGATGAAACGGCTCGAGCGCATCCAGTTTTTCGCCCATCCCGGCGAACTTGATCGGCGCTCCCGTCACGGCGCGAATCGACAGCGCCGCCCCGCCGCGCGTGTCGCCATCGAGCTTCGTCAAAATAACGCCGGTGATGCCGAGCTGTTCATGGAAGCTTTGCGCGACATTGACGGCGTCTTGACCGGTCATGGCGTCGACAACGAGGAAAATTTCGTCCGGCTTGACCGCCTCTTTCATTTGCTTCAGTTCATCCATGAGCGCCTCATCAATGTGAAGGCGGCCGGCCGTGTCGATCAGCACATAGTCGTAATGCTCTTCTTTCGCCCGCTCGAGCGCCTGTTTCGCGATCTCGACTGGATTGGCGTCCTCGCCGAGCGAAAAGACAGGAACGTTCAGCTGTTTGCCGAGCGTCTCCAGCTGCTTGATCGCCGCCGGGCGGTAGACGTCAGCAGCGACCAGCAGCGGCTTCCGGTTATGGCGCTTGCGCAGCAAGTTGGCGAGCTTCCCAGTCGTTGTCGTCTTCCCAGCCCCTTGCAGGCCAACCATCATGACGACCGTCGGCGGCTTTTTGGCGACCGCGATTTTGCTCTGTTCGCCGCCCATTAACGCCGTCAGCTCCTCTTTGACCACTTTAATCACCTGCTGGCCCGGCGTCAAGCTTTTCATCACTTCCTGCCCGACGGCCCGTTCGCTCACCCGTTTGATGAAATCTTTGACGACTTTAAAGTTGACGTCAGCCTCGAGCAAAGCGAGACGCACTTCGCGCATCATCTCTTTGACATCCGCTTCGGTGACTTTCCCTTTGCCGCGGATGCGGTTCATCACCTGCTGCAAACGTTCGGACAATCCTTCAAACGCCATGGCGGCCACCCCCTTTTTTTAATCAAGTTCATCCAGCTCGCGGACAAGCGCCGCCAATTCGGCGTCAGCGCCGTAATGCCGGCTGATGTAGTCTTTCAGCCGCTCGATGGCCTGCCGCCGCTGTTCATATTTTTGCAGCAGCCCGAGCTTCTCTTCATACTGCTCAAGCATCGCTTCTGTGCGCCGGATGTTATCGTACACCGCCTGGCGGCTCACCTCATATTGTTCAGCAATTTCCCCGAGGGAGTAGTCGTCCAAGTAGTACAGCGCCATGTAATTGCGCTGTTTCGGCGTCAACAGCGCGTGATAAAAATCATACAAATAGTTCATGCGCATCGTTTTTTCGAGCACCGAACGCTCCCTCCCCCGTTGTTAAGTAAATTCCCTTTACAAGTGAGTGTACTTTGTTTTCCGGCTCTTGTCAAGATGAGGACGATTTTTCCCCCCATAAAAGCAAGGCTGGGGCGCGGTTGGCCGCCAGCCTGGCGGGAAAACACGGATGCAGGCCGCGCCGATGCCGTACGAGCCGCTAAACGGCATGCAACTGGCCAACTAGCCGTTATTGTTCATCGAACAAACCGGCAAACAGTCCGTATACATATTTTTCTGCATCAAACGGCTGCAAATCGTCCATCTTTTCGCCGAGGCCGACGAATTTCACCGGGATGGCCAGCTCGTTGCGAATGGCGAGCACGATGCCGCCTTTTGCCGTTCCGTCGAGCTTTGTCAACACGATGCCGGTCACATCGGTCGCTTCTTTAAACAGCTTCGCCTGACTCATCGCATTTTGCCCGGTCGTCGCATCAAGCACAAGCAGCACTTCATGCGGAGCGCCCGGGATTTCGCGGCTGATGACGCGCTTCACTTTTTCAAGCTCTTTCATTAAGTTCACTTTGTTTTGCAGCCGCCCGGCTGTGTCACACAACAACACGTCAACGCTGCGTGCTTTTGCCGCCTGAATGGCGTCGTACATAACGGCCGCCGGGTCGGAGCCGGCCGCCTGCTTAATGACATCGACCCCAACGCGTTCGCCCCATACTTCCAACTGCTCAATCGCTCCGGCGCGGAACGTGTCGCCTGCGGCCAAGAGCACCGATTTCCCTTCCGATTTCAGCTTATGCGCCAGTTTTCCGATCGTCGTCGTCTTGCCAACGCCGTTGACGCCGACGAACAATATGACCGTCAGCCCTCCTTCTTGCATATTCAAGGCGGAAAGCTCGTTGTCATCGGCGCCGGCGCGGTAAATGTCAATCAGTTTTTCCGCGATCACGTCGCGCATTTGCGCCGAATCTTGAATGTTGCGGCGCTTCACTTCCATTTTCAGCTCATCGACCAGTTCCATGACGGTCGCCACGCCGACGTCAGCGGCGATTAAAATTTCCTCCAGCTCTTCGAAAAATTCCTCATCGACTTTCCGGTAGCGGGCGATCAAGTCGTTCACTTTCCCGGCGAGTGAATCGCGCGTTTTCGACAGCCCTTCCTTAAACTTTTCCGTGACGGCATCCGCCTGTTTTGTCCACTTTTCTTTCAACTTTTGAAAAAAGCCCATCGAGGCTCCTCCTTTCTATGACGACACGAGTTGCTTGGAGTCTTCCAAACGGACGGAAACGAGCTTCGAGACGCCCGATTCTTGCATCGTGACGCCATACAGCACGTCCGCCTCTTCCATCGTCCCTTTCCGGTGGGTGATGACGATAAATTGCGTATCGCGGCTGAACCGCTTCAAATATTGGGCGTAGCGCTGCACGTTCGCTTCATCAAGCGCCGCCTCGACTTCATCGAGGACGCAAAACGGCACTGGGCGCACTTTTAAAATCGAGAACAAAAGGGCGATCGCCGTCAACGCCCGCTCACCGCCTGAAAGCAGGCTTAAGTGCTGCAGCTTTTTCCCCGGCGGCTGGGCGACGATCTCCACCCCGGTTTCAAGCAAGTCGTTCGGGTCAGTCAGGCGCAAATCGGCGCGCCCGCCGCCGAACAGCTCGCGGAACACCTCGCCGAAATGAGCGCGGATTTGTTCGAACGTTGAAAAAAACCGTTTTTTCATTTCCTCGTCCATTTCGTCGATCACTTGATGGAGCGTCGCTTTCGCCTCTTCCAAATCGGCTTTTTGCTCGCTCAAAAAACGGTGCCGTTCGGAAACGCGCTCATATTCATCGATCGCTCCTAAATTGACGGTGCCGAGCTCATCGATGGCGCGCTTGATCAGCTTCACTCGCTTGCGCGCCTCTTCGGCCCCGATTTCAAGCGGATAGGCCAAACGGGCCGCCTCAAACGACATTCCATACTCTTCGCCAAGCCGGGTGAGCAAGTTATCAAGCTCAACGTCCAGCCGGTTCAACTTCACTTCTTCGTCTTTGACCACATCGACAAGCTGTTTATGCTGGCGCTTCGCTTCTTTCCATTCCCGCTCCAAATGCTCAAGCCGCCCTTGGCAGTCAAGCCGCTGTTCGCGGCGGCTGGCGATGAGTTCAATCGTTTTTTGCTTGTCTTCTAGCTTTTGCTGCCGCTGTTGCTCCAGTTTGTCCTCGTTCCAGGACGGCGCGTTCATTTCGGCGGCAAGGGCGGCGCGCTCCCGTTCGGCTGCTTCGAGCTCGCGGGCCGTTTCAGCCAATTCCGTTTCAAGCTCCTCCACTGTCCGCCGCGCGTGTTTCACCCGTTCTTTCGTCTCGGCCAAAGCGACTTTTTGTTCTGTGATCGCGGCTTGCAGCGCTTCTTTTGTCGTTTGCTCCGTCTGTTTTTGCGCCTGCAGCCGGCTGATGTCGTCGTCAATCGCTTGCAGCTTTCCGGCAAGCTGCTCAAGCTGTCTGTCAACGGCGACGAGACGGCGGTTGAGTTCCGCCGCTTCACGCTCATCGTTCGCTTTTTCTTCATCGTACAGCGCGAGCCGCTCGTCGATCCGCTTTTTTTGCCAGTCGAGTTCACGTTGTTCGTCTTTTTGCGCCTGCAACGACTGCTGCAGCGCCGCCATCTTCTCTTGCAGCGCAGCCGCCTCCCGTTCCCGCTCCGCCCGCTCTCGCTCTTTCCCTGCGATATCGCGCTCGAGCCGGGCGATCGTTTCATCCATTTCACGCAATTTGGCAGCCATCGCCTCGAGCTCGCGGGCTCGGCCCAACAGCGAAGCCGTCTTTTTCGCCGCCCCGCCGCCGGTCATCGCGCCGCCCGGACTGACGACATCGCCGTCAAGGGTGACGAGCCGATAGCGGTACTGAAGGAGTTTGGCGAGTTCATTGGCTCCTTTTAAGTCCGCCGTGACGATGACGTGGCCAAGCAAATGGGCGATCGCCGCCTGGTGGGCGCGATCGTACTCGACCAGCTCGCTTGCGATGCCGACAAACGCCGGATGGCCGCTGATCATCGCCCGCTCCCGCTCCGACAGGGCGCGCGCTTGAATGACATCAAGCGGCAAAAACGTCGCCCGCCCATGGCCGTTCGTTTTCAAATAGTGGATGGCTTGCCGCGCCGCCGCTTCGCTGTCGACGACGATGTGCTGCATCGCGCCGCCGAGCGCCGTTTCGAGCGCCGTTTCGTAGCGGTCCGGCACGCGGATCAGCTCAACGATTGCACCATGAATACCGGGAAGCCGGTCGCGCGCTTTTAATACTTCCTTCACCCCTTGGAAAAAGCCGGCATAATCGTGTTGCATCTCTTCCAGCCATTGCTTGCGCGCTTTTGTTTGCTGCCGGTATTGACGCGCCTGCTGCAAAAGCGACTCATTCCGTTCGAGCTCCGCCTTTTGTGCCGCAAGTGCGGCCGTCATATGAGCCAGCTTCCCGCTCGTCTCAGCGATGGCTTGTTCAAGGCGGGACTGCTCAGCACGCGAAGCCGCCAGTTTTCGTTCTATCTGCTCGCGTTCAGCAAGATGGTGGCGGTTCGCTTCGTCGAGCGCCGCCCGCTTGGCCTGCAGCTTGCCGATCGCCTGCTCCACATGCGTGCGCTCGTTTTTCAACGCCGCTTGTTCGTGGACAAGGTCGATATAATCGCCCTTTCGCCGCTCGATCTCCTCCTCAAGATCAACCTCATACTCGGAAAGCGACATTTGTTTCTCTTTCAGCTCTTTCTCCAGCGCCGCGGCAGCGGCCTCAAGCCGGGCGAGCTCAGCCCGCTCTGCACGGAGCCGTTCGGCCAGACGGCGCTGTTTCGCCGTTAAAGCGGCGGCAGTCTCCTCAAGCTGCTCTTTCCGCTTTTCTGCATTTTTTTTCCTCTCTTTTAACACTTCCTTCCGGCCTTCGAGTTTTTCAAGCTCCTCGCTTGCCAACAGCAGCACTTGCTGCAGGCCGTCGATCGACTCGTCAATGGCCGCCATTTGGTCGCGCAGCTGTTCGATATGGGCTTCCATTTTGTGCAACGCCGCCGCCAGCGCTCCTTCCTCTTGCTGGTGCCGATCAAGCGCTTCCTTCAGTCCGCTCCATTGCCGGTGCAGCTCCTCGATGTCGTGCACCATAAGCGCCACTTCAAACCGCTCGAGCTCCTCGCGTTTTTCCAAATACTCTTTGGCGATTGACGCCTGCATCCGAAGCGGTTCAAGCTGCTGTTCGAGCTCATGCAAAATGTCGTTGACGCGATGCAAGTTGTCTTGTGTTTCCGCAAGTTTTGTTTCCGCCTTTTTTTTGCGCAGCTTGTATTTCAAGACACCGGCCGCTTCTTCAAAAATCGTACGCCGCTCTTCCGGCTTGCTGCTTAAAATTTCTTCGACCCGGCCTTGGCCGATGATCGAAAACGCCTCCTTGCCAAGCCCGGAGTCCAGAAACAAATCGACAATATCTTTTAAGCGGCACGGCTGGCGGTTGATGAAAAACTCGCTTTCCCCGGAGCGGTAAACGCGCCGGGTGATGCTCACCTCTTGATACTCAAGCGGCAAAAAGCCATCTTCGTTGTCGAGCGTGATCGTCACTTCGGCGACATTCAGCGGCTTGCGCGAGTCGCTGCCGGCGAAAATGACGTCTTCCATTTTTGCCCCGCGCAGCGATTTCGCCGACTGCTCGCCGAGCACCCAGCGGATCGCGTCGGTAATGTTGCTTTTGCCGCTTCCGTTCGGGCCGACAACCGCCGTGACACCGGGGACAAAATCAATCGATACGCGGTCGGCGAATGATTTGAAGCCGATCACATCTAACCGTTTCAGGAACATGATACGATGCTTCACCATCTTTCCGCTTTGATCTCGGCCCGCCGGAGCGGACCGGGACAGGCTGCTGTTTTCAATATACCACCACAGTGCGTCGAGAAAAAATGTTCATACAAAAAGACTGACGTAAAAGCGCCAGCCTTTCTATGGCCGCTCGGCAGCCCGCAGCGTCTCAAGCGCCATTTGTGCCGCATGCTGCTCGGCTTCCTTTTTGGAGCGGCCGACACCGATGCCGAGCTCTTGGCCGTTTAACGCCACGCGGGCGACGAACTCTTTGTTGTGGGCCGGTCCTTTTTCTTCCAAAATGGTGTATTCAAGCGTCCCGCTGCCGTCGCGCTGCACGAGTTCCTGCAGCTGGCTTTTAAAATCCATCACATGAGAAAAAGCACCTTCATCTATTTTTGGAAAGATCGTTTGCCCTAAAAAATGGAGGACCGCCTCCATTCCTTGATCCAAATAAAGGGCGCCGATAAACGCTTCAAACACGTCAGCCAAAAGCGCCGGGCGCGTCCGTCCGCCGGTCAGCTCCTCGCCTTTGCCAAGCAAAACGAGTTCGCCAAACGACAGGGAGTTGGCAAATTTCACAAGCGACGGCTCGCAGACAATGGCCGCCCGCAGCTTTGTCAACTGCCCTTCGCTCATATGTGGGAATTTTTGAAACAAATATTGGGAAACGGTCAGCTCCAGCACGGCGTCGCCCAAAAACTCGAGCCGTTCATTATCCTCGTGAAGCCGCCGCCGATGCTCATTCACATACGATGAATGGGTGAACGCTTGCATCAACAGCTTTTCATTTTGGAAGGTGATCCCGATTTTCCTTTGCAGTTCTTGAAACTTCGCCCGCCTTTTTTCGTGGATGCGTTCTTTGTCTTTTTGTTTTGACATAAAAATGCCCTCCGACTTCGTTCCAGACAAAACTGGCCGTATACTATCCTTTATTATATCCGTTCACCATCCCGCTACGCGAGTGGCAAAGGCGCCTTTTTTCCGCGGCTAGGTCCCGTGTGCCTCTTAAAAAGCAGAGAAAGCCCCGTTCGGAGCAACGGGACTTTGCAAAAAAGCGGGATTACAGATGGCTTTTTATGTAGTTCACAGCATCTCCGACTGTGACAATTTTTTCCGCTTCTTCGTCGGAAATTTCCATGTTGAATTCGTCTTCGAGCTCCATGACCAATTCGACGATGTCGAGCGAGTCAGCACCCAAATCGTCTTTGAACTTCGCCTCGAGCGTCACTTGCGATTCGTCAACCCCGAGCCGGTCGACGATGATTTTCGTGACACGTTCCAATACGTCTGCCATTCTGTTCACCTCCCTTCATGATTATAGTCGATTCTCAGGGAAAATACTAGCCGCCTTTTGTTACGGCATGACCATGCCGCCATCAACGTGAAGCGTCTGGCCGGTCATGTAGCCGGCGGCGTCGGACGCGAGAAACGCCACAACGCGGGCGACGTCATCCGGCTCGCCGAAACGGGCGAGCGGAATTTGTTTTAACATTTCCCCCTTCAATTCCTCGCTGAGTGCTTCGGTCATATCGGTTGTAATGAATCCCGGTGCGACGGCGTTGACGGTGATGTTCCGGCTGGCGAGTTCGCGCGCGGCCGTCTTCGTCAATCCGATGACGCCGGCTTTGGCCGCCACGTAGTTCGCCTGCCCAGGGTTGCCGATGACCCCGACGACGGAGGCGATGTTGATGATCCGGCCGCCGCGCTGCTTCATCATCGGCCGTGTCACAGCCTTCGTACAAAGAAATACCCCTTTTAAGTTCGTATTAATCACCGCATCCCATTCTTCTTCTTTCATCCGCATGAGCAAATTGTCGCGCGTAATGCCGGCGTTGTTCACCAAAATGTCGAGGCGGCCGAACTGGTCGAGCGCTGTTTTCACCAAGCGCTCCACCTCCTCCGCCCGGGCGACGTCCGCCTGGACGGCGATCGCTTCGCGGCCGAGCGAGCGGATCATCTCAACGACTTCATTCGCTTTTGCCTCGCTGCCGGCATAGTTGACAACGACGTTCGCCCCTTGACGGGCGAGCTCCAAGGCAACCGCCCGGCCGATGCCGCGCGACGCCCCGGTAACGAGGGCGATTTTTCCTTCAAGCATTGTTTTGTTATTCTCCTTTCAGCGCCGCAATGGTCGTTTCCAAGGAAGCGAGATCGTTTACCGCATAAACACGGGCGTTGCGGTCGATTTTTTTCACGAGACCGGACAACACTTTCCCCGGTCCGATTTCGACAAACGTGTCGACCCCAAGCGCCAACAGCGTGCGCACCGACTGTTCCCAGCGCACCGGCGAATAGAGCTGTTCAATAAGAAGACGGGCAATGTCCTCTTTCTTCGTCACCGGCTCAGCCGTTACGTTGGCGATGACGGGAACAGCAGCATCTTCAATGGCCAGGCTGTCAAGAACAGCCTGCAGTTTTTCCGCCGCCGGCTTCATGAGCGACGAATGGAACGGTCCGCTCACTTCCAGCGAAATGACGCGTTTCGCGCCGCGCTCTTTCGCCAACTGCCCCGCCTTTTCCACTCCCGCTTTCGAACCGGAGATGACGATTTGCCCCGGGCAGTTGAAATTGGCCGGCTCAACCGGATGGCCTTGGGCGGCAATTTCGTTCGTCACCGCTTCGAGCGCCTCTGCCTCCATCCCTAATACGGCAGCCATCGTCCCTTCGCCGGCCGGCACCGCTTCATCCATCAGCTCGCCGCGGCGGCGCACCGCATAGACAGCGTCGGCAAACGACATGGCGCCGGCGGCCACGAGCGCCGTGTATTCACCCAAACTATGGCCGGCGACGTAATCGGCCTTCAAGCCTTCTCCGTCTACGAGCTGAAGCAAGGCGATGCTAGCGGTCAAAAGCGCCGGCTGGGCGTTGTACGTCAGCGTCAGCTCAGCTTGCGGCCCGTTGAACATGAGCGAAGAAAGCGGAAATCCGAGCCGCTCGTCAGCCGCCTCAATCACCGCACGGGCGCGGGCGTCGCGGTCGGCGGCGTCCTTGGCCATGCCGACCGTTTGCGACCCTTGTCCCGGAAATAAAAAGGCGATTTTACCCATTTTGCTTCCTCCTTTATCCATTATGCCCGCTCGAGCTCCGCTTTGATCGTGCCAATGACATCATGGGCCACTATCTCGCGCGCTTGGCGGACGGCATGGAAAATAGCGTTCGCATCGGATGAGCCGTGCGCTTTAATGACCGGAGCGTTCAAGCCGAACAACGCCGCCCCGCCGTATTCGGAGTAGTCCATCATCTTTTTCAGTCCGGCGAGCTTCGGCTTGAGGACAGCGGCGGCGAGTTTTGCGACCGCGCCGCTTGTCAGCGTCTGCTTGAGCAACGAAAAAAGCGCCATCGCCGTTCCCTCGATCGTTTTTAAGGCGACATTGCCGGCAAACCCATCAGCGACAACGACATCGGCCACGCCATTGAGCAAATCGCGCGCCTCCACATTGCCAATGAAATGAAGGTTCGTTTCTTTCAGCAAGGAGAACGCCCGCTTCACGGTTTCATTCCCTTTTTGATCTTCGGTGCCGACGTTGAGCAGGCCGATGCGCGGCTTGGCGATGCCCCGCACTTGTTGGGCATACACGTGCCCCATAATCGCATATTGCTGCAAATGCTCCGGGCGGGCGTCGACATTGGCGCCGACATCCAAAAAGACAAACCCCCGCCCGTCTAGCGTAGGCAATGTCGGCGCGAGCGCTGGCCGGTCGATGCCGGCAATCCGCCCAACGACAAACAGCCCAGCCGCCATCAACGCACCAGTATTGCCGGCCGATATGCACGCGTCAGCGCGTCCTTCTTTCACTTCTTCCGCCATGCGCACCAACGACGAGTTTTTTTTGCGCCGCACAGCCCGCACCGGCTCATCGGTCGCTTCAATCACCTCATCGGCATGGAGGATCGACAGGCGCCCTCCGTCCGGCACATGCGGACGGATTTTCGCTTCGTCGCCGATAAGCGTAATATGAATGTCGGGAAAATGCGCGGCGGCTCGAGCCGCCCCAAGGACGATTTCGCGTGGAGCATGGTCGCCTCCCATGGCATCAATCGCGATGTTCATTGCTGTCGCCATCCTTTTTCTCTATGTTTGAACGATACATCTCGAACGTTCCGGAAAACACGAGCTCTTGGCCGACGTAGCTGTTTACGTCGACAATCGTGCGCCCGTTCGCCGTTTTGCCGGTCACCTTCGCCTTCGCCACCACCCGTTCGCCTTCCTTGACTTGACGAACAAAGCGGATCGTCGCTTTCGCCGTCAGCGCCAATTCGTCATGGATTACGGCAACGGCGAGCGAATTCGCCTGGGCGAACAAATGATGGCCGCGGGCGATGCGGGTGCGCCGGAACACATGATCTTCTTTCACATCGAAAATGGAAATGGCGCTCTCATCCGGCTCAATGTCGATAATATCGCCGATCACTTCCTCAAGCGGCAGCGCCCGCACTTTATCCGCGAACGACTGGCGGGCGACATGTTTAATGCGCTCGCGCAGCTCCGGAATCGACAGTTCAAGCCGGTCGAGGCGGATCGTCTGCACGCTGACTGAGAACTTTTCTGCCAGCTCTTCGTCGGTAATAAACGGATTTTCCCGGATCGTCTCCTGCAGCAGCCGTTGCCGTTCGCGTTTGCTTTTTCTCATCGATTCGTTACACCGTCCGGTTTTATGACTAGGTACTAAAAGTAATATATAATATCAAAAAACGGAATGCAAGCAGAAAAAGTGAAAAGCGGTCACATTTTGCCGCCTGCCTATTAATCTAGCTTTTCTCCATCGAGCACGCCGGACGCCTCAAGTTCGGCGCGCAGCCCCGCGTACGCTTCATCACTCCAAAACGCCGTCGTCGACACGAGTTTGGCGGCATCGCGGCGCGCGACTTCCAAGATGCGGTAATCATGCACCGGATCGCCAAATTGAAACTCCGGAAGCCCGCTTTGTTTCGTGCCGAAAAAATCGCCTGGACCACGCAGCTCCAAATCCTTTTCCGCCAGCACAAACCCGTCCGTCGTCTCCGTCATGATGCGCATCCGTTCTTTGCCGACTTCCGATTTCGGGTCGGCAATTAAAATGCAGTATGACTGGGCGTCCCCCCGCCCGACCCGGCCGCGCAGCTGATGAAGCTGGGCAAGTCCAAACCGTTCGGCGTCATAGATGACCATCACGGTGGCGTTCGGCACATTCACCCCGACTTCCACGACCGTTGTCGAAACGAGCACATGAATGCGGTTTTCACTGAACGCTCGCATCACCGCTTCTTTTTCATCGGCCGACAGCCGGCCGTGCATGAGGCCGATCTCATATTTCCCGCGGTAGTAGTGGACGAGCTGACTATGAACATCAATGGCATTTTGCACATCCAATTTTTCCGACTCTTCAATAAGCGGACAAATGACGTACGCCTGATGCCCCCGACGAAGCTCTTTTTCGATAAAATCGAGCACACGCGCGAATTGATGATGCTTGACCCAATACGTTTCCACTTTCTTCCGCCCGGCCGGCATTTCGTCGAGCACTGATACGTCCATATCGCCGAACGCCGTGATCGCCAGCGTGCGCGGAATCGGCGTCGCCGTCATCATCAGCACGTCCGGGGCATGCCCCTTTTCGCGCAAAATGCGACGCTGCTCGACGCCAAACCGGTGCTGCTCATCAGTAATGGCGAGGCCGAGCCGGCGAAACTGTACACCTTCTTGAATCAACGCATGCGTCCCAATGACGATGTCGATCGCCCCTTCCTCCAATTCCGCAAGCAGCTCTTTGCGCCTCTTCCCTTTCACGGAGCTTGTCAACAGCGCCAGCGTGACATCTGTGCCGGCAAACAGGTCGGCGAGCGAGCGGGCATGCTGCTCAGCCAAAATTTCCGTCGGCACCATCAGCGCTCCTTGAAAGCCGGACAATACCGCCGCATACAGCGCCACGGCGGCCACGACCGTCTTGCCGGAGCCGACATCGCCTTGCAAAAGACGGTTCATTTGCCTTGGCGCCCGCATATCGGCCAAAATCTCCTTGATGACGCGCCGCTGGGCGTTCGTTAATGAAAACGGCAAAGCGGAAAGAAACGCCGCCAGCCGCTCTTCGGAAAACGAATGGGCGACGCCGTGCTGCCCGTCGCGCACAATTCGCCGAAACGCCTGCATTTTCAGCTGGTACAGCAAAAACTCTTCATAGACGAGCCGGCGTCGCGCCTGGTGCAACTCTTCACGCGAGCGCGGAAAATGAAGGGCGCGAACCGCCTCCTGCTTGTCGACAAGACGGTAGGCGCGGCGCAAAGCGGGCGGCAGCGGATCGGGAATGTGCGCGCCAAACTGGGCGAACGCCGCCTTCATGAGCCGGCGCATCGTTTTGACCGTCAGCGGGCTGCGCACCGAATAGACCGGTTCAATGCCGGCCGTCTCCGGGGCGGCCCCGAAACGAAGCTCATAGGCGTTGATCGCCTGCCGGTGCCGGTCCCATTTGCCGATTACGGTCACCGTTTCATTGAAGGCGAGTTTTTCTTTCAAATACGGGCGGTTGAAGCAGACAACCGTGATTAAATAGCGGCCGGAAAGCAGGCGAAAGGAAAGGCGCGACTTTTTTTTTCCGTAATACGTTACAAGCGGGGCGCTGTGCACCTTCCCTTCCACTGTCACTTTTTCTTCATGGCGGGCGGCGGCTAGATCTTTTTGTTCGTAATCGTCATACCGGTACGGCGCATACATGAGCAGGTCGCCGACGGTTGTGATGCCGATGTCGGCGAGCGCCGCAGCCGTTTCTTCACCGATGCCTTTGACCGCCGTCACCGGCTGTTGCATCGTTTCGTTCACTTCGATGCCGCAGAAGCGCCGAAAATGCGGGCCGCGATGGCGCGGCCGGTCGGCGTCGCGGCCAACCCCCCTTGCGCAGTTTCTTTCAGCGCCACCGGCATGGCCGCGCCGATGCGGTACATCGCCTCGATCACTTCATCACACGGAATGCGGCTTTTTACACCGGCCAGCGCCATATCAGCAGCGATCATGGCGTTGGCCGCCCCCATCGCATTCCGTTTGACGCACGGCACTTCGACCAAGCCAGCGACAGGATCACATACTAATCCTAGCATATTTTTTAAGGCGATCGCCATCGCTTCGGCTGCTTGAGCAGGCGTTCCGCCGGCCAGCTCAACGAGCGCCGCAGCCGCCATGCCGGCTGCCGAACCGACTTCGGCTTGACAGCCGCCGGCCGCCCCTGAGATGGAAGCATTGTTGGCAACGACATAGCCGAACGCCCCAGCGGTGAACAAAAATTCGACCATTTCTTTTCTCGTCGGATTCAACCGCTCTTTCACGGCAAACAGCGTCCCGGGGACAACGCCGGCTGAGCCCGCTGTCGGCGTTGCACAAATGACGCCCATGGCCGCGTTCACTTCATTTGTCGCCATGGCTTTGCTGACGGCATCCAAAATCGTTTCCCCGGACAAAAAGCGGCCCTGCTCGATATAGCGCTGCACCCGCACCGCATCGCCGCCTGTCAGCCCCGAGCGGGAAACGACTCCTTGCAGCCCTCTTTCAACAGCCCGCTCCATCACTTCGAGGTGGCGCTCCATTTGCGCCATAATCTCCTCCCGGCTGCGCCCGCTCACTCCGACTTCTTGGCGGATCATCACCTCAGCGATTTTGATTTGCTCTTTTTCCGCCAATGCAACAAGCTCGGCAACATTGCGAAACATTCTCTTTTCCCCATCCTTCCTGTCCGTCATCATGGCTGTCTTCGCAAAACATGGAACCGTTTTCGATTTAATCAACGAGTTTGGTTACTTGAATAATGTTAGGCAGCTGCTCCAACTCTTGCAAAAGCTCGTCGGTCAACGGTTGATCGACTTCGATCGTCATCAGCGCTTCCTTCCCTTTTTCCTTGCGCGATACTTCCATATGGCCGATATTAATGGCATGCTTCGCCAGCGCGCTGGCCACCGCCCCGATCGTCCCGTAACGGTCGTTATGCATGATTAATAGCGCTGGGTGATGGCCCGACAACTTTAACTCGAACCCGTTTAACTCGATGATTTCAATTTTCCCTCCGCCAATGGACACGCCGACAAGCTCAAGCTCCCCTTTTCCGTCGCCAATGCGCACACGCGCCGTGTTCGGGTGATGCGGAATCGCCTCTTCGGCGGAAAACGAGACGTCCATTCCCGCAGCCTGAGCGATCGCCAGAGCGTCCGGGATGCGCTCATCAAACGTATCAAATCCAAGCAGCCCGGCGACGATGGCCACATCGGTCCCATGCCCCCGGTACGTTTCGGCAAACGAGCCGTAAAACGAGATGTGCGCCCATTCAGGCTGTCTTCCAAACAGCTTGCGCGCGACGAGGCCGATGCGCGCCGCCCCGGCGGTATGCGAGCTTGACGGTCCGACCATCACCGGGCCGATGATGTCAAAGACGCTTTTATATTTCATCGGTGCCTTTCCTCCGTTCGCATAAAAAATAGAAGGGAATGCTCCCTTCTATTATTTTAACATAATATTATTCGACGGAAATGATAAACGGATAGAGCGGTTGCCGGCCGTTGTGCACTTCGACTTCCACTCCATCATATTCCGTTTCCAGATAGGCGACAACAGTTTCCACTTCCACTTCGGTCGCATCCTCGCCGTACAAAATGGTGACAATTTCACTTTCCTCGTCAATGAGCGCATCAAGCAGCCGCTTCGTCACGGCCAACTTGTCCTTATCGGCGACGACGATGCGGTCATCGAACAGCCCCATGTAGTCGCCTTTTTCGATTTCGACGCCATCGATTGTTGTATCGCGCACGGAAAACGTCACTTGCCCCGTTTTCACCCGCGAAAGCGCCGCCGTCATCGCCCGCTCGTTTTGCTCGGCTGACTGCGCTGGATTGAACGCCAAGAGCGCCGCCATGCCTTGCGGAACGGTTTTCGATGGGATGACGATCACCTGCCGCTCGGAAAGCTCGGCCGCTTGTTTGGCCGCCATCACGACATTTTTGTTGTTCGGCAGCACGAACACCGTCTCCGCGTTGACGCGGCGAATGGCCTCCGCGATTTCTTCGGTGCTTGGGTTCATCGTCTGTCCGCCTTCAATGACCGCGTGCGCGCCGATGCTTTGAAACAATTCGGCCACGCCGGCGCCCATCGCGACGGCAACGATGCCGTACGGCTTCGCTTCTTCCGCGCCGGCTTGCAGCGGCCGTTCCGCCTCTTTGCCGACGATGTTGGCATGCTGTTCGCGCATGTTTTCAATTTTAATGTTGATGAGACTTCCGTAGCGCTGGCCGTAGGTCAACACCTCGCCCGGCGTTTCCGAATGGATGTGCACTTTGACAAGCTCGTCGTCGGCGACGACAAGCAAAGAATCGCCAAATCGGCTCAAGTCGCGGCGAAACACTTCTTCGGAAAACGGATGCTGGGCCAGTTTGTCCTTCTCAAACCGAACCATGAATTCCGTACAGTAGCCAAACTCAATTTCGTCGGTATGAATATGGCTTTGCGCGCTTTGATGATGAGCCATCTTTACAAGCTCTTCCATCGGCACTTCGGCGGGAGCGGTGCTGACAGCTTCTCCTTTCAAAGCGGCAAGGAATCCTTCGTACACGTACACAAGCCCTTGGCCGCCGCTGTCGACAACCCCGACTTCCTTTAAGACCGGCAGCAGCTCCGGCGTGCGCTTGAGCGCGGCTTTCGCCTCCGCAAGCGCCGCTTCCATCACCGATACGACATCGCGATCTTTTTTCGCTGTTTCAATTGCCTTTCGCGCCGCCTCTCTCGCTACGGTGAGGATCGTTCCTTCGACCGGCTTCATCACCGCCTTATAGGCCGTATCGACCCCCGCTTGCAGGGCGGCGGCAAATTCGAAGCCGTCCACTTGCGGTTTGCCTTCCACCGCTTTGGCAAACCCGCGGAACAACTGCGACAAAATAACGCCGGAATTGCCGCGCGCCCCCATCAACAATCCTTTCGCCAGCGCCGCGGCGACGTTGCCGATATGGTCGGAGACATGCGCCTTCACCTCTTTCGCTCCGGACGTCATCGACAAGTTCATGTTTGTTCCTGTATCGCCATCTGGAACCGGAAAGACGTTCAGCGCATCGACCGCCTTGGCGTTGTTCGCCAAATGCGCGGCTCCTTGCTGCACCATATCGGCAAACCGTCTTCCGTCAAGCGTCCTCATTGCCACCGGCTGATTCCCCCTTACTACGGATTCACCACCCGAACCCCTTGGACGTAAATGTTGATGGACTGAACCGCCAATCCAAGCGTCTGATCGAGTGTATATTTCACTTTCGACTGCACATTGTGGGCGACTTCGGAAATTTTCGTCCCGTAACTGACGATGATGTACATGTCGATATGTACTTCGCCGTTTTCCTCGCGGACGATAACTCCTTTGGAAAAGTTCTCACGGCGCAAAATTTCCGACAGCCCGTCGCGAATTTGATTTTTCGACGCCATTCCGACAATGCCGTAGCAATCGACGGCCGCTCCCCCGGCAATCATGGCAATGACCTCATTGGCAATTTCAATGCGCCCATATTTTGTTTGCCATTCAATTGACATGTTCGTTCCCCCTTTGCGTATCTCGCACAGCTACCCCCATTGTACTATAACGTTTTCTGTTTTCAAAGCGCTCGGCCGCCCACTAGTATTATTTAGCCGAAAACTGAAATATATGTCAAGGACATTTTCTTGAAAGAGAAAGAGCGCGTCTATTGCAATCCCTTCCGTTGTATGATAAATTATAATAGTGTTTTTAGAGGGATGTAAAAGCAAGGAGGGAAAAACGATGGCGAAATGCTTCATTACCGGCAAGAAAAAATCGTTCGGCAACACACGTTCGCACGCCATGAACGCCAGCCGCCGCACGTGGAAAGCCAACTTGCAAAAAGTGCGCATTTTAGTCGACGGCAAACCGAAACGCGTTTGGGTTTCGGCGCGCGCCCTGAAATCCGGAAAAGTAAAACGCGTCTAACCGTTCAACAAAAAAAGCACCAAAAATGGTGCTTTTTTCTTACCCTTTTTTAAACGCGTTCAACACCGCCCGCACAATTCCGCCTAAAAATTTCGGCAGCTTGATCGTATAAAACTTCATCCCGATTCCCTCCTCACACCCGTCATATCACGCACTTCCCGCCATTTCCTTATCCAGTATATTCCGTTGCTGACCAATCGCAACTACGGGCAGCCGGCAAAATCGCTGCTCCTTATCATCATTAATATGCCTTCCGAAAACGAAAAAGTACCGGAAGATTGGATAAGTTCGTTACTAATACATAGTGTGGAACCGCGGGAAATATGACAGTCGGCCAATGGATATTTAAATCCAATAAGCGTGAGCCCCGCCACCGTTTCAGAAATCGGGATGTAAGACACATAGCGGTATCGATCGTCGCGTGTGATCGTATGCACGCCGGGCAGATGGACGGTCAACACATTTTGCCGGTCGACGATTTCAATCGGCCGGCCGGCGTATTTCAGCAACAGCTCGACATTGCCAAACAGATGGTCAAGCCGTCCGCCGGTGGCGCCAAACAGACGGATGTGGCAGGCGTCCTGTTCCACCGCCCAATCAAGGGCGATCTCCATATCTGTTTTGTCTTTTTCTGCCGGCCATATTTCCAAATCCGGAAGCATTTGCTGAAGCTTGGCCACTTCTTCAGCCGGCACGGAATCGAAATCGCCAAACGCCCGCACCGGCTGGAGGCCGGCTTCAAGCAGCGCCGTTGTGCCGCGGTCGACGCCGACCCAATGCACATCCGCGCCGTCATAGCGGCGCAAGCTAGGGAGAAGCTCACGCGGGCCGCCGCCGACAATATGGATCACCATTCCCCTTCCCCCCTTCGCCTTTTTCAATAAGAAAAAGCCTTGTTTCGCCTTGCCTGGCTTTTCCGGCGCTCACCGCCTACCGTTGCAGCGGCTGCCGGATGCAGGAGCCCGTTCTCTACTTGGCGCACGCTTCTCGCAAAGCGCGAATGGCCGCCGCCCGGTCCGCCTCATTGTAAATGGCCGACCCGGCGACGAGCACATTCGCCCCGGCTTCGGCGCAAAGCGGCGCTGTTTTCGCGTTGACGCCGCCGTCCACTTCGATGTCCAGCGCCTTGTTTTGTTCGCCGGCCAAACGGGCGACTTCGCGAATTTTCGGCACGACGGACGGAATGAACGCCTGCCCGCCAAACCCCGGGTTGACTGTCATCAATAGGACAAGATCGACATCGGCGATGACATGGCGGATTGTCTCAACCGGCGTATGCGGATTCAACACGACCCCGGCCTTGACACCTTGCTCTTTAATAAAGTGAATCGTCCGGTGCAAATGCACGCACGCCTCGGCGTGGACGGAGATGATGTCCGCCCCGGCTTTGGCGAACGCCGGAATGTATCGGTCAGGGTCGGCGATCATTAAATGAACGTCAAGCGGCAGCTTCGTCACCGGGCGAATGGCGGCAACGACCGGCGGCCCGATCGTGATATTCGGCACGAACCGTCCGTCCATGACATCGACATGAAGCCAATCGGCTCCGCCTTCTTCCACCGAACGGATTTCCTCGGCCAAACGGGAAAAATCAGCTGACAAAATCGATGGCGCAATTCGAATCATCGTTCAATACCTCGGCTTTCGTTCTTTCATTTCCGCAACAAAACTTAAATAATGGTCGTAGCGGTACGGCGGAATGTCCCCAGCCTCAGCCGCCTCGCGGACCGCACATTTCGGTTCGGCCACATGAAGGCAGCCGCGGAACTTGCACCCTTCTCCGTATTCCCGGAATTCCGGAAAATAGCGCGGCAGCTCGTCAAGTTCAATATCGTCGAACTCGAGGGCGCTAAACCCCGGTGTGTCGGCGACGAGCCCGCCGGCCACCTCCAGCAGCTCGACGTGGCGGGTCGTATGTTTGCCGCGCCCTAAATGGGTGGAAATATCGCCGGTTTTCAGCCGCAAATCCGGGCGAAGCGCATTTAACAGCGATGACTTGCCGACGCCGGACTGTCCGGCAACGACCGAGACGCGGCCGCGCAGGTGCGCCGCCAGCTTATCGAGGCCGTCTTTTGTCACGGTCGACGTCTCAATCACCTCATAGCCAATGCGCCGGTAATCACCTGCATAACGGGCGATCGCGTCTTTCGCCTCGCCATCGAGCAAATCCATTTTGCTAATGACGATAATCGGCGCAATTTCCTTCGATTCGATTAAGACGAGAAAGCGGTCCAACAGCTTGGCGCTAAAGTCCGGGCTTACGGCAGAAAAAACTAAAATCGCCTGCTCGACGTTGGCGATCGGCGGCCGCACCAGTTCATTTTGCCGCTCGCGAATGTCCAAAATGTAGCCTTCCGTCTCACTTGTCGCCGTAAAGACGACGCGGTCGCCGACAAGCGGCGTCACTTTTTGCTTGCGAAACACACCGCGCCCGCGGCACTGAAACACATTCCCTTCCGAGAGCACGTAATAAAATCCGCTCAACGCTTTGATGATTTGCCCTTCTGCCATAGCCTCACTCCTTTTTTCCGCCGTGTTCTGGATATGGAATCGATCCTTCGTCTTTGACAACATTGTTGACAATAACGCGATAATACGCCGTCTCCCCGTATGGAATTTCAAACTCTACGATCTCCGTGGCCGGCCCTGTCAGCCGGTACGTTTTATATGGCGTTGTCATGTTATGGTTCGCATCTTGAATGTAAAGCTGGGCTTCCACCACCTGTCCGTTTTCCGCCGGCTCGTATGGGATGACGATTTCTTTGATGACCGTTTTGGATGGCTTCGGCTCCGGGCCGCGGGAAATGACGACCGTAACAGTCTTGCCTTTTTCCACCTGCTCATTGGCTGCCGGAGTTTGCGAGATGACAAGCCCTTTCGGCACTTCATCGGAATACTCGTACTTCACTTCAATGCGCAGCCCTTGGTCTTCGCCGTAGTCGCGCACACTTTTTTCCGTATAGCCGCTCAAGTCTTTGAGCGTTACGGTTTCCGGACCGAGGCTGACCGTGAACATCACTTCCGTTTCGCTCGGCACGACTTCATCGCCGGCGTACGGATATTGATCCAAAATCGTCCCTTCCGGCTTATCGCTATGGCGGCCGTTGCGCGTAATGCGAGTGAACCCTTCCGCGCGCAGCTCCTCCTCGGCGGCCGAAATATCGTCGCCGATAAAGCTTGGAAACTCGATTTTCTTTTTGCCGGCGCTCTTATAGATGACAATGCCGGCCCCTTGCTTCACCGTCATTCCGGCTTCCGGGTCGGTGCGCACGACTTTTCCTTCTTCTATTGCATCATCTTCGACATCGATCGTGTCTTTGATTTCCAAGCCGAGCGCCGACAACTGTTCAACAGCTTCGTCATAGTCTTTATTGACGACATCCGGCACCGTCACTTCCTTTGGAAAGAACACGTCCGGAATCCATGTGAGCGCGCTCACGCCGGCCGCTCCAAGCAATAGGATGACGGCGGCAAGCCAGGCGATCCAGACCCGCTTCCGTTTCGGCTTCGCCTTTGGCTCGTCATCCGCTTTGGCCGGCTCGTTCGCCTTTTCCTCATAGACAAGCGTCTCCGGCTCAAGCGCGGCGCTTTCCGGATGTTTTATGATCGGGATGGCCTTCGTCGCTTCATCGCCGTCATCCGGGATCGTGAATTTGGCCTCGTTGCGCCGCCTCGGGTCCAGCGCCGTCCGGATGTCCTCGTTCATGGCGCGCGCCGATTCATAGCGGTAAAACGGGTCTTTCGCCGTCGCTTTTAAAATAATATTTTCGACGCTTTGCGGAATGTCGGGATTCCACGCCTTGGGCGACGGCGTTTCCGCCTGCAAATGCTTCAGCACGATCGAAACGGCCGATTCGCCGGAAAACGGCAGCCGGCCGGTGACAAGCTCAAACATGACGATGCCAAGCGAATAAATGTCCGACTTTTCAGTGGCAATGCCGCCGCGCGCCTGCTCCGGCGACAAATAATGAACCGAACCGAGCACCGAGTTCGTCTGTGTAATCGTCGTTCCGCTCATCGCCACCGCGATGCCGAAGTCGGTCACTTTCACGTTGCCGTGCTCATCAAGCAAAATGTTTTGCGGTTTAATGTCGCGGTGGATAATACCGTTCTCATGGGCATGGGCGATGGCCGACGTCAGTTGGTCCATGATGCAAAGCGCCCGCTCGACCGGAAGCGGGGCATGCTGCTGAATGTACTGTTTCAGCGTCGAACCGCGCACATACTCCATCACGATATAATAAAGGCCTTCTTCCTCGCCGACGTCGTAAATCGGCACAATATGCTCATGATTTAAGCTCGTCGCCGCCTGCGCTTCGCGGCGGAACCGTTTAATAAACCGGTCGTCGTTGGCAAAATCAAGGCGGAGCACTTTCACGGCGACATCGCGCTCCAAAATGATGTCGCGGGCCAAATAGACATTCGCCATGCCGCCGCCGCCGATCAGGCTGATGATTTTGTAGCGGTCGTTCAATCGCTTTCCGATAAGCACGCCGATCACCCACCTTCACGTTCCACTGAAAAATCAACGACTGCAAGCGAAATGTTGTCTTCTCCGCCCCGCCCGTTCGCCAATTCGATGAGCGCCTGCGCTTTTTCTTCAAGCGCGCCGGCACCGGTCAAAATTTGCACGATGTCTGCCTCGGGCACTTTATTTGACAATCCGTCCGAGCATAGCAGGAGCATATCGCCGTCATCGATGGAAACGGTTTTGATATCGACCTTCACGGCCGGTTCGGTGCCAAGCGCCCGCAAAAGCACGTTTTTGCGTGGATGGTGTTCGGCGTCCTCTTTGGAAATTTGCCCGCTTTTGACCAGCTCATTGACAAGAGAATGGTCATCGGTCAACTGTTGAATTCCGTTTTGGTTCAATAAGTAGCAGCGGCTGTCGCCGATATGCGCGATGGTGGCAAACGGCCCAGCGCAAATGGCGCCGACGACCGTCGTTCCCATCCCTTGGCATTCCGGATGGGAGAGGGCGTAGCGAAACAGCCGCTCATTGGCGGCTGCGATCTGCACTTTCAGCCACTGCTCCGCCTCAGCCGGCGAGGAAACGCACGGCGCTTGCTCCCATTGCTCTTGCAAGTGCGCCACCGCCATCGCGCTCGCCACATCGCCGGCGCGGTGACCGCCCATTCCATCGGCGACAACCGCGAAATATTGGCCGCTTTCGTTGACAAATACACCGCCGTTGTCTTCGTTATGCTCGCGAATTTGGCCGATATCAGTTCGGAAAACGGCTCGCATCCGATTCACCTCGTCTCTTCTTTCCGCTCCTTCGCGCGAAGCTGTCCGCAGGCGGCATCGATGTCGTGTCCGTGTTCGCGGCGAATGGTGACGTTGATTCCATGTTTTTTCAGCGCCCGTTCAAAGGCAAAAATTTGGTTGCGCGGCGTGCGCACATAATTTCGCTCCGGCACATAGTTGACCGGAATCAAATTTACATGGCATTTCAGCCCTTTAAGCAGCTCGGCCAGCTGCTCGGCATGCTCAAGTTGGTCATTCACTCCGCCGAACAATCCGTACTCGAACGTCACGCGCCGTCCAGTTTTTTCAATGTAGTATCGGACCGCCTCCATGAGCTTCGGCAGCGGATACGCCTTATTAATCGGCATCAGCTTCGTCCGTAGCTCGTTCGTCGGTGCATGCAGCGAAATGGCGAAATTGATTTGCATGCCTTCGTCAGCAAATTGATAGATTTTCGGAATAATCCCGCTCGTTGACACGGTGATATGGCGGGCGCCGATGTTCAACCCTTTCGGATGGTTGACGATGCGCAAAAATTTGATGAGCGCATCGTAATTGTCAAACGGCTCGCCAATGCCCATCACGACGATGCTGCTGACGCGCTCATTGGTCTCATCGAGCGCCTTTTGCACGTGTACAACTTGAGCGACGATTTCGCCCGCTTCCAAATGACGCTTCAGCCCACCGAGCGTCGAGGCGCAAAACGTGCAACCGATGCGGCAGCCGACTTGGGTCGTCACGCACACCGAATTGCCGTAGTTATGGCGCATGAGCACGGTCTCGATCGAATAGCCGTCATGGAGCTCAAACAAAAACTTGATCGTCCCATCTTTGGACGTTTGCTTGACAATCGTTTTGAGCGTCGTGATCGAAAACGACGCCGCGAGCTGTTCGCGCAGCCGTTTCGGCAAGTTCGTCATCTCGGCAAAATCGGTGACGCGCTTTTCATACAGCCATTCGTAAATTTGTGTGGCGCGAAACGGCTTTTCGCCTTGAGCAGCAAGCCATTCTTTCCACTCGTCAAGCGTGAGCGAATAAACAGACGGCAACGATGGCGGCTGCCCGCCGCTGGAGGCCCGGCGGACAGCGGTCTGGACGATTTCCACTCCATTTACACCTTCTTTCGTAGTAATGCGATAAAAAACCCGTCGGAATCAAAATAATGCGGCAACAGCTGCAGCATTCCGCTTCGCACGCGCGGCCGCACCGGCTCTGGCATCCGCTCGGCGAGACGGTCGTCAAGGGCAAAATCCGGATGGTCGGCCAAAAAACGGGCGATCGCGTCTTCATTCTCTTCGCGCTCGATGGTGCACGTGCTGTAAACAAGCACGCCCCCTTTTTTCAACAGCGGCGCGGCCGCCCGCAAAATGGCTTGCTGCACCGCAACGAGCGAGGCGACGTCGTCTTTCCCTTTCGTGTATTTGATCTCCGGCTTGCGGCGAATGACGCCGAATCCGGTGCACGGCGCATCGACCAAAATGCGGTCAAACGACTCAGGGGCAAACCGCTCGCCGAGCCGGCGGCTGTCAAGGGCGAGGGGGGTGATGCAGCGAAACCCAAGCCTTTGCGCCTGCTGCTCAATGAGCTTCACTTTATGCTCATGAACATCGACGGCGACCACTTCACCGCGGCCGCCCATCCGCTCGGCGATATGGGTCGTCTTCCCCCCGGGCGCCGCGCAGCAGTCAAGCACCCGCTCGCCGGGAGCCGGATCAAGCGCCCGGGCGACAAGCATCGAGCTTTCATCTTGGATCGTCAGCAAACCGGCGCGAAACGCTTGCGTATGCGCCAAATTTCCTTTTTCCGCGCGGACAGCCTCCGGCGCGAGATGGCCGGGAGCAGCTGCCATGCCTTCAGCACGCAGCCGGTCAAGCGCTTCCTCCACCGTCGCCCGCAGCCGGTTGACGCGGGCTGTTGACTGCGGCGGGCGCAAATTCGTCTCGCACATGCGCGCCGTTTCCTCAAAACCGTATTGGCCGATCCAGCGCCGGACAAGCCATTCCGGATGGCTGGTGGCGACGGCGAGCCGTTTTCCGGAGTCGTGAATCGCCTCAAGCGAAGGCAGACCCTCACGGCCGATCGTGCGCAAAACGCCGTTGACAAGCGAGGCGATGCCGCGATGGCCGCGCCGCTTGGCGATCTCGACCGCTTCAAAAATGGCGGCGTGATCCGGGACGCGGTCCAAATACACCATTTGGTACAGCGTCAACCGGAGCAGCATGCGCACCCACGGCTCCAGCCGGCGCGCCTTTCGCAAAAACGGAGCTAAATAGTAGTCAAGCGTATCACGCCGCTGCACCGTGCCGTAGACGATCTCCGTCAGCAACGCCGCATCGCGCCCGTCAAGCCGGCCTTTGCGAATCGCTTCATTGAGCTCCAGATGGCTGTAGGCTCCTTGTTGTTCAATTGCCAACAATGTCTCCAACGCAAGTTCACGTACGTTCATGATCCTCTCCTAGCTTCATGCCGACCGAAAGACGGCTGCCGGCGCCGCGCAAAAACTCGCCGGCGGCCATCCGCTTTTTGCCGGCCGGCTGCAATTCGGTGATGCGAATGGCTGTCTCATTGCCGGTGGCCACTACAATGCCGTTTTCCTCGAGCGCCACAATCGTGCCCGGCGGCGCCGCTTCTGGTGTCGGCACTTTTTCTCCCCACCAAACTTTCCAAACGTTCCCGCTGTGTGTCGTATACGCAACCGGCCACGGATGGAAGGCGCGAATATGGTTGTAAATGGCTTCACCAGGCTGCGTCCAGTCGATCCGCTCCTGCTCGCGGCGAATGTTCGGCGCATACGTCGCTTTCTCCTCATCTTGCGGAACGGGCGCAATGTTTCCTTCCAATAAAAGTGGAAGCGTTTCTGATAATAGTTTAGCCCCGGCGGCGCTCAATTTATCATGGAGCGTGCCGACCGTGTCCGTTTCAGCAATCGGCACCTCGACTTGCGCCAACATATCGCCGGCATCCAGCTTCTCGACCATATACATGATCGTGACGCCCGTTTTCGTTTTTCCTTGCCAGATGGCATAATGGATCGGCGCCCCGCCGCGCAGCTCGGGCAGAAGCGAGGCATGGACATTGATGCAGCCGTATTTCGGCGCTTCCAGCAGCGCTTTCGGCAAAATTTGCCCGAACGCCGCCGTCACAATCAAATCAGGCGCAAACGCCAACACTTGTTCGTATTGCTCCGGCTCACGAATTTTTGTCGGCTGCAGCACCGGGATGCCGTGGCGCTCCGCTTCCACTTTCACCGGGGGTGGCACGAGCTGGCGCTTCCGCCCTTTTGGCTTATCCGGCTGGGTGACAACCGCCGAAACATGATAGCCGTCGTCAAGAAGCTGCCGCAAAATCGGCACGGCAAAATCAGGAGTCCCCATAAACACAATGTTCGTCATCGGCATCTATCCTTCCAATTCCTCAAGATCACAGTAACGGATCACTTTTGATGTAAACAGCACACCGTGCAAATGGTCGATTTCATGCTGCAACGCGCGCGCCAAAAAACCGGCGGCCGAAAGCGTAAACGAACGGCCGCGCCGGTTTTGCGCCCGCACGTTCACAAATTTCGCGCGCGGCACTTCGCCAAACAGGCCGGGAAAGCTCAAACAGCCTTCCACATCGACCTCTTCGCCGCGCGCCTCGAGGATAACTGGGTTGATGAGCTCAATCCGGCCGTGTTCATCGCCGACGTCAATGACGGCGATCTGCTTGGCGATGCCGACTTGCGGGGCGGCCAAGCCGACCCCGTCAGCGGCAAGCATCGTATCGTACATGTCGTCAAGCAGCCGGGCAAGCTCGCGGTCAAACGTTGTCACCGGGGCGCACGGCTGCTCCAAAATCGGGGCGGGATATGTGACAATCGGCAATATTGGCAACGTCATTTCCTCCATTTTCACATCATCATATACGGGTTCGTATCGACGGTGATGGCCGCTCCGCCATGGGCGGCATCGGCTTGGTAGCGGTCGATGACCGCTTTGAGCGCCGCCGTTACATTCGGTTCCCGTTTGTATTTTATCATGCACTGGTAACGATATCTATCGTGAAGGCGGGCGATCGGCGAGGCGACCGGACCGAGAACGACCGCCTCGTTTGACAGCTGTTTGCGCATGTAGGCGGCGATTTTTTCCGCCGTCTTGGCGGCAGCCGGCGCTTCCTGGTGGGCGACCGTGATGAGCGTCAAGTAGTAGTACGGCGGATAACCGTGCGCTTTGCGCAGCATCATCTCCTGCCGATAAAAGGCGCGATAGTCATGGCGGGCGGCAAGCTCGATGCTGTAATGGTCGGGCGTGTACGTCTGAATGACGACTTCACCCGGCAGCTCATGCCGTCCGGCGCGCCCGCTCACTTGTGTCAGCAGCTGAAACGTTTTTTCCGCGGCGCGGAAATCGGGCAAATGCAGCATCGTGTCAGCCGCCAGCACGCCGACGAGCGTGACGTTTGGAAAATCGAGCCCTTTGGCAATCATTTGCGTGCCGAGCAAAATATCGGCTTCCTTGGCGGCAAAACGGGAAAGCAGCTCTTCATGCGCCCCTTTGCGTCCGGTCGTGTCGACATCCATGCGGATGACGCGCGCTTTCGGCAGCAACCTCGTCAGTTCTTCTTCCACTTTTTGCGTGCCAGTGCCAAAAAAGCGGATGTGTTCGCTTCCGCACGACGGACAGCGGGGGGCAAGCGGCTCTTCATGCCCGCAATAATGGCATTTCATCCGCTCGCCGGCGCGATGGTACGTAAGCGAGATGTCGCAATGCGGACAACGGATGACGTAGCCGCAGCCGCGGCACATGACAAACGTTGAATAGCCGCGCCGGTTTAAAAACAGCACCGCCTGCTCGCCGCGTTCGAGCCGCTGTCGCAACCCGTCAAGCAGCCGGCGTGAAAACATGGAGCGGTTGCCGCTGCGCAGTTCCTCGCGCATATCGACGACATGGACCGACGGCAAACCTTGGCGGCTGACGCGCTCCGGCAGCTCAAGCAGCTCGTACACCCCTTTGGCGGCGCGGGCGAACGTCTCAAGCGAGGGGGTGGCGCTGCCAAGCACGACCGGGCAGCTGTGGCGGCGGGCGCGGTAAATGGCGACATCGCGCGCGTGGTAGCGCGGCATTTCTTCTTGCTTATAGCTCGTCTCATGTTCTTCGTCGATGATGATCATCCCTAAGTTTTCAAACGGGGCAAACACGGCTGAGCGCGCACCGACGACAAGCTGCACTTCTTTCCGGTGAATTTTCCGCCATTCGTCGTATTTTTCCCCGATGGACAGCCCGCTGTGGAGCACTGCCACCTTCGGACCGAACCGCCCCTTAAACCGCTCGACCATTTGCGGCGTCAGTGAAATTTCCGGGACAAGGACAATCGCCTCTTTCCCTTGGCGCAGCACTTCGTCGATCGCCTGCATGTACACTTCCGTCTTCCCGCTCCCGGTGACGCCG
Source organism: Geobacillus stearothermophilus ATCC 12980 (assembly GCF_030369615.1). Lineage (NCBI taxonomy): Bacteria > Bacillati > Bacillota > Bacilli > Caryophanales > Anoxybacillaceae > Geobacillus > Geobacillus stearothermophilus. The sequence continues at coordinate 970,990 of NZ_CP128494.1, read as the reverse complement.
TAAAGCAAAAACGTGCGGTGCTCTCCGGCGCGCACCGAAGCGGCGATTTTCGCCAACGCCGCTTCTTGTGCCGGAGTGAGCGCCGGCGGCTCACTCGGCTGAAACGTGCGATGTTCGTACGGGTCGCGGTACACCTCGACATCGTTCAGCACCACCAATCCTTTGTCGACGAGCGCTTTCAGCGGCGCTGAGGAAACGCCAAGCGCCGCTTGCAGCTCGGCAACCGGCACCGCTTCCCCTTTTTCAAGCAAAAACGAAAGCACGTCCTTTTGCCTTGAAGGCAGCGCCGCCAGCGCGTCGTTTGCCTGTTTGTCCGGAACGGCCAAACGCGCATGCTTCACCGTTTTCTTGCCTGCTTTTTCTTTCACTTCGTAAACGGCTTCAAGCACACCTTGCTGTACCGCTTTTTGCGCCGCCCGCCATAAGCTGGCGGCTTCAATGTCTTTCCAAGCCACTTCCATTTGATGGACAAACAGCGGCTTTAGGTCGTCCGGCAATGCTTCCCGATTTCGTTCATCCGTCAAGCGGAGCGTTTTTTCATATTTCGCCCGCATCGCCGCCGGCAGCATCGCCTGGTACGCCGAGATGGCGAAACAGAGCGTCGTTTCCGTTAAATAGCGGCCAAGATCCAGCAGCTCTTCGTTTAACACCGGCACGACATCAAGCACATGCTCAATCGGTTTCAGCTGCTTGATGTCGGAATGGTCTTTCACCTCGACGACAAACCCTTGCAAACGCCGCGCCCCAAACGGCACCGTCACCCGCATGCCCGGCTGGATGACGCCTTGCCAGCGCTCCGGGATCGCATAATCGAACGGGCGGTCCGTCTGCCGGGACGGAACATCGACAATCACGGAGGCGACTTTCATCGAATCCCCTCGATATAGGCGTGTATTTCTTTTAAAATTTCCTCGGCCGCCTCGCGTTTTGTCATGAGCGGCAGCGGCCGAACGACGCCGTCGCGGCGGAAGATGGTGACGATGTTCGTATCGCCGGCAAACCCTGCGCCTTCTTCGGTGACATTGTTGGCGACGACCATATCGAGCCGCTTTTCTTCCAGTTTTTTTAACGCATACTGCTCAAGGTTGTCCGTCTCAGCGGCAAATCCAACCAAAATCTGCCCCGTTTTCCGCTCGCCAAGCGCCTTCAAAATATCGACCGTCCGCTCCATCTCGACGACATAACCGCCCGGTTGCTTTTTAATTTTGGAAGCTGCGACATATTTCGGCCGATAATCGGCGACCGCCGCCGCTTTGATCACGATGTCCGTTTCCGCAAAGCGAGACAAAACCGCTTCATACATTTCTTCCGCCGATTCAACCGCCACCGTCTCGACGCCATCGGGCGATGGGAGCGCCGTCGGTCCGGAGACGAGCGTCACCGAAGCGCCGAAGCGGGCCGCCGCTTCGGCGATGGCGTAGCCCATTTTTCCGCTCGAATAGTTAGAGAAATAGCGGACTGGGTCGAGCTTCTCCCGCGTCGGCCCGGCGGTGACAAGAATGCGCTTCCCGCGAAACAGCGGCGGATCGCCGGCAAAAAACCGCTCGATATGGGCAATGATGTTCTCCGGTTCCTCGAGACGCCCTTTGCCGATGTAGCCGCACGCCAAGTAGCCTTCCGACGGTTCGATGAACCGGTAGCCGAACTCACAGAGCCGCTCCATGTTCGCCCGAACGGCCGGATGCTCGTACATATGAACGTTCATCGCCGGAGCGATCCAGACGGGCGCTTTCGTCGCCAAAATCGTCGTCGTCACCATATTATCGGCGATGCCGGCGGCCAGCTTCGCCATCGTATTGGCCGTCGCCGGCGCAACGAGGACGAGATCCGCCCAGTCCGCCAAATCGATATGGGCGATGACGGCCGGGTTGTTTTCGGCAAATATATCGACATACACTTCCTGGCGCGACAATGCTTGAAACGTGAGCGGTGTAATGAACTGGCACGCCCCTTCTGTCATGATCACTTTTACTTCAGCGCCGCGCTGGACGAGCTGGCTGGTGAGCACCGCCGCCTTGTACGCCGCCACCCCCCCGGTCACACAAAGCAAAATATGTTTTCCCTTGATCATGTTGGCCACCCCCCGACATTGAAAAAAATAACAACCTAAAGCTAGGTTGTTATTTTTCCTCTTCCACTAATTCGACCTTGTCACCGGCAATTTCCTCGAGCGCCTGGCCGACAAATTTTTTCGACACCGGCTTTTTCACCATCAGCTCCGCACCGTCCTGCAACTCGCGTGCCCGTTTGGCCACCACCGTGACAAGCTTATACTTGGAGTCCACTTTTTGCATCAGCAAATCGATGGAAGGATACAGCATCGTCATTCCACCCCCAACATCCGTTTATATCGCTCGGCGACGCGTTCGCGCCGGCAATGCTCAGCCGTGACAATCGCCTTGATCCGCTCGCAGGCGAGCTCGACTTCATCATTTTCCACGACATAGTCGTACGCATCCATCATTTCAAGCTCCTCTTTCGCCGCCCGCAGCCGATTTTCAATCAGCTCTTTCGACTCGGTGCCGCGTCCGATGATCCGCTTTTCAAGCTCCGTGAGACTTGGCGGGGCCAAGAAAATGAAGAGCGCCTCTGGAAACGCCCGCCGCACTTTCATCGCTCCTTGCACTTCGATTTCCAAAAACACGTCTTTCCCTTCGGCGAGCGTTTTTTCCACATAATCAATCGGCGTCCCATAATAGTTGCCGACATACTCGGCCCATTCGAGCAGCTTGTTTTCCCGAATCATTTGTTCAAACTGCTCGCGCGTCCGAAAGAAATAGTCGACGCCTTCCACTTCGCCTTCGCGCGGCTTGCGTGTTGTGACGGACACTGAATAATGAAGCTTGATGTCAGGACGCGAAAACAGCGCTTTGCGCACCGTCCCTTTGCCAACGCCGGACGGCCCTGACATGACGATTAACAATCCACGTTCGCTTTTCAACGTTGAAAACCCTACCCTTCCTCGGAGAAATCATCGCTTCCGTACAAGCGGTTCGCCACCGTTTCCGGCTGTACGGACGATAAAATGACGTGATCGCTGTCGGTGATGATGACCGCGCGCGTTCTTCGGCCGTGCGTCGCGTCAACGAGCTTGCCGCTTTCGCGCGCATCTTGGATGATCCGTTTAATCGGCGCCGAATCAGGGCTGACAATCGTAATGATGCGGGCGGCTGACACCATGTTTCCGTACCCGATATTGATAAATTTCATCATCATGACACGCCCACCTGCCATATCCGATATTGTTGCCGCCAATAAGTCGTTTTAAACAGTTATTCCACATTTTGCACCTGCTCGCGCATTTTCTCAAGCACGCTTTTCATCTCAACGACTTGCGCGGCGATCAAGCTGTCGTTCGCCTTGGCGCCGATCGTGTTCACTTCGCGGTTCAGCTCTTGCACCAAAAAGTCAAGCTTCCTCCCGATCGGTTCGTCCGCCTCAAGGACGTCCGTCATTTGCGCCAAATGGCTGCGGATGCGTTTCAATTCCTCGTGAATGTCCGCCTTTTCCGCAAACACCGCCACTTCTGTGAGCAGCCGCGCTTCATCAACCGGAGAAGGCGCCCATTCGCGCAGGCGGCGCGCAAGCCGCTCGCGGTATTGCTCGACTACAAGCGGCGCCCGCTGCTCAATGACTTCCACCCCGGCTTCGACTTCATGAAGACGGGCGCGCAAATCCGCGGCCAGCGCCTCCCCTTCGTGCCGGCGCATGGCCACAAGTTCCTTTGCCGCTTCATCGACAGCGGCCAAAAGCAGCGGCTCGACCTGCTCGTTCGCTCCTTCCTCTTCCACCACTTCGACGGCCCCATCAAGCCGAAGCAACTCGGCCGCCGTCACGCTGCCGTCAATGGCAAATCGCTTTGCGGCTTCCTGCACTCCGGCCCAATACTGGCCAAGCAAATCCCAATCGATATGTACGCTCCGTTTCACAAGCCCTTCTCCGGCGATCGTGACGAACACTTCCACTTTTCCGCGCCGCACGTACGGTGAAATTGCTTTTTTTATTTTATCCTCAAACACGAGCCATTGTCTAGGGAGGCGAATGGAAATTTCACAAAACCGGTGGTTGACCGATTTCATTTCCACCGCCACCGTCAAGCGATCCGTTTTTTTCGTGCTCGCGCCAAAACCAGTCATGCTGTAAACCATGCCATCACATCCGTTGCGTCGTTGATGAAAAAGAAAAGGTCATAGAGCGCTCCTCTATCACCTTTTTTATTATAACATATCCATCCTTTTATTTTCTCGTAAAAAGCGAGCCGGCAAACAAAAAGGTCGGCAAGGCGGACAAACCGATGATGAGCAGCCAATCGACGGCCGCAAGCGGCTTCGTATGGAACACGGCAGCCAGCGGCGGGTAGTAGATCACGACCAGCAGCAACAGCAGCGACACGATCACCGCTGCAACGAGATACATGTTGCCGAACGGACTGCGGTCAAAAACCGAACGATCGCAGCGGCAGTCGAACACATGGATCAATTGGGCCAACACAAGCGTCGCAAACGCCGCTGTCTGGGCGTAAACGAGATCCTCGCCGCTCCGTTCATAGGCGGTCAGAAACGCAGCCAGCGTAACAACGCCGATCAAAAAGCCGCGGCTTACGATTTTCCAGCCGAGCCCGCGGGCGAACACCCCTTCATCGGGACGGCGCGGCGGCCGCTTCATCACGTTTTCTTCTGGTTGGTCGAGCCCGAGCGCCATGGCTGGCAAACCGTCGGTGACAAGATTGACCCATAAAATTTGAATCGGCACGAGCGGCAGCGGCAAGGCAAGCAGCATCGCAAACAACATGACGAGAATTTCCCCAACGTTCGAGGCGAGCAAGTAGCGGATAAACTTGCGGATGTTTTCGTAAATGTTGCGCCCTTCTTCAATCGCGGCCTCAATCGTCGCAAAGTTGTCATCAAGCAGCACGAGCGACGCCGCCTCTTTCGCCACTTCCGTCCCCGACCGGCCCATCGCGACGCCGATATCCGCCGCTTTCAACGCCGGCGCGTCGTTCACCCCGTCGCCGGTCATGGCGACAATATGACCGCGGCGCTTAAAGGCGTTGACAATTTTCAGCTTATGCTCCGGGGAGACGCGGGCAAACACGTAAATATTATCGACCTCGCGTTCGAGCTCGTCGACCGACAGGCGCGATAACGTCGCCCCGTCCATCACTTTTCCGCCGGGCGGGAGCACGCCAAGCTGTTTGGCGATGGCCGTTGCGGTCAACACATGATCCCCGGTGATCATCACCGTTTTCATCCCCGCCTCTTTGCATCGCGCCACCGCCTGCTTCACCTCCGGCCGCGGCGGATCGATCATGCCGGCGACGCCGAGAAACCGAAGCTTCGTCTCCGCCTCCTTCTCCGATCCGATCCGTTCCGTTTCCGCAAGCGGCCGATACGCAATGGCAATCGTGCGCAAGGCGGAAGACGCCATCTGGCGAATCGCCTTCTCAATCGTCTCTTTCCACGCCGGGGTCAGCGCCTGCTCGCGCCCATTCCATTCCAGGCGGTCCGCCCGCTCAAGCAGCACATCGGGCGCCCCTTTCGTCACAACGAACCGCCGCCCGTTCCGGTCGCGAATGATGACCGTCATCATTTTCCGCTCGGAATCAAACGGAAACTCCTGTTCGATCGTGTACTCACGCAAAAGCATTCCTTTCGCCAATCCAGCTTTGGCCGCCGCGACCAGCAGCGCTCCTTCCGTCGGATCGCCGTCGACGTAACGCCGGCCGTTTTCCTCTTTCAACTCCGAACTATTGCAAAGCACCCCCATTGTCAACAGGCGAGCGAGCTCGGGAACGCGGTTCGGATCAACCGTCCGGCCGCGTTCAGAAAACTCGCCATCCGTTTCAAGACCAACGCCGCTTACCGCAAATGTCCGCCCGCCTGCCCATACTTGCGTGACGGTCATCATGTTTTCCGTCATCGTCCCCGTTTTGTCGGAACAAATGACCGAAGCGCAGCCGAGCGTTTCCACCGCCGGAAGCTTGCGGACGATGGCGTTTCGTTTGATCATCCGCTGCACGCCAAGCGCCAAGACGACCGTCACAATGGCCGGCAACCCCTCCGGAATGGCGGCGACCGCGAGCGACACACCAGCCAAAAACATTTCATACAGGTCGTGCCCTTGAATGACACCTACGGCCACGACCGCTGCCGTCAGCGCCAATGCGACGACAAGCAAAATTTTCCCAAGCTGCTCGAGCCGGCGCTGGAGCGGGGTTGCCCCCGCATCCGCCTCTTCGAGCATCGTTGCGATTTGTCCCATCGCTGTTTTCATCCCAGTGGCGATGACAATCCCGACCCCATTCCCTCTTGTCACGAGCGTCCCCATAAACGCCATATTGTGCAAATCGCCGAGCGACGCCTGTTTCGTATGAAGCGGGGCGGCGGATTTGGCCACCGGCACTGATTCGCCCGTCAGCGCCGACTCCTCGATTTCCAGGCCGGCCGCCTCAATCAAGCGGATGTCGGCCCCGACCCGGTCGCCGCTTGCAAGTCTCACCACATCGCCGACAACAAGCTCGCGCGTGGGGACTTTCACCCACTCCCCGCCGCGCAACACAACCGCTTGCGGAGCGGACAACCGTTTTAAGGCGGCAAGCGACTTTTCCGCCCGCCGCTCCTGGATAAACCCGAGAATGGCGTTCATGATCACGATGACGACAATCGCCACCGCATCCGCATACTCGCCTAAAAATGCGGAAATCACCGTCGCCAAAAGCAACACAAGCACCATAAAATCTTGAAACTGGCGAAAAAAGACAACGATGGCCGACTCCTTCTTCCCTTCCGCCAGCTCGTTGTACCCGAACTGCCGCAGCCGTTTTTCCGCCTCCGCCGCCGTAAGCCCGGTTTTGACATTCGTCTTCGTCTCGTGCGCGACATCGCTTGCCGCGAGCGTATGCCATTGCATCTGTCTCCCTCCGTCCTTCCATTTTTTCGCACGCTGTTCCCTCTTCTCTATGCTTATTCATACATGTCCCAAAAAATGATAGTCCCCGCCATGATGTTTAGCGACACAAACATAAGGAGTCGTGGGGCCCTTTGCCACGCCATCTCCCCCATAAGGGAAAAAATCGTGTCAAAAAAGCGGGCCTCCCCATTTTATGCAACATGTTCGTCGGGCATCTTCGTCCGTCTTCAGGTAATATTCAAAGAAATGTTCAAAACGGCGGGTCGTATGGTAAGATCGAAATAGCAAACAAACGAAATAGAAAGGTGTTTTCCATGTCCTTTGACGGAGTGTTTACGTACGCCATTGTCGGTGAACTCGAAGAGGCGCTTGCGGGCGGGCGGATCACGAAAATCCACCAGCCGTCGGCGTATGAGATCGTGCTGCTTGTGCGCGCCCGGGGCCATAACCATAAAGTGATGCTGTCGGCGCATCCGACGTACGCGCGCGTCCATTTGACAAACGAAACGTACAACAACCCATCCGAGCCGCCGATGTTTTGCATGCGGCTGCGCAAACAGTTGGAAGGAAGCATCATCGAGTCGGTCCGCCAAGCCGATTTCGACCGCATCATCATCATCGATGCAAAAGGCCGCGATGAACTCGGCGATCTGCAGACGAAGCGGCTCATCATCGAAGTGATGGGCCGCCATAGCAACATCATCCTCGTTGATGCATCGACCAACACGATCATCGACAGCTTGAAACATTTGCCGCCGTCGGTCAACCGCTACCGGACGGTGCTTCCCGGGCATCCGTACGTCGCCCCACCGACGCACGGCAAGCTGAACCTGCTTGAGGCGACGGAAGAAATGGTGCTGAAAAAAATCGACTTTCACGCCGGCAAGCTCGCCCATCAGCTTGTTTCCGCCTTCAGCGGCATTTCGCCGCTATTTGCCAATGAGGCGGTGTTCCGCGCTGGACTCGCCAACCGGACGACGCTGCCAAAAAGCTTTCTTTCGCTCATCGATGACGTGCGCGGCCGCCGCTTTGCCCCGATGATGTACACGAACGTGGAAAAAGAATGGTTTTACGTTTTGCCGCTTAAGCACTTAAAAATCGAAGGCCAACCGTTTGCGAGTGCAAGCGAGCTATTGGACCGCTTTTATTTCGGCAAGGCCGAGCGCGACCGCGTCAAGCAGCAAGCTCATGACATCGAGCGTCTCATGGCGAACGAAAAGGCGAAAAACGAGAAAAAGCTCCTAAAGCTCGAACAGACGCTCGAAGAAGCAAAGAAAGCCGACGTTTATCGACTGTACGGCGAACTGCTCACCGCCCATTTGTACGCCATAAAGCGCGGCATGACGGAAATCGAGGTCGCAAACTACTACGACGAAAACGGAGGCACCATCACCATTCCGCTCGACCCGCAAAAATCGCCGTCCGAGAACGCGCAACAGTACTTTCAAAAATACCAAAAAGCGAAAAACTCGTTCGCCGTCGTTCAAGAACAAATCGAGCGGACGAAAGAAGACATCGCCTATTGCGACACGATTTTAAGCCAGCTTGAAACCGCCTCGCCGAAAGATGTCGAGGAAATCCGCGACGAGCTCATTGAACAAGGCTATTTGCGCCCGCGCGCGGCCAAAGGAGCAAAAAAGCGCAAACCAACCGCACCCGAGCTTGACCGCTACGTCGCAAGCGACGGCACGGAAATACTCGTTGGCAAAAACAACAAACAAAACGATTATCTCACAACAAAGCTGGCCCATAAGGACGATGTTTGGCTGCATGTGAAAAACATTCCCGGCTCGCACGTCGTCATCCGGAACAAGCAGCCGTCTGACGAGACGCTCTTGGAAGCGGCGAATCTTGCCGCCTACTTCAGCAAAGCGCGCCATTCCGGCTCCGTGCCTGTCGACTACACGCGCATCCGCTATGTAAAAAAACCGAGCGGCGCCAAGCCGGGATTTGTCATTTACGAAAACGAGCAAACGCTCTACGTCACACCGGATGAAGAACTCGTCCGCACCATGAAACAGAGGCAAAAAGAACAAGCGGCGAAACCATCGTAAACGCGCCCCAATGGCCGCCCAACACGGCATCGGGCGATCCGCGCGAACTCCCGCAAACCGAAACGGTCTAGCGCCGCATAAAAGACAGCGGGCTGTCTGTAAGACCAGCTGCATTGGCCTTACGGACAGCCCGCTTTGCAAACTTGTCGAGTCAACCACAAGCCGCCATCGCGAATGCAATTTGTTATCTTCAATCATCGTTGCCGTTTTGGATATGGTATAATAATGAAAAAAGCGAGGGAGATCCGATGAATCCAGAACCATCCAAACTGTATACGTATGCCGATTATATTCAATGGGATGGGCGTTGGGAGCTTATTGATGGAAAAGCTTACAACATGAGCCCTTCACCAACGTGGGAGCATCAGTTTACCGTTATGGAACTATCGTTCGCATTTCGTTCGTACTTTCAAAATAAAGATTGCTACGTTGCCATTGCTCCTTTTGATGTTCGTCTCTCCGAAAACGATGACTACACATATGCAAAACATGTCGTTCAACCCGATATTTCTGTCATTTGCAATCGAAACAACTTAACACCAAACGGCTGTTTAGGCGCACCAACACTCATTGTCGAGGTTCTTTCTCCGTCTACAGCATTAAAAGATCGAAATGAAAAATTTAAACTATACGAACAATTTGGTGTAAAAGAATATTGGATTGTTGACCCTTTGTATAAAACGATTGAAGTATTTGGGTTAGAAGATGGATTTTTTAAAAAAAGAGAAGCGTTTGGGGAAAATGAAACCATCATCTCTTTTCTATTTACCGATTGTTCTCTCGAGGCGAGGCGATTATTTTTTCAATAAAAATATCCGTATAGTCAAAAAATAAATTAAATCTAATATAGAATATTAAAAATTTATAATAAAAAAATATTAAAATATAAATGAAGGAGGCGATAAATATTTTAGTAACAAGAGTTGAACAACATCAAATTAATTCCTATCATTACTTATATCATTATTGTAATGATTTATGTTTCAAATCTAAAAATCTTTACAATTATGCTAATTACATTGTTAGACAAGAGTTTATAAATAACAATGAATGGATTCGTTATAATTCATTAGATAAGATGTTGAAACATAAACAAGTTTATAAAGAATTACCTGCTCAAACATCGCAACAAATATTAAGATTGCTAGATAAGAACTGGAAGTCATTTTTCAAGGCTATAAAGGATTGGAGTAAAAACAAAGAAAAATATTTGGGTAAACCAAAGTTGCCTAAATATAAAAAGAAAAATGGGCGTAATGTGGTGATTTTTACTAATCAACAATGCAAAATTAAAGATGGATATATTAAATTTCCAAAAACTGATTTAAAACTAAAAACAAAGGTTATTGAAGGATTGCAACAAGTGCGAATTGTACCAAAGGGTAGTATTTACGTAATTGAAGTTGTTTATAAAAAAGAAATTCCAAATATGATTCGTGAAAGTAATCGTGTTGTAGGTATTGATTTAGGATTAAACAACTTTGTAACTATGGTAAATAACATCGGTGAAACACCGATTGTTATTAATGGCAAAGGAGTCAAATCCATAAATCAATACTACAACAAACAAAAAGCGTATTTTCAAAGTATTTTAAAGAAACAAAATGGATTGAATTGGAGTAAAAGACTAGAAAAATTAACATTAAAACGAAACAATAAAATTAAAGACTTCATGCATAAAGCAAGTAGATATGTTGTAGATTGGTGTGTTAAGCATAATATTGATACGATTGTTATTGGTAAAAATGATAATTGGAAACAAGAGGTTGATTTAGGGAAACGATTAAATCAAGCGTTCGTTCAAATTCCTTATGATATGTTTATTGAACAATTACAATACAAATGTGAAGAAGTTGGAATTAAGGTTGTGTTAACAGAAGAATCATATACAAGTGGAACATCGTTTTTAGATGGCGAAGCTCCAATCAAAGAAAATTATGATAAGAACAGAGGAATTAAGAGAGGTTTATTTAAATCCAATAAAGGTATTTTAATTAACGCAGATGTCAATGGAGCATACAACATCATGAGAAAAGTATTCCCAAAGGCGTTCGCCAATGGGGTAGAGGGTGTAGGGTTACACCCTGTTAAGCTAAATGTAGCTTAACAAAGAATAATGTTTAATAAAAGATTTTAATATAATTGAATAAATTAAACATTATTCGTAACCTTGTCATTCGCGTCATATTCATAGTTGACGGAAGTGCCGTTTGCTAACAACAGCTGTTTGAAGCGATCCGATAAATCATTGTTCCACTCCAATTCGCTGTGGTTCCTTCAAAGCTGCTATTTACAGCTGGGGTGTAGGTGGAAGAAACCTGTGATTGGCTGCTTCATTAAAGATACACTGAATTTTACGGCCATTCGGAACAGACAAAGTTCGACATGTTTTTCCATTTTCTTGTAGAAGCTTGCATGAGTAAAAGATTTGTCGTCAAAATGGAGAAAGAATCCTAGTACTTCGGTGAACTTTCATCAAAAAGGGGCTTTTGCGTCAGCCCCTTTTCGCTTGCGTTGATTTTATTTCCCCCACTCCTCCGGATTCTCCCGCCATTTTCGCAATGTCGCCAGATCGTGTTCGCTGACGGCGCCAAGGCGAACGGCCGTTTCGATGAGGGTGTTGTAGTCCGTAAGCGTGTAGGCAGGCAAATTCTCTTCGGCAAACGCCTGTTTCGCTTTTTCGAGCCCGTATGTGAAAATGGCGGCGACGCCCAGCACCTCGCAGCCCGCCTCTTTCAAGGCGCGGACGGCCGCAAGCGAGCTGCCGCCCGTCGAGATCAAGTCTTCGATAACGACCACGCGCTGGCCCGGTTCGGCTTGGCCTTCAATTTGTTTTCCTTTGCCGTGCGCTTTCGCCTGGCTGCGGACGTAGCACATCGGCAGCTCAAGCCGCTCGCTCACCCAGGCGGCGTGCGGGATGCCGGCGGTTGCGGTGCCGGCGATGAGGTCCGCTTTAGGGAAATGGGTGCGGATGAGTTCGGCGAGGCCGTCGGCGATCGTGCGGCGCACGTCGGGGTAAGCGAGCGTCAGGCGGTTGTCGCAATAAATCGGCGATTTCAAGCCCGAAGACCATGTAAACGGCTCGTTCGGCTGCAGGGCGACGGCCCCGATTTGAAGCAGTTTGGCGGCGATGTCGTGTTTCATTCTCTCTCTCCTCCGTTCCATTCGTGTTGCAGGCGGGCATACGCCCCGAGCGGATCGGCGGCGCGGGTGAGGCTGCGGCCGATGACGATGTAGTCAGAACCAAGCGCACGCGCTTTCCTTGGGGTGACGACGCGCACTTGGTCGTGCGCTGCCTCATCGGCAAAGCGGATGCCCGGGGTGACGGCGAGGAACGAGGCGCCGCACCGTTCTTTGATGAGCGGCGCTTCGTTCGCCGAGCAGACGACGCCGTCAAGGCCGCTTTCGTTCGCCAAGGCGGCGTAATGGGCGACTGTTTCCACAAGCGGGCGGGAAATCCACAGCTCCTCATGAAGCATTCGCTCGTCCGTGCTTGTCAGTTGGGTGACGGCGATGCAGCGCGGTCGGGCGGCGCCGCTTGGCGTGCCGGCGTCAAGCCCCTCGATCGCCGCTTCCATCATGCGCCGGCCGCCGGCGGCGTGGACGTTCACCAAATCGGCGCCGACACGGGCGAGCCCTTTCATCGCCTGTTTCACCGTATTTGGGATGTCGTGCAGTTTTAAGTCTAAAAAGACGGCATGTCCTTGTTCTTTGAGAAACGCGACGATGGCTGGACCTTCCTGATAGTACAGCTCCATGCCGACTTTGACGAACAGCGGCGTTCCGGCAAACGGCCGCAAAAACCGCTCCACCTCTTGTTTTGATGGGAAATCAAGCGCGACAATGAACGGCGTGTGCACCGGTCTTCCAGCTCCTTCCTATGCATTCGGAAATGTGGCCGATCCCGAGGTCGTCCAACAGCGCCGGCAGGTCGTTGATGATCGTCGGGCAGACGAACGGATCGACGAAGTTGGCTGTGCCGACCGCAACCGCGCTCGCGCCGGCGTAGAAAAACTCGAGCACGTCTTCCGCCGTTTGCACACCGCCCATGCCGATGATCGGAATCGACACCGCTTGGCTCACTTCATAAATCATGCGAATGGCGATTGGCTTGACCGCCGGGCCAGATAAGCCGCCGGTGCCGTTGGCCAAAACGGGCCGGCCTGTTTTCACGTCGATGCGCATGCCAACGAGCGTGTTGATCATCGTCAAGCCATCGGCGCCCGCTTGTTCAATGGCTTTCGCCATCGCGACGATGTCGGTGACGTTCGGAGACAGCTTCACGTAAACCGGCACGGCGGACACTTCTTTGACAAGCCGCGTCAGTTCCGCGGCCACGTCCGGCACGGTGCCGAACGCAATCCCGCCTTTTTTCACGTTTGGGCAGGAAATGTTGAGCTCTAACGCATGGACATTGGGCGCTTTGGAAATCGCTTCGGCTACCTCGACGTACTCTTCCACCGTCGAGCCAGCGATATTGGCGATGATCGGTACGTCAAACTGTTCAAGCCACGGCAGTTCTTCTTCGAGCACTTTGTCAAGGCCGGGGTTTTGCAGGCCGATGGCGTTTAACATCCCGCCCGGCGTTTCTGCCACCCTTGGTGTCGGGTTGCCAAAGCGCGGCTCTTTTGTCGTCGCCTTGATCATAATGGCGCCTAACACGCTTAAATCGTAAAACCGGGCGTACTCGCGGCCAAATCCAAAACAGCCGGACGCCGGCATGATCGGGTTTTTGAGCGAAAGACCCGGCAGTTCGACCGCAAGCCGGTTCATAGCACCACCTCCCCGGCCCGAAACACCGGGCCGTCGCTGCATACTTTTTTATACGCCGTCTCGCTCCCTGGCACATGGCAGACGCAGGCGAAACACGCCCCGACGCCGCAGCCCATCCGCTCCTCGAGCGACACGTACACCGGCCGGTTCGGAAACCGTTCCGCAAGCGCCCGAAGCATCGGCTTCGGACCGCAGGCGTACAAGACGTCAAACTCAAGCGAACGCGCTTCGATCACATCGGTGACGCGCCCGGCCGTTCCGTGCGAGCCGTCATCGGTCGCGACATGCGTCTCGCCGAACGCGGCAAATTCCTCTTCGTAAAAGACCGCCGCTTTCGTTTGAAACCCGAGCACGCTCACCACTTTGACGCCGCGCTTTGTGAGCTGTTTCGCCAGTTCATAGAGCGGCGGGACGCCGATGCCGCCGCCGACCAGCAGCGCGCGGCCGCCCGCCGGCGCGGCCTCGAGCGGAAAGCCGTTGCCGAGCGGGCCGAGCACATCGACCGCATCGCCCGGCTGTTTTTGCGCCAACAGCGCGGTGCCTTTTCCTTCCTGGCGGTAGATGATCGTGCACTGTCCGCGCTCCCGATCGATATGGCAAAGGCTGAGCGGGCGGCGCAAAAGCGGATCGGCCGTTGCCGCTACCTTCACATGGACGAACTGGCCCGGCTGTTTCATCTGTTGCACGAGGCGACCAGCAAGCGTCAATTCATACGTCCGCTCGGCGATCCGCCGCTGGCTTGCGACCGTCATTCGTTCGCGGCCGATCATGAGCGCACCAGCCCTTCCGTCATCGCTGTCGTTGAAAACGTCATCGATTCGAGCACTTGCAGCATCGCCCGGGCCGTATCGAGCGACGTCAAGCACGGGATGCCGTTTTCGACCGCTTCGCGGCGGATGCGGAAGCCGTCGCTTTCCGGCTGCTTCCCTTTCGTCAGCGTGTTGATGACGACTTGCGCCTTCCCTTGGCGGATGACATCCAAAATGTTCGGTGACGCCGAGTGGATTTTATTGACGACCGTCACCGGAATGCCGGCCGCTTTCAACGTTTCCGCCGTGCCGTTCGTCGCCAACAGCTGGTAGCCGATGTCGGCAAAGCGGCGCGCCAGCTCGACGGCTTCTTCTTTGTCTTTGTCGGCCACCGTCAACAACACCGCCCCATGCGGCTGGATCTGGATGCCGGAGGCGACGAGCCCCTTATAGAGCGCTTTTTCAAACGTCACGTCTTTGCCGATCACTTCGCCGGTCGATTTCATTTCCGGGCCGAGCGAAATGTCGACGTTGCGCAATTTCGCAAACGAGAACACCGGCACTTTCACGTACACGCCGGGGCGCACCGGGCAGACGCCCGTCTCATAACCCATGTCGGCGAGCTTCGCCCCTAAAATGGCTTTCGTGGCGAGATTCGCCATCGGCACGCCGGTGATTTTGCTTAAAAACGGCACCGTGCGGCTTGAGCGCGGGTTCACTTCCAAGACGTAGACGTCGCTGCCTGCGACGACGAACTGGATGTTCAACAGCCCGACAATATGCAGCCCGCGCGCCAGTTTCACCGTATAGTCGGTAATTTTTGCGATGACGTCATCGCTTAACGTTTGCGGCGGATAGACGGCGATCGAGTCGCCGGAATGGACGCCGGCCCGTTCGATATGTTCCATGATCCCCGGAATGACGACCGTCTCGCCGTCGGCGATGGCGTCGACTTCGACTTCCTTGCCGGTGATGTACCGGTCAACGAGCACCGGGTGCTGCAGATTGACGCGCACGGCATGTTCCATGTAATGAAGCAGCTCTTCGCGGTTGTAGACAATTTCCATCGCCCGGCCGCCGAGCACGTACGATGGGCGGACGAGCACCGGATAGCCGATTTCTTCGGCGATGGCAACCGCTTCTTCGACCGAAACAGCCGTTTTGCCGGCCGGTTTCGGAATGCCAAGCTCTGAGAGCGCCTGTTCAAATTTGTCGCGGTCTTCGGCACGGTCCAAATCTTCAAGCGTCGTCCCAAGCAAGCGGACGCCGCGCGCTTCGAGTTCCGCCGCCAAGTTGATGGCCGTCTGACCGCCAAATTGGACGATGACGCCGACCGGCTGTTCGAGGTCGATGACATGCATCACATCTTCAGCCGTCAACGGTTCGAAATACAGTTTGTCCGATGTGCTGAAATCGGTCGAGACCGTTTCCGGGTTGTTGTTGATGATGATCGCCTCGTAGCCGGCTTGTTTGATCGCAAAGACGCAATGGACGGTCGCGTAGTCAAACTCAATCCCTTGGCCGATGCGGATCGGGCCGGAACCAAGCACGATGACACTCGGTTTTTCCGTCACGATCGATTCATTTTCTTCCTCGTACGTGCTGTAGTAGTACGGCGTTTCCGACGTGAACTCGGCCGCGCACGTATCGACCATTTTGTACACCGGCACGATGCCTTCCTGGCGGCGCAGCGCGTAAACGTCGCGCTCCGTTTTGTTCCATAATGCCGCTATCGCCGCATCGGAGAAGCCGAGCCCCTTCGCTTTTTTTAACACGTCAAGGTCGTCCGGGTGGTTTTTCAAGACCGTTTCCATCTCAATAATGTTTTGAATCTTATGCAGGAAAAAGCGGTCAATTTGGCTCCATTCATGCAGCGTCTCCACTGTCACCCCGCGGCGGAGCGCCTCGGCGATGTAAAAGAGCCGTTCATCGCCCGCCTTGCGGATCCGTTTTTCCATCACGTCGTCGGCGGCCGTTTTCGCCTCGTTCAATTCCAGATGATGCACCCCGATCTCGAGCGAACGAACCGCTTTTAACAGCGATTCTTCAAACGTCCGGCCGATCGCCATCACTTCGCCGGTCGCTTTCATTTGCGTGCCAAGGCGGCGGTTCGCCGATTCAAATTTGTCAAACGGAAAGCGCGGAATTTTCGTGACGACATAATCGAGCGCCGGCTCGAAGCAGGCGTACGTTTTCCCGGTGACCGGGTTGATCATTTCATCAAGCGTCAACCCGACGGCGATTTTCGCCGCCAGTTTCGCGATCGGATACCCCGTTGCTTTGGACGCCAACGCCGACGAGCGGCTGACGCGCGGGTTCACTTCAATGACGTAATAGCGGAAGCTGTCCGGGTCAAGCGCCAGCTGGACGTTGCAGCCGCCTTCGATGCCAAGCGCGCGGATGATCTTAAGCGACGCGTTGCGGAGCAGCTGATACTCGCGGTCGCTTAACGTCTGGCTCGGGGCGACGACGATCGAATCACCCGTATGAATGCCGACCGGATCGATGTTTTCCATGTTGCAGACGACGATCGCGTTTTCGTTGGCGTCGCGCATCACTTCGTATTCGATTTCCTTGTAGCCGGCGATGCTCCGCTCGAGCAAGCATTGATGCACCGGGCTCATCTTCAAGCCAGTTGACACAATCTCGACAAGCTCTTCTTCGTTCGTGCAAATGCCCCCGCCCGTGCCGCCGAGCGTGAACGCCGGACGGACGATGACCGGATAGCCGATTTGTTCGACAAAGGCGTACGCTTCCTCCAAGCTGTGAATAATCGCGCTTTCCGGCACCGGCTCGCCAAGCTCGTTCATGAGGGCGCGGAACTGTTCGCGGTCTTCCGCTTTTTCGATTGCTTCAAGCTTCGTGCCGAGAATTTCGACGCCGCACTCCTCGAGCACCCCGGCTTTGGCCAGTTCCACCGCCAAGTTAAGGCCCGTTTGGCCGCCGAGCGTCGGCAAAATCGCGTCCGGCCGCTCTTTGCGGATGATGCGGGCGACAAAATCGAGCGTCAGCGGCTCCATATAGACTTTATCGGCGATTTCCGTATCGGTCATGATCGTCGCCGGGTTTGAGTTCACCAGAATGACTTTGTATCCTTCTTCTTTTAGGGCTAAGCACGCTTGCGTCCCTGCGTAGTCGAACTCGGCCGCCTGGCCGATGACGATCGGCCCCGAGCCGATGACTAAAATCGTTTCAATGTCGCGGCGTTTAGGCATGGATGACTTCTCCTTTCTTGTTGAACTGGCGGATGAGCGCCAAAAACTCGTCAAACAGCGAATTCGCATCTTCCGGCCCCGGCGACGCTTCCGGATGGTATTGCACCGTAAACGCCGGGAAATCGAGATGGCGGAGCCCTTCGACCGTGCCGTCGTTTAAGGCGACATGCGTCACTTCAAGACGCGTGCCGGCAAGCGATTCATGCGTGACCGTATAACCATGGTTTTGCGCCGTGATGGCGACTTTGTCGGTGCGCAAGTCTTTGACCGGATGGTTCGAGCCGCGATGGCCGAATTTCATCTTCTCCGTATTCGCCCCGCATGCCAAGGCGAACAGCTGATGGCCGAGGCAGATGCCAAAGAGCGGCGCTTTGCCCAAGATCCCGCGGATCATCTCGATCGCTTCCGGCACGTCTTTCGGGTCGCCCGGTCCATTGGAAAGCATGACCCCATCCGGATGCCAGCTCAATACGTCTTCCGCCGTCGCATTGTACGGCAACACGATGACATCGCAGTTTCGCTTGTTCAGTTCGCGCAAAATGCCGTGCTTCATCCCAAAGTCGATCAAGACGACGCGCTCGCCGCGCCCCGGGCTTGGGTAGGCGCTTTTTGTTGAGACGCGCCGCACTTGGTCGCGCGGCCACTCCATCGCCCGCAGCTTGGCTGCTGCTTCCGCCGGATGGACATCCAGCCCGCAAATCATTCCTTTCAGCGTTCCGTGCTGGCGGATGACCCGTGTCAGTTTGCGCGTGTCAATGCCCGCGAGTCCCGGAATGTCTTTTTCTTTTAAATACTCATCCAGCGTCAGTTCGCCGCGCCAGTTGGACGGCATGAGGCACGCTTCTTTGACGATGAATCCGTGCACGTACGGGCGGATCGCTTCAAAGTCGTCGCGGTTGATGCCGTAGTTGCCGATCAATGGATACGTCATCGTCACAATTTGCCCGCAATACGACGGGTCGGTCAAAATTTCTTGATACCCGGTCATGCCGGTGTTAAAGACGACTTCGCCGGTCGTCTCTTTCGTGCTGCCAAACGCTTCGCCGACAAAAAACGAACCGTCTTCCAAAATGAGCTGCCGTTTCATGTCATTCTCTTCCTTTCTTCCATACGAGTGTTCCGCCGACAAACGTCATCACCGGCCAGCCTTGGCATTTCCAGCCGGCAAACGGCGTATTTTTCCCTTTTGAGGCAAACGTCTCGAGATCAATCGCTTCTTCCGTTTCCAAATCGATGACCGCAATGTCCGCCGGCGCCCCGACGGCAAGCCGTCCGGCCTTAAGGCCAAAACATTGCGCCGGCTTGATCGTCAGCCAGTCGACAAGCTGCTTTAATGTAAACACGCCTGTTTTGACGAAATGGGTATATAAGAGCGGAAACGCCGTCTCGAGCCCGACGATGCCAAACGGCGCCGCCTCGATGCCTTTCGCTTTTTCCGCTGCTGTATGCGGCGCATGATCCGTAGCGATAAAATCGATCGTGCCATCGAGCAGGCCCTCAATGAGCGCCTCGCGGTCCGCGCGGCTGCGCAGTGGCGGGTTCATTTTGTAGTTTGCATCCAACCCTGGAATGTCTTCCTCGCACAAGAGCAAATGGTGCGGCGTCACTTCGGCCGTGACGCGGATGCCCGCCCGCTTCGCGTCGCGGACGGCGCGCACCGACTCTTTCGTGCTGATATGGCAGACGTGATAATGGCATCCGGCTGCCTCGGCAAGCAAGACGTCGCGGGCGATGTGCACCGCCTCGCAGACGGATGGAATGCCGGCGAGCCCATGCCGGCGGGCGAACTCGCCGTCATGCACCGCTCCGCCGTTTGTCAGCGTGTCGTCCTCGCAATGGGCAACGATCGCTATATCGAGCGCCGCCGCCTGTTTCATCGCTTCAAACATCATCCCGGCCGACTGGACGCCGACGCCGTCATCGGTAAAGGCGAACGCCCCTGCTTCTTTTAGCGCCGCAAAATCGGTCAGCTCCTCCCCTTTTTGCCCAATCGTGATCGCCGCGTACGGAAGCACGTTGACGCGCGCCGTTTCGCGGATGCGGGCTTGCAGCCATTCCATCTGCTCTTTCCGGTCCGGCACCGGATTTGTGTTCGGCATGGCGGCAACCGTCGTAAAACCGCCTTTCGCCGCGGCGAGCGTGCCCGTTTCAATCGTTTCTTTCGCCTCGCCGCCTGGTTCGCGCAAATGAACGTGCAAGTCAATCAAGCCGGGAGCGATGAGACGGCCGCCGACGTCGATCACGTCCTCCCCATCCGCTTCGAGCGGCTGTTCATACAGGATCGCCGCAATGGTTCCGTGTTCCATTTTGAGATGTGTCCGCACCAATTTCCCATCTTCATTGAACGACATGCCATTTTTCAGCCATACGTCCATGCTCCATTCTCCCTTCCATTGCCCGTTTTAAGACAGCCATCCGGACGTAGACGCCGTTTTCCATTTGTTTAAAAATGCGCGATGCCTTCGCTTCGACAAGTTCGCTGGCGATTTCGACCCCGCGGTTGACCGGCGCCGGGTGCAAGATGATGGCGCCCGATTTCATCCGCCGCGCCCGCTCAAGCGTCAGCCCGTACCGCGCATGGTACTCTTCTTTTGTCAGCCCCATCGTTTCCGCATGGCGTTCATGTTGGATGCGTAACAGCATTACGACATCGGCGCGGGCGATGGCCTCGTCGACTTCGACATACGTCCCGTACGGATTCGTTTCATCTTTCCACTCCGCCGGTCCGGAAAACAGGACGTTCGCGCCCAATCGTGTCAACACTTCCGCATTGGAGCGGGCGACGCGGCTATGACGGATGTCGCCGATGATCGCCACCGTCAAGCCAGTGAAGGCGCCAAACTCTTGGCGGATCGTCAATAAATCCAAGAGCGACTGGGTCGGATGGTGCCCGCAGCCGTCACCGGCGTTGATGATCGGAATGCCGACCGCATGGCGGAGCGCTTCGAAATACGCATCTTCGTGATGGCGGATGACAACCGCATCGACGCCGATCGCCTCAAGCGTCCGTACGGTATCGTACAGCGTCTCCCCTTTTTGCACGCTCGAGCGTTCCGGGTCAAATGGAATGACATGAAGCCCAAGCTTCCGTTCCGCCATCTCGAAGCTGCATTTCGTGCGCGTGCTCGGTTCGAAAAACAAGTTGGCGACGTACATCGGCGCGGCCGGGCGCCAAGCGCGGCCGCGGCGGAACGCTTCCGCTTCATCAAGCAGCCGGGTGATGTCGGAAAGCGGCAGTTCGCTCAATGTAAAAAGATGGGTCATTGGCCTCTCTCCCTTTCTTTTTTTTGCAAAAAAACACCTTGCCGGCTGGGCAAGGTGTGACGATCGGCGCATGGCAGAACCGGAGAAGGTGCACTCCGGCCCTGGATGCGCCTGTTTTCACACCTTTTTAAGCCTCACGGGACTTAATTAAAAGGTGTTTTGTATTCGATTTAGGCAACATCGCCGCTATCGTTTTCAGCTTCAAATAAGTTTTCCGCTTCTTGCGGACGCCCCGGCAGCACTAAGTTGAGCAGGACGCCGACAATGGCCGAGAGCGCCATCCCGGTGATTTGGAAGCTGTCGCTGATTTTCAGCACCGCTCCGCCGATGCCGATGACCAAGATGACCGAGGCGATGACTAAATTGCGCGTCTGGCCGAAATCGACGCGGCTGTCGATCAACATGCGCAGTCCGGACGAGGCGATGATGCCAAACAGCAAGATCGACACACCGCCCATGACCGGCGTCGGAATCGAGCTGATCAGCGCCGTGATTTTGCCGACGAAGCCGAAAGCGATCGCGATGACCGCCGCGCCGGCCAGCACGTAGACACTGTAGACGCGGGTGATCGCCAGCACACCGATGTTTTCCCCGTACGTCGTTTTCGGCGGACCGCCAAGCAAGGCGGAGATCATCGTCGCCGTTCCGTCCCCTAAAATCGAGCGGTGCAGCCCCGGTTTTTGAATGAGGTCGCGGCCGACGACTTTGCTTAACACAAGCTGGTGGCCGATATGCTCGGACAAGGTGACGATCGCCACCGGCACCATGAGCATGACGATCTCGGCAGTGATGCGCACCGGATAATCGGCAAACGGAATCAAGAAATCCGGCCATTCGAACCATTTCGCCGCCGCCACTTTCGACAAGTCAACCAGTCCGACAGCGAGGGCGTAAACGTAGCCGACAACGATGCCGACAAGCACCGGAATCAAGCTCAACATGCCGCGCGCAAGCACCGAGCAGACGATCGTGGCCGCGAGCGTCACAAGCGCCACCGAGAAATGAAGCAGGCTGTATTTGCCGTCCGGGCCGTTCATCGCCATCCCGACCGCCGTGCCGGCTAAGCCGAGACCGATGACGATGATGACCGGACCGACGACAACCGGCGGCAGCAGCTTCATCACCCAGCGGTAGCCGGCTTTTTTAATGATGAGGGCGACAACCCCGTACACCAATCCGGCGAGGAAGCTGCCAATCATCGCCGCTCCCGGGCCGCCGGCCGTTTTCGCCGCGATGATCGGCGCGATGTAGGCGAACGAGGAGCCAAGATACGCCGGCACCTGCCATTTCGTAATGAGCAAAAACGCCAATGTTCCAAGCCCGCTTGTCAGCAAGGCGATCGACGGATCCAACCCGACTAAGTACGGCACTAAAATCGTCGCCCCAAACATGGCGAACAAATGCTGCAAGCTTAACGTCACCCATTGCCCCACAGTCGGGCGGTCTTGAATATCCAACACCGGTTTGTTCATCTTTCGCCTCTCCTTTCGCCAAATGAGCGAAGTTCGTTTTTTAGTGTGCACAAAAACACCCTCTTTGCCCATGAAGGCGCAAAGAGGGTGCAGAAACGCCCGAAACGATTCCGCCCCTTTTGCAGCCTCACGGGACTGCGCTTAAAAGGGAGCTGTTTTATTTCTCATGAATCGACACTTGGTCAACGCCGTCCACTTCGGAAAGCTCGACGACAATCAGCTCCGAACGGGAGGTCGGCACGTTTTTGCCGACGAAATCAGCGCGGATCGGCAGTTCCCTGTGGCCGCGGTCGACAAGCACGGCGAGCTGGATGCGCGACGGGCGGCCCAAATCCATGACCGCATCCATCGCCGCCCGCACCGTCCGGCCGGTAAACAGCACATCATCGACTAAAATGACATTCCGCTCGCTCACCGGAAACGGCACATTCGTTCCTTTCACAAGCGGTTCATGGTCGTCCGTCTTCACGGTCAAATCGTCGCGGTACAAGGTGATGTCAAGCTCACCGACGGGAACGGACGCCCCTTCAATTTGCTCGATCCGCTCCGCCAAGCGGCGCGCCAAGTAAATGCCGCGCGTTTTAATTCCGACAAGCACGCAGCCGTCAATGCCTTTGTTTCGTTCGATGATTTCGTGGGCGATGCGCGTCAAAGCGCGGCGAATCGCCTGTTCGTCCATCACGACCGCCTTTTGCATTCCGTCCACCTCCTAACAGCGCATGCACGCCGCGGCCAGCGTGTTTCCGCAGGCGGCGCGCCAACCAGGCCGTTCCCGCCTGTTTTCATAAAAAATCCCCCGCCTGTGAAGCGGGGGATGGCGCGCTTATCGCCAAACAAGATGGGCATACATCGCCCTTCTTTGTCATTCCGACCCCTTTTCAGCCTCACAGGACTGAACTTAAAGGTTCCTGTTCACCTGTTTTCATTGTAAAGGGGGCGTGTTCGTTTGTCAATCGTTTTTTCGCAGCCAGTCAAGCAGCTCGGCAAACTCCGGCGGCAGTGGCGCTTCGAATTCCAAATACTCGCCGCTTCTCGGATGACGGAAGCCGAGCACCCCGGCGTGCAGCGCCTGGCCGTCGATGGCGAGCGTTTTTTTCGGCCCGTATTGCGGGTCGCCAGCGAGCGGGTAGCCGATGTATTTCATATGGACGCGAATTTGGTGCGTCCGCCCCGTTTCCAGCTGGCACTCCACATACGTATAATGGCGAAACCGCTCGAGCACGCGGAAATGGGTGACCGCTTCCTTCCCGTTTTCTTCGGTGACGGCCATTTTCTTTCGATCGCGCTTGTCGCGGCCGATCGGGGCATCGATCGTGCCATAATCGTGCGGAATGACGCCGTGGACGATGGCCTTGTAGCGGCGCGTCACCGTTTTGTTCACCAGCTGCTCGACGAGCGAGCGGTGGGCGGCGTCGTTTTTCGCCACCATCAATAGTCCTGATGTGTCTTTGTCAATGCGATGGACGATGCCGGGGCGAAGCACGCCGTTGATCCCGGACAAGTCGCGGCAATGGGCGAGAAGCGCATTCACCAGCGTGCCGCGCATATGCCCGGGCGCCGGGTGGACGACCATGCCGCGCGGTTTGTTGACGACAAGGACATCCTCATCCTCATAATAAATGTCAAGCGGAATCGGCTCCGGCTCGACCTCGAGCGGCTCCGGCTCCGGCGGTGAAACGGCGACCGCGTCGCCTGCCTCGCATTTGTAGTTCGCCTTGACCGTCTCGCCATTGACGGTCACAAGCCCGCTTTTGATCCATTGCTGCACTTGCGAACGCGACCATTCGTCATTTAGCGCCGCGATCACTTTATCGATCCGCTCGCCGTCATATTCGTCTTCGATGTGAAACGTGATCGTGTCCATCTACTCATTCCCTTTCTCTGGTGTCGCGAAAAAAAACATATGGACAAACAGCAAGATGACGCCGACGGTCAGCGCCGAGTCGGCGATATTGAACACCGGAAAGCTGTACGTGCCGATGTACGTATGAATAAAGTCGACCACTTCTTTCCGGAATACGCGGTCGATAAAATTGCCGATCGCCCCGCCGAGCATCAGCCCAAGCCCCACGCCGGCCAGGCGCTCGGAAGGCTTCAGGCGGCGGATGTAAATCACGATCGCCGCCACGACGATCACCGTAATTAAATAAAAGAGCCAAAACTGCCCTTCTAGTATGCCCCACGCCGCGCCGCGATTGCGGTGCGACGTAATGTAGAGCACGTTGTCGATGATCGGGATGCTTTCCCCAAGCCGCATATAGCGGACGACAAGCCATTTCGTCCATTGATCGAGGATGATGACCGCCGCCGCGAGCCAATAGTATGCCACCGTGCCAAATCCCCCTGTCCTTCTCATTCATCCTTTTTGCATTGTAGCATAATTCGCCATGGTAAACAAATGAAGCGGCAAGGCTACCTTGGGGCAGCCTGCCGCTTTTCGTTACGCTGAATAATGTTCATTCACGATATGTGCGCAGCGCGGGCAAAGCGTCGGGTGGGATGGATCTTGTCCGACAGCTGGAGTCACCGTCCAGCACCGCTCGCACGTCTCGCCTTCCGCCGGGCGGACGAGGACGGCCACGTGGTCGAGCCGCTCGGCTTCGGCCGGCGCGGCGTCATACGGCTCATCGGCAACGGAAAACGCGGAAACGATGAGAAGCTGGCGCAAGTCGGCATTAAGCGACGCCAACAGCTTCCGCGCCTCGTCTTTCGGGTAGACGGTGACGCTCGCGGTCAGCGATTTGCCGATCACTTTTTCGTTGCGCGCGTTCTCGAGCGCTTTTAATATATCATCGCGCACATTCATAAACGCATCCCATTTCGAAAGCAGCGCTTCTTCGCCGTCGATTGCGATCGGCTCTGGCATATCGGTGAGCTGGATGCTTTCGACGTTTTCTCTTCGATTCGGGATATGCTCCCACACTTCATCGGCCGTGTGCGGCAAAATCGGCGCGATGAGCTTCGCCAATGCGACGACCGTTTCATACAATACGGTCTGCACGGCGCGGCGGGCGCGCGAGTCGGCCGCTTCGATGTACAAAATGTCTTTCGCCATATCCAAGTAAAACGCGCTCAGCTCGACGGTGCAGAAATGGTTCATCTCATGATAAACAGCAGCAAAATCATAGCTGTCATACGCCTTTTTCACTTTAGCGATGAGTTTATTTAATTTCGCTAACATGTAGCGGTCGACTTCGCCCAGCTCCCCGACCGGCACGGCGTTTTCGCTCGGGTCAAAATCGAATAAGTTGCCGAGCATAAAGCGGAACGTGTTGCGGATTTTTCGGTACACTTCCGACACTTGTTTTAAAATATGGTCGGAGATGCGCACGTCCGCTTGGTAGTCGACCGACGCGACCCAAAGGCGCAAAATATCAGCGCCGAACTGTTCCATTACTTTCGCCGGCACGACGACGTTGCCGAGCGACTTGCTCATTTTCCGCCCTTCGCCGTCCAAGACAAAGCCGTGGCTCAACACGCCTTTGTACGGCGCTTTGCCGGTGACGGCAACGGCGGTGGACAGCGATGAGTTGAACCAGCCGCGATATTGGTCGGACCCTTCCAAGTACAGATCAGCCGGGCGCGCGAGATCATCGCGTTCGACCAACACGGCTTGGTGCGACGAACCGGAGTCAAACCAGACGTCCATAATGTCCGTTTCTTTCGTAAAGATGCCGTTCGGGCTTGACGGATGAGTGAATCCTTCCGGCAGCAAGTCTTTCGCCTCGCGTTCAAACCAGACGTTCGACCCGTATTGGCGGAACAAGTTCGACACATGCTCAATCGTCTCATCGGTGATGATCGGTTCACCGTTTTCGCCGTAAAAGACCGGAATCGGCACCCCCCAGGCGCGTTGGCGGGAAATGCACCAGTCGCCGCGGTCGCGCACCATGTTGTGGATGCGGATTTCCCCCCACTCCGGAATCCATTTCGTTTCCTTAATCGCTTGAAGCAGCTCGCTGCGGATTTTATCGATCGACGCAAACCATTGCGTTGTCGCCCGGAAAATCGTTGGCTGCTTCGTCCGCCAGTCGTGCGGATACGAGTGGGTGATAAACCCAAGCTTCAGCAAAGCGCCGGCTTCCTCAAGCTTCTGTGTAATCGCCTTGTTGGCGTCTTCGTAAAACATTCCTTCAAACCCCGGCGCTTCGCTCGTCATATAGCCGCGCTCGTCGACCGGGCAAAGAACGGGAAGCCCGTATTTTTGCCCGACGAGAAAGTCGTCTTCCCCGTGGCCCGGCGCCGTATGGACGCAGCCCGTGCCGGCGTCGGTCGTGACGTGTTCGCCGCAGACGACAAGCGAGTCGCGCTCATAAAACGGATGTCTCGCCACGACGTATTCAAGCTCGTTTCCTTTGACCGTTTTGACGACCGACCATGCGTCCCAACCGATTTCTTTCGCCACCGATTCCGCCAAGGCGGCGGCGACGACATACCGTTTTCCGCTGACATCGACAACATGGTAATCCAAATCCGGATGAACCGCGATCGCCAAGTTCGCCGGAATCGTCCACGGCGTCGTCGTCCAAATGACGATTCGCTCATCGCCCTCAAGCACGCCTTTGCCGTCTTTCACCGGGAAGGCGACATAAATCGACGGCGAACGCTTGTCTTTATATTCGATTTCCGCTTCAGCGAGCGCCGATTCGCTTGACGGGGACCAATAGACCGGCTTCAACCCTTTGTAAATGAGCCCTTTTTTCGCCATTTCGCCGAACACTTTAATTTGCTGGGCTTCGTACTCCGGCTTGAGCGTAATGTACGGGTTGTCCCAGTCGCCGCGCACGCCGAGCCGCTTAAACTGCCGGCGCTGGTTGTCGATTTGCTCGTACGCGTATTGCTCGCACAACTTGCGAAACTCGGCGACGCTCATCGATTTGCGGTCGACGCCTTGCTTCGCGAGCGCCGTTTCGATCGGCAAGCCGTGCGTATCCCAGCCCGGCACGTACGGCGCGCAATAGCCGCTCATCGATTTGTAGCGGACGATGATGTCTTTTAAAATTTTGTTCAGCGCATGGCCCATATGAATATCCCCGTTGGCATACGGCGGGCCGTCATGCAGCACGAACAACGGACGCCCTTTCGTCCGCTCCTGCACTTTCCGGTAAATGTCCATTTCCTCCCATTTTTTTTGCATCTCCGGCTCCCGCTTCGGCAAGTTGCCGCGCATCGGGAACTCGGTTTGCGGCATAAGCAGCGTCTCTTTGTAATCCATCCTTGCTCCTCCTTCGAACGCTAGATTCCAAATAAAAAACCGTTCTCCCCCGGCAAGGGACGAGAACGGTCTCGCGGTACCACCCTTCTTGGCCATGCAAACGACGCACAGCCCACTTTTCATTCGTAACGGGAATGACGCGCCATGGCCTACTGGATGTTCGGCATGGAACTCCAGGGTGATGTTCACTCTTGCGCCGATGCCAGGCTTCCACCATCCCCAGCTCGCTGCGACCGGTCGTTCAAGAGCTACTATCCCTTTCATCGTCGATGACTATTTCGCTATTCATCCTGAAAAAAGCCAACCGCCTCCCACGGCGGCTGGTGCAGTGATTTTTGCCAATGATTATACCCGACATGGCCTCGGTTCGTCAAGGCTGAGACAACGGCTCTTTCACCTCTTCTTCGAGATCAGGCGTCTCGTATTCCATCAACTCGTCCCAGTCACGGCTGTTGATCATATCGAGCTGCGCCTCAACGAGCATGCGGAAGCGAGCGCGGAACACTTTCGACTGCCGCTTGAGTTCTTCGACTTCCAACGCGATTTTCCGCGATTTGGCCAACGCGTCGCCGATGATGCGCTCCGCGTTTTTCTCCGCTTCTTTAATGATCAGCTTCGCCTCTTTTTGTGCGTTGCGCTTCACTTCTTCCGCTGCTTCCTGAGCCACAAGAATCGACTTATTTAACGTTTCTTCAATGTTGGAAAAGTAATTCAATTTTTCCGTCAGTTCGGCCACTTTTTCCTCCAGCTGCTTTTTTTCACGGATGAGCATTTCGTAATCTTTAATAATTTGATCCAAAAACTCATTCACTTCATCTTCGTCATACCCGCGAAATCCGCGGCTGAATTCCTTATTGTGAATATCCAATGGCGTTAACGGCACAATGGCCACCTCCGTCTCCATCATTCCTTTTCTTCCTTCATTCGACACGATCAGCCCATTTCCTGCTGCGATTCGATTATTTTTGACGGCCCAGCCGGATGCGCCAGCGTTCTTTTTTCGTCATCCCCTCGACGGAAAACAGCTTGCAGCGACCAAACCCGCGCGCCGACAGGACATCGCCCGGCCCGCATACAAATTCGGGCTTGTCCACCACCTTCCAGTTCACTTTGACGAGCCCGCTTTCAATGAGCGTCTTCGCTTTCTCGCGCGCGAGGCGGAACGCCTGGGCAAGCACCGCATCGAGCCTTAGAGAAGACACCGTGACCGTTCCTTCCTCCCACGTTTCGGCAAGCGGCATGGCAGCTGACAGCGGCAACAGCTCAAGCGAAACCGGCGCTTTGCCGATCGTCCCGACATGGAGGCGAATGTAATCGGCCACCTCGGCGGCGGCAAAAAATTGGATCTCTCCTCCTTGGACGAGAATGTCGCCGAACTTGCCCCGCCGCAAGCCGAGCGACATGAGCGCTCCTAAGACGTCGCGGTGTTCAAGGAAAACGAATTTGCCTGGATAGCGGACAGCGAACAAGGCGATGTCATAATCCTCCTCATTCGGTTCGAAATACGGCGGATACAAAAGCGCCCGCTTCCGCTCGACAAACAAAGCGCCGCCGAAAAAGGACACGCGCACGTCTCCGTCGCTGCCGACGATGCTTTGCACGATTTGCTGCTCGCGCGGATCAAGAAAATCGGTCAGCTTCGGAGCGTACTGACGTTCTACCATTTCCTTCCATTCTATTACATGATCGATGAATTGATGTTCCTCTTTGCGGAAGTGCTGATACAGCTCCATTCCCATTCACCTTGCCTCATAAAGAAAGGAACCCGGAACGGATTCCTCCCGCTATTCCGCCCGCCTGCGCCGGGCCAAACGACGCGCGTTCCGTCCGGCTGCTAAAACTGCGCTTCGAGGATGTCAAACAACGCATACAGCCCTCTTGTCGCAAATTCAAGGACAATAAAGGCGATGATCGGAGAGATGTCAATGATGCCAAGCGGCGGAATGACACGCCGAAACGGTTCCAAATACGGCTCGCAAATGGCGGCAAGCATTTGTCCGAACCGCGTTTCGCGCGCATTCGGAAACCAAGACATCAAAATGTAAATGATCAAAGCGTACGAATATACTTGAATCAAGGTCGTTAAAAACGTAAGCACATAATCCAACGACTACCACCTCTTTATCGGTCTGTCATCCTCGCCGTCAAGCGAAATCGCGCCGCTGACGTCGACGTTGTCCGGGGTGCACAAAAAGATTTTCGTGCCAACTTGCTGAATGTCGCCGCCAATGGCGTACACCGTGCCGCTTAAAAAGTCGACGATCCGCTTCGCCTGCTCATGCTGGATGCGCTGCAAATTGACGATGACCGCCCGCCGGCTTTTTAAATGATCGGCGATTTCCTGCGCCTCCGCATACACCCGCGGCTCAGCGAGCACGACTTTCGCCGATTTTTGCACGCTTTGCAAGCTGACGACGTTCGCCTTGTTTGCCGCCTTCAGCAGCGGCGCCTCCTCTTCCGGCTGCGGCGCTTCGTATTCTTCTTCATAGTCTTCGTAATCTTCTTCTAAAAAATAATCGCGAAATTTTTTCATCAACCCCATCAAGTTCACCTCCTACAATGATCCGACAAGCGCGCTGCCGATGCGCACAAACGTCGCCCCTTCCTCAATGGCGATCTCGTAATCGTTCGACATGCCCATCGACAGCTCCGTGCACGGCGCATGCGGCCAGCGGAGCGCCTGAACGCGCTCTTTCAAGACCCGCAATTGCCGGAAGCAGGCGCGCAATACCGCCTCGTCATCCGTATGCGGGGCCATCGTCATCAATCCGACGACCTCAAGGTGCGAAAACGAACGGAGCTGATCGATGAACGGGACGGTCTCGTCAGGAGAGAGGCCGTGCTTCGTCGCTTCTCCCGATACATTCACTTGCACAAAACATTTCACCGGCCGCACCGCCCGCTTTTCAATTTCTTTCGCCAGCGACAGGCGATCAAGCGAATGGATGTAATCGACTTTATCGATAATGTCCTTCACCTTGCGCGACTGAAGCGTCCCGATAAAATGCCACACCGCCCGGTCCCCGATCCGTTCATACTTTTCAAGTAGCTGGCCGGCACGGTTTTCGCCGAGGTCGGCAATGCCGGCGTCAAGCACATGAAGCGCCCTTTCGGCATCAATATATTTCGTGACAGCAACGATGCGTACGTCGGCCGGATTGCGGCCGACGCGGGCGCAAGCCGCCTCGATGCGCTGGCGAACGGCTGCCAAGTTGTCGCGTACGGTCATGCTGTTTCCTCCCTTCGGCCGATAAACGCCAACATCCGCCCTGTCGTCCCACGGTCGCGGCGGTGGGAAAAAAACAACGTCTCCTCACAGCTTGTACAGCGTTCCGACACATAAATATGGCAGTCTGGAATCCCGGCGGCCGCAAGCTGCAGCCGGTTGGCCTCTTTTAAATCAAGCGCATACTGCCCTTGGCTTGTTTCGCGCCACGGCAACGGGCCGCCCGCAGGAAGAGTCGGACGCAGGCCATCGATCACCCGGTCATCAACCGTGTAACAGCATGGGCCAATGGCCGGTCCAATCGCGGCATAGATGTCGGACGGGGCAATGTGTTCGCGCTCCTGCCAAAGCCGCACCATGTTTTGGACAATGCCGCCCGCCGTCCCCCGCCAGCCGGCGTGGGCAAGGCCGACTAGGCCCGCCGATGGCGCGATAAAATAGACAGGCACACAATCGGCAAAACAAAGTGCGAGCAATACCCCCGCCTTATCCGTATACAGCCCGTCAGCCCCCCGGACCGCTGCAGCGAAGTCGTGCGCCCCGCTCCCCCGATCGCCTTTCGTCACTTTCCGAATCACGGCGCCGTGCACTTGCTCACAGCACACCCAATGATCGAGCGGAACAGAAAGCCATTCAGCCAGACGGCGGCGGTTGTTGACGACATGCATGCGATCGTCGCCGACATGCAGCCCCATATTCAGCGAGGCGAACGGCCCTTCGCTTTCTCCGCCTTGTTTCGTTGTCAACCCGGCGACTGCTCCGGCAAACGGGGGCGCCCCGCAGCGGAGCCATCCTTGAGCTTCTTGTTGAAAAATGTCCGGCATTCGCGTCAACCTCACGCTGTTTTTGTAGGTTTTTATCACTTTTTTTCCTATTTTATCATAGTTTGTTCGTTTGTGATAACCTTTATTTGCGATTTTGTCGAAACATTGGTGCAATCCCGCCACTCAATATGCCGCTCATTGCGCGGGCCGCTCAGTCGGCATCATGCAGGCGGACTAAAATGACATCCGCTCCGATTTTGACGATGTTTTGCCACGGAATGACGACCGCTTCTTCACGCCCGAACAACCCGAGCATCTTTCCGGAGCCTAAAATAATGAGCGAACGGATTTTGCCTGTATCTAAATCGATGTCAATATCCCCGATGTTGCCAAGCTTCTTCCCGTTGGCCACATTGACGACATCTTTCGTTTGAAACTCAGAAATTCTCATCACGGTTCAGTCCCCCGCCTTTCCTCTCCTCTTTTTTCATCTATATGCACCGCCCAACCGGTTATGTGCCAAAGAAAAAAGGCTGCCCGAGCAGCCGTTCACACTTGGATGTTTTTATTCATTTGCCGGATCGCTGCCTTTTCAAGCCTGGACACTTGCGCCTGGGAAATGCCGATTTCCTCGGCGACTTCCATTTGCGTCTTTCCTTGGAAAAACCGTTTGCGGATAATCATTTTCTCTCGCTCATTCAACCGCCGCAGCCCTTCTTTTAAAGCGATTTCTTCGATCCATTGGATGTCGCGGTTGCGCTCGTCGCTAAGCTGGTCCATCACATAAATCGGATCGCCGCCGTCGTTGTATATCGGTTCAAATAAGGAAACAGGGTCTTGAATGGCATCAAGGGCAAACACCACTTCCTCGTGGGCGACGCCGAGTTCCCGCGCAATATCTTTCGTCGACGGCTCTTTCGCCGTCTCGCTCATGAGCCGTTCCCGCACTTGCAGCGCTTTGTAAGCGATGTCGCGCAGCGAGCGCGAGACGCGAATTGGATTGTTATCGCGCAAGTAACGGCGGATTTCGCCAATGATCATCGGCACCGCATAAGTGGAAAATTTCACATTTTGGTTAAGGTCAAAATTATCAATCGATTTCATGAGTCCGATGCAGCCAACTTGAAATAAATCATCAACAAACTCGCCGCGGTTGTTAAAGCGTTGAATGACGCTTAACACGAGGCGTAAGTTTCCGTTTACCAATTTTTCCCTTGCTTCTAAATCCCCTTCATGCATCCGGCGAAACAGCTCCCGCATTTCCTCGTTGTTGAGGACGGGAAGCTTTGAAGTGTCTACACCGCAAATTTCGACTTTGTTCCTCGTCAAGTTGTTCCCTCCCATCAGGAGATGCTAAGTCGTCAGTTTTCAGTATCTCCCTAGGAGGGAAAAATATGCACAGCCTGTCCGAGCGAAAAAAAGCGGCGGAGCGTCCACTCCCGCCGCTTGCTACATCATTTTGTTGAACTCTTTGCGCAACCGTTTAATGATCCGCTTCTCGAGCCGCGATATGTACGATTGCGAAATGCCGAGCAAGTCAGCGACATCTTTTTGCGTTTTTTCCTCCCCTCCTGACAAACCAAAGCGCAATTCCATAATCTGCTTTTCACGGTCGCTCAGCTGGTGCAAGGCGTTTAGCAGCAGCCGCCGGTCGACGTCCGCCTCCAAATCCTTTGTAATGACGTCGTCTTCCGTTCCCAGCACGTCGGACAGCAGCAGCTCATTGCCGTCCCAATCGATATTGAGCGGTTCGTCAAACGACACTTCCGCCCGCACTTTATTGTTGCGGCGCAAATACATTAAAATTTCGTTTTCAATGCAGCGTGATGCATAAGTCGCCAGCTTGATTTTTTTCTCCGGGTTAAACGTATTGACCGCTTTGATTAAGCCGATCGTTCCAATGCTGATCAAATCTTCGATGTGAATGCCGGTGTTTTCAAACTTGCGCGCAATGTAGACGACAAGCCGCAAATTGCGTTCAATGAGCAGCGACCGCGCCGTCTCATCACCGGTGGCCAGCCGTTCGATCAACTGCTCTTCCTCTTCTTTCGTCAACGGCGGCGGAAGCGCCTCGCTGCCGCCGATATAGTAAATTTCGTCGGCCTTCAACCCAAGTTTGGCCAGCAGCTTATACAGCCAATACATGAACCGAAGTTTCCATCTTTTCATCAAAATCCCCCTTCTAAACGGATAAAACGCGAGTATGATATAGTAACGACCTATGAAGCGGTCAGCTTTCTTCCCGCCTGCACCATTTTCGGGTGGATGATGCAATCGTATTCTCCGTCGGCTGAAAGCGGGTCTGCACTTAAGGCCATAAGCCCATGTTTCACCTCAAGCCACTCGTTTTCGTATGACAGCGCGATGCGGTCTAGTTTTACCGCCATCATCATTTGCGGGCCGCTGCCCACTGCGCGGTATGGAATGAGACGAAGACGATGGGCCCACTGTTCGGGCGGGTCGTCAACCGTCATGGCTGCCATATAGGCCATCAGCTCTTCGGGCAGCACGTCCTTCGCTTTTTCCCGGTCCACGATCATCACCGGCGTTTTGGACACTGGGTCAAACAGCTGGTTGCCGCTGTCGATGAGCCCTCTTAGGGCAAGGGGCCGGCCTTCCCAAACAGCAATGACATCTACAATATGTTCGAAGCGCAATTTTTTCTCGCGAATCTGTTCCACACGGCGGCGGGAAAAAAGCCACAACACCGGAAACCCGACGAGGACAAACAGCCAGCTTACCGGGTCGCCCGCCCCGGGGGGATGCATCATCAATAATCCGTTCTGCACGGACAGTTGCTCGGCGAAAAAATAATGAACCGCCAGCATGCCGCCCCCGACAGCGAACGTGGCAAAGTAAAACGCCAGCATGTTCTCGATCATATAGCGCGGCCGCTTAAAGCCAAAAGCGGAGAGCACAATCAAGATCGAGGCGGCCATTTTGGCAAGCGGGTGCTGGGCGATGGCGGACAACGGGGTGAACAGCAGCACCACAAGCAGCGACCCGATCAACGCTCCGGCCAACAGCCGCCACCAGACGATCGGGCGCTTAAGCATGAGCGCTGTCAGCCAAAGAAGCATTGCATCAAAACAGACGTTCAAAAGCCAAATGACATCAAGATACACAACCAACCGGCAAGCCCCTCCCCCGCCCCATCGGCTTTTGTCTGAAACAAGTATATAGCATATCCCGTTGGAAAGTCTGTCAATTGGTGGTGGTGAAAAACAGAATGTTTTGTCAAAGCGAGGGGAAACGTGCGAACGAGGAAAACCGCCCTTTGAAGCGCGGGGCGAGGGCAAAAAAAGAAGGCATGAACACGGCTTGTTCATGCCCGATAGCTCCTCAACGGCGACGGTTGCGGTTACGCAAGAACGCCGGAATATCGAGCGGGTCTTCCGCCTGCCCGGACCGGAGCGCCGCATAATCTTGCGCCGGTTCTTCGCGCTTTTCCCGCTTCGGCGCCGGCGTCACTTTCGGCGCCGTCCCGATGCCGGCGCGCGGCGGCCGCGGCTGCGAAGCAACGTTTTCGTTAAACCCGGTCGCGATGACAGTGACGACAATTTCGTCTTTTAAGTCTTCGTTGATGACCGAGCCGAAAATCATATTCACTTCTTGATCGGCCGCCGAAGCGACGATGTCGGCGGCCTCCTGCACTTCGTACAAACTTAAGTTCATGCCGCCGGTGATGTTCATGAGCACGCCTTGCGCCCCGTCGATCGACGTCTCCAACAGCGGGCTGGAAATGGCTTTTTTGGCTGCCTCCGCCGCTCGGTTTTCGCCGCTGGCAATCCCGATGCCCATCAGCGCCGAGCCTTTGTTGGACATGATCGTTTTCACATCGGCGAAGTCAAGGTTGATCAACCCCGGCACAGCGATCAAATCGGAAATGCCTTGCACCCCTTGGCGCAGCACATTGTCCGCTTCGCGGAACGCCTCAAGCATCGGCGTATTTTTGTCAACAATCTCAAGCAACCGGTCGTTCGGAATGACGATGAGCGTATCGACCGCCTCTTTCATGGCGGCGATGCCGCTTGCGGCCTGCGTCGCCCGCTTCCGCCCTTCAAACGTAAACGGGCGCGTGACGACACCGACCGTGAGCGCTCCTAATTCGCGGGCGATTTGGGCGATGACGGGCGCCGCCCCAGTTCCCGTGCCGCCGCCCATGCCAGCGGTGACAAACACCATATCGGCGCCGCGAAGCGCTTCTTCAATTTGCTCTTTGCTCTCCTCAGCTGCTTTTTTTCCAACTTCTGGGTTCGCTCCCGCACCCAAGCCGCGTGTCAGCTTCGCCCCGATTTGCAGTTTCGTCGGCGCCTTCGACAAATTGAGCGCCTGTGCATCGGTATTGACGGCAATAAATTCAACGCCTTGCACTCCGTGTTCAATCATCCGATTGACGGCGTTGTTGCCGCCGCCCCCGACCCCAATCACCTTGATCGTTGCCAACTGATCGACTGTTGTCTCAAACTCCAACATGGCCAAATCCTCCTAAAATTTCAATCTCTATTCAAAGAAAGAACCGAAAAATTTCTTGACCTTCTTCCCGAAATGGTCTTCTTTCTTTTTCGGTTTCGATGGTTGTTTTGGCGCCGGGCGCTCGGCCGGCTCCGCCGCGGCCGCCGCCGGGACGGTTTTCCCTTGCAGCTGCGCCTGCCGGTAGGCGAACTTGAGCAGGCCGACGCCGATCGTGTATTGCGGGTCGCGCACGCCGATGTAATCCGGCATGGCAACACGGACGCTCGTCCCTAGGACGACGTGAGCCAACTCCAACACTCCCGGCATATTCGCCACGCCGCCGGTCAGCACATAGCCGCCCGGAAGGTCGCGAAAGCCAAGCCGGCGCACTTCATGTTGAACCATTTGCAAAATTTCCTCCATCCTCGCCTCAATAATATCGGCGATCTCAAGCTGGCTGAACTGCTGGTGTTGATCGCTGCCTATGACCGGCACGCTGAACACTTCTTCGTCCGAAGCGTAGTCGTAAAACGCATACCCGTGCTTCAATTTGATTTTTTCCGCATCCTCCGTTGTTGTCCGCAGCCCGATGGCCAAATCTTTTGTAATATGCTCCCCGCCGACCGGCAGTGAAGAGACAGCTTGCAACGCCCCTTGCTCAAAGACAGCGACCGTTGTCGAACCGCCGCCCAGATCGACGAGCGCGGCGCCCAAGTGCCGCTCATCGTCGGATAATGCCAGCAAACCGGCCGCTAACGGCTGGAGGCAAATGTCGCTGATTTCCAAACCGGCACGTTCCACACAGCGAAGGAGATTATGTAAAATCGTCTTCGCTCCGGTCACCATCGTCCCTTCCATCTCCAAGCGGACGCCGATCATGCCGCGTGGGTCGTGGATGCCGTCTAAGCCGTCGACGATAAACTGGCGCGGAACGACGCTGATAATTTCCCGGTCCGGCGGGATGGAAACGACTTGCGCCGCATCGATGACGCGGGCAACGTCTTCATCGCTGATTTCGCGGTTTTCGCTGGCAACTGCAACGATGCCATGGCAGTCATGCAGCTGAATATGGCTTCCCGCCACCCCGACAATCACGCGGCGGATCGAAAGGCCGACCATCCGTTCCGCTTGTTCGACCGCGCGCTTGATCGATTGCACCGTTTTATCTATATCAACAATCGCGCCTTTTTTGAGCCCTTCTGATTTCACATTGCCGATTCCGATAATGTTAATCGAGCTGCCCAACATTTCCCCGATGATGACTTTGACGCTCGATGTTCCGACATCCAGGCTAACGACGATCTCATTGCTGCTCATCTTTTGGCATCTGCCTACTAAAAACGCGCCGATGTCAGCCGACGTTTCAGTAAGCAGCGACACCTCCTTTTTCGGCTGAAATTTCCCTGTCCATCTCTTCGTCTATATCCAGCTCGCGATTTTCGCAAGAACATCGCATTTTGTTTTACTCCATATAATTCAACACAGGAAGACACTTTCCTCTCTTCCGCTTAACTTTTTTCGCGATTTTCCCGCCGCTCCGCCCATTCGGCAAGCCAAAGGCGACGGATGATGGCAATGTTTTGAAACAGGCGGACGCCAAACGCGAAGACGGCCGCCAAATACAAGTCTACACCAAGATGCACCCCAAGAAAAGTCAAAGTTGTGGCAAGGATGATATTGAAAAAAAACCCGGTTATAAATACTGTTTCGTCGTACGTTCCTTGTAAATGGGCGCGCCATCCCCCTATTAATGTATCAAAGGCGGCCAAAATGGCAATCGACAAATAACTGGAATACTGATCGGGAACTTCCCAGCCGGCCAGGACGCCGACGGCAAACCCGAGCAACAATCCGAGAAGCGGAAGCCACATGCTATTTCTCCTCCTTGCCGGCGCTCGTCGTCTCCATGTATTTTACCTCCAGCCGCTCGGTTGACGGCGGAATGGCGATCATCGGTTTCGGCTTGGAAATCGAAAGCTCCAAGTTTTCGACGATGAAATCATCCCGAATCGGCGAAACCGTCAAACCGCTATACAGCTTGTCCGCATCGTCCGCGATCGCCTTCACCTCAACCGGCAGCTGAAGCGGCCGGCGACCGACTTTCGTCACCCCGTTGACATCGCGAATCGCCGTCTGGTTCGTCAGCCGCTCGCCGCTAATGGCGATTTCCTTTGCTCCATATTTGTTCAATTCATTTACCAACCGCTGCAGCAGCTCCGGCGACACCGTTTGGGCGACCGGACCGACGTAGCCGCCAGCCGCAAACGGCGCGATCGTCAGCACCACGCTGCGCCCTTTCACCTCGGTCAGTCCGGCTTCTTCCCTAAGCTCGGCGACCGTCTCCTCGAGCGCCGCCTCACCGTCTTCCTGCTCCTCGCGCCGGTAATGGCGCAATTTCGCCTCGTAGCGTTCCAGCTCCTCAAGCAGCTGCTGTTCAAGCTTCTGCTCCTTTGTCAAATCGGCGCGCAGCTCCCAAATGTCGCGCGTATCGCGCTCTTCCGAAGGCAGCGTCGTCCGCATCCCGACGGCCAGCATCAATCCGAACACGCCGGCAATCCCGGCAAAATACAGCTGTCTTTTTCGCTCCAATGCGCTTCACCGCTCCTTCCTGCCCGTTTTACGGTCTGGGCGCGAATACCGGATCGAGCGTAATCGCCTCTTGCTTTTCCACTTTTACATCGATATGGTCTTGAACAAGCTCGTCGACGACGCCGCCTGGCAGGACGAGCGCAGACGACAGCACATCTGGGTCGCCGATCGCCGAAATGACAAACGGAGCGGCATGTTGCGTCCCGTCAACCTCAATGACCGGACCGTTGCACACAATGTAGGAGCGATGGGAAATGCGCTGCCCGTTAATGGCGACCGCTTCGGCGCCGGAAATAAGCAGCTCGTGAACGATTTTCCATACGTGCTGTTCGTGAACGATATAATCAGTAGCACTCGCTTCAGAGGGGATGTAAGAGGAGTCGGAAAGCGTGACTGCTACACCCTTTCCTTTCACCCTCGCCTTTCCAACATACATGCGCAGCTGTTCTGCCTCTTTCGCCAGCCCGGCTTCGTTCGTCTGCCGGTCGGCCAGTTTTTTTTCCCAAGCGGCCAGTTCGTCTTGCTTTTCGACAAGCTGTTGCTTTAACGACCGGTTTTCCTTTTGCAAAGCGATCAGCGCCGAGCGAAACTCGTATTCCCTTTTCCACCCGCTGTCGCTCCATTCGCGGCGGGATGGATCGTTTTTGGCATGTTGGTAGGAAAACCCGAGCATGGCGCCGAATAAAAAGCAAATAAAAGTAAGGAGGATGCGGCTATGGGCTTGTTGTCTCATCGTCGTCCTCCTTTTTCGGCGGCTCGTACGGGACAAAGTAGCTGCCGACTTCGAGGTGAATGACCCCTTTGACATTTCGGTCAAGCTCGGCGACAATCGCCGGATAATGCGACAGCTTGTCCGCAAAACGATGAATCGTCGCACTTACCTCATACCCGTCGTTCATGTAGACGATGACGCGGTCTTCATACTCACTGTTCGGCTTGTAGTGAATTTCCGACATGGCGCCAAGCACCGGCGCCGGCAGTTCCGCCAGCTGTCCAGTCATCTCGGCGATGGCGTCGCCGTTTTTCCAACCGACGAGCACAGGCGCATCGCTCGGGGCTGTTTTCACCGCTTCCTGTTTTAACAGCCGTCCGTTCTCAAGCAGCGGGAAAAATGTTTGCCGGTCGTAGACATAAGCGATCCGCCGCCATTCGTGGACGCGGATGACAATCGTGTTCGGCAGCCTCTTTTCCACGGTTGCCTCTTTAATTTCCGGATGGCGGGCGATCCTCGTTGCCACACTTTGTTCGTTCACTTTCCAAAAGCTTGTCCGCTTCGTAATGCCGCTCAAGCTGATGATGCGCTCCGCCGGCAAATGGCGGTTTCCGCTCACCTCCACATGCCTGACGGCGCTTAACGGCGATTGGAAGTAAAGAACGCACAAAATAAACAGAAAAAAGAAGGACAAATACAAAATCAGCCGACGGTTCGCTTTTTGGCGGCGACGCTCTTTCAGTTTTGGGACGCGGTCTTCAAGAACAACAACCTTTCCCTTTTCCATTGCCTTCCCCGCTTTCCTGCCCGCGGGCAGCTCCATGGCTGCGCTCGAATAAAAACAAACGGCATCCGCTGCCGTTTTCTTGTTCTTTGCACTTGTTTTCATTATATCACAAATAGATCGCGAGAGAGACCGTTTTTTATAACATTTGCCGGCACTGTTTGACGGCAAGCCGCCCGAACAAACAAAAACAGCGGACGCCGCCGCCTGCCTAATAGCGGGCGTGTCTGCTAATATTGAGCAGCACGCCGATCGCCATCAGCATCAATGTCAACGACGATCCGCCGTAGCTCAAAAACGGGAGAGTAATGCCGGTGACGGGCATCAGCCCGGTGACAACGCCGATGTTGATCATCACTTGGATGGCAATCATCGAAATGATGCCAAGCGCCAAAAAGCTGCCGTACAAATCGGGGGCGCCAAGGGCGATGCGCACGCCGCGCCAAAGAAGAAGGCTGAATAAAAGAAGGACGAGCGATCCGCCAATAAAACCGAGCTCCTCGGCCAAAATGGCGAAAATAAAATCAGTTTGCGGCTCCGGCAAATAAAAAAACTTTTGCCGGCTTTGCCCGAGCCCCAGGCCAAACAGCCCGCCCGGACCGATGGCGTACAGCGACTGGATGATTTGAAATCCGCTCCCCAACGGGTCTTCCCACGGATTCAAAAACGATGTAATCCGCTTGATTCGATACGGCGCCGATAAAACGAGGGCGGCAAACCCGGCAAGCCCCAACACCCCAAGGCCCACAAAATGGCTGAGGCGGGCGCCGGCGACAAAAATCATCGCCACACATGTGCCGACCATCACGGTGCCCGTCCCTAAGTCCGGCTGCAGCATAATCATGCCGAACGCCGCAAACACGAGCGCCAGCGCCGGCAGCAATCCTTGTTTAAACGATGTAATCTTCTTTTGGTTTTCGGATAAATATTTGGCCAAAAACGCGATCATCGCCAGCTTCATAAATTCGGACGGCTGGATGGAAAACGCCCCGACGCCGATCCAGCTGCGCGATCCATTGCGCACCATGCCGACGCCTGGGATCAACACGAGTACAAGCAGCCCGAAACAAACGATGAGCAACACTTTCGACCAGTCGCGCCACGTCCAATAATCGATGTTCATCACAAAAAACATGGCGATAATGCCGACGATGGCAAAGAACAGCTGGCGCTTGACAAAGAAAAACGAATCGTGAAACTTGTATTCCGCCCAAATGGCGCTCGCGCTGTACACCATAATAAGCCCGATGGCCAAGAGCGAAAACGTTAAAAGAATCAACAAAAAATCCGGCGCAGACCTTTTCCGCGGCAATGCCCAACACCTCTATTTTGTAAACTAGAAGGAAAGGGCTGTCCCTTTCCCTCTATTTCAACTTATGCACGGCGTCGATAAAAATGTCCCCTCTCTCCTCGAAAGTTTTGTATTGATCCCAGCTGGCGCAGGCCGGAGAGAGCAAAATAACATCGCCCGGCTCGGAAAGCCGGAAGGCAACCGGGACAGCTTTTTCCACATTATCGACATATTCGATCGTTTCTATTCCCGCCTCCCGGGCGATGCGCCCGATTTTCTCCGCCGTTTGCCCGAACAATACCGCCGCTTTCACCTGCCGCAAGTACGGAAGAAGCTTGTCAAACTCATTGCCGCGGTCAAGCCCGCCGGCCAGCAAAATCACCGGTTCACCGGCAAACGCCGAAAGCGCCTTTTGCGTTGCCAAAATATTCGTCGCCTTCGAGTCGTTGTAAAACCGCCGGCCGTCGACTTCGGCTACATATTGAAGCCGATGTTTTACGCCGGCAAACGTCGTCAACACTTGAACGATCGCCTCGTTGCTGGCGCCGGCCAGCTTGGCAGCCGCCACCGCGGCCAAAATGTTTTCCACGTTGTGCTGGCCGGGGAGGACAATGTCTGCTGTCTTGATGATCGGCTCTCCGTTCCAGCAAACGGCGCCATTGTCGACGTACGCCCCTTCACCGAGCGGCTTCGTCGCCGAAAACAGCACCTTTTGCGATCGAATCGAGGCGGCGATGTCCATCACGGTCTGGTCATCCGCGTTGACGACCGCATAATCTTGTTCTGTTTGGTTGCGGAAAATATTCGCCTTCGCCGCCGCGTATGCTTCTCTTGTGCCATGGTAGTCCAAATGGGCATCAAAAATGTTAAGCAAGACGGCGATCGTAGGACGGAATTGATCAATGCCGGCAAGCTGGAACGAAGACAGTTCGGTGACGAGCCATTGGCCCGGCTTCGCTTCCTTGGCCACCTCGCAGGCGACTAAGCCGATATTGCCGGCAAGCAACGGGTCTTGGCCATCCGCCTTTAACATTTCATAAATCAATGTCGTTGTCGTCGTTTTCCCGTTCGATCCGGTAATGCCGATAAACGACGCTTCGGAAATGTGATAAGCCAGCTCCACCTCGGTCACGACCGGAAGCCCTTTTTCAAGCGCTTTTTTCACTAACGGATTCGTATACGGGATGCCCGGATTTTTCACGACGAGGTCAAACGGCTCATCGAGCAGTTCGAGCGGATGGCCGCCGCAAACAACGCGGACGCCGAGCTCTTCAAGCTGCTTCGCCTCCGCGTTTTCCGCCAACGGTTTTTGATCGTTGGCGACGACTTCCGCCCCTAATTCAACGAGCAGGCGGGCCGCTGCCGCCCCGCTTTTCGCCAATCCAATCACAAGCACACGACGATGTTGATAGAAAAGAGTCGGTTTCAATTACATCCACACCTCGATATAAATTCCTAGCATGGCAAACAACAGGCCGACGGCCCAAAACGTCACGACAACGCGCCATTCCGACCAACCGACGAGCTCATAATGATGATGGAGCGGGCTCATGCGGAAAACGCGCCTGCCGGTCGTTTTGAACGAGGCGACTTGAATGATGACAGACAGCGTTTCAATGACAAAGACGCCACCAATAATGATCAGCAGCAGCTCGAGTTTCGTTAAGACAGCGACCGCAGCGATCGCCCCGCCAAGCGCGAGCGATCCGGTATCCCCCATAAATACTTTTGCCGGATGGGCATTAAACACTAAAAAGCCGAGCACAGCGCCGACAACGGCGACGCAAAACACCGCCACATCGTACTGACCTTGATTCCAAGCCAACACGGCATACGCGCCAAAGGCGATCGCCGCCGTGCCGGCCAAAAGCCCATCGAGCCCGTCGGTCAAGTTGACAGCGTTGGAGCCGCCGACAAGCATGAGCAAAAGCAGCACCCCATAAGCCCAGCCAAGGTCAAACGACCAGCCGGTCCCGGGGATATGTACTTCCGTCGAAAAGCCGCTTTGCCGGTAGACAAAAAAGAAAACAACGGCAATGATGAGCTGGCCG
The DNA here is from genome assembly GCF_030369615.1 of Geobacillus stearothermophilus ATCC 12980. Lineage (NCBI taxonomy): Bacteria > Bacillati > Bacillota > Bacilli > Caryophanales > Anoxybacillaceae > Geobacillus > Geobacillus stearothermophilus. Next base: position 927,467 of record NZ_CP128494.1, on the reverse strand, counting down.
ATAAATTTTTGCCGGCTCGTCAACCCCAGGTTCCGCTTCATCACCACTTTGATCATATCGTCCAAAAAGCCGAGCACCCCGTAGCCAACCGTAACAAGCAGCAATAAATATGTTTCCACCGACAGGACGGACAATCTCGATGTCATCCATAACGTTGTCGCCACGATCGAAAGCAAAATCATAATGCCGCCCATTGTCGGGGTGCCCGATTTTTTTTGATGCGACTTCGGCCCTTCCTCGCGAATGCTTTGCCCAAATTTTAACCGCCGCAAAAACGGGATGAACAGCGGCGACAAAATGACGGTGACCAAAAAGGAAACAGCCATCGCAATGACAATTATTTGTTCTGGCATGAATCGTCACATCCTTTTGCCTGCCGCGCGTCCAGCCACCGTTTCTGCAACTCGGCGAGCCGGAGGGGGATTGCTTCATCAGCAGGGACATACTCCCCGCCTTCTTCCGGGAACGAAAACGAAAATTCCGTTCCCCGGCCGCCTTCCCGCAAATACCGCTCAAGCAGCGCGGCGGCCGCCGCAAGCGGCGACGGGACGAAAAAGAGCGGAAACTGATTAGGAATGTAGCGCGGCAATGGCTCTCCGATCGGCCAAAACGAAGCGATCGCCCCGTGCTCGATGGCCGTTTTCAGCGTTTCCGCCGCATCTTCAAGCGGCACGAACAGCCCTTTTTTCACCTGTTCGGCCGGATTGACAAACACCGCGTGAAAACGAATCGTTTCGTCCACAATGCCGCTCGCTTCGTTCGCAATTTTCTGCACCATTCCGTACGTAACCATCGTCATGTTCTCTCCCTCACCGCCGCTCGGGCGACAGCGCGATCGTCAAACTCAATCACATTGCCGCCGATGATTTGGTACGTTTCATGCCCCTTACCGGCAATCAACACAACATCTCCTTCTTGCGCCTGCCGGATGGCGTAGCGGATCGCCTCTTCCCGGTCAGGAATCGTCACGTACCTTCCATCTTGATCACTTACCCCCGCTTCCATATCCCGCAAAATTTGCTGCGGGTCTTCCGAGCGCGGATTGTCGGAGGTGAACACGGCGACATCCGCGTGGCGCACCGCCACCTGCGCCATAAGCGGCCGCTTCGTCCGGTCGCGGTCGCCGCCGCAGCCAATGACGACATAGACGTTCCGCTTCGCAAATTGGCGCACCGTTTTCAGCGCGTTTTCCAAACTGTCCGGCGTATGGGCATAATCTACAATGATAGTAAAATTTTGCCCTTCATCGACCGTTTCAAACCGCCCGGACACCGGCTCGACATCCCTTAAAGCCGCCGCAATCGTTTCAAGCGAAAACCCGGAGGCAAGGCAGGCAGCGGCCGCCGCAAGCATGTTATAGACGTTGAACAAGCCGACGAGCTTCGTTTCCACCACTGCCGATCCGTGCGGCGTGCACAGCCGAAAGGCCATGCCGGACGGGGTCATGGCAATCTCTTCCGCCATCACATCGCTCTTCGTGCGAATACCGTAAGTGATGATTGGTGCTGCTGTCATATGTTTATAATATTGCGAAACAGGATCATCATGATTCAAAACGGCAAATTTCGGCCGCCGCTCGTCGTAGCGGTTGCCGAGCTGGGCAAACAACAGCCCTTTGGCGTTCCGATACTCGTCCATCGTTCCGTGATAGTCAAGATGATCTTGCGTCAAGTTCGTAAACACGGCCACATCGTAATCGCAGCCATGCACCCGTCCTTGGTGAAGGGCATGCGACGACACTTCCATGGCCGCAAACTCCACGCCCTCGTCGATCATCTGTTTAAACGTGCGTTGCAAGACGAGCGACTCCGGCGTCGTATTCGCCGCCGGGTAAGAACGGGCGCCGATTTTGATCCCGACCGTGCCGATCAGCCCCGTTTTTTTGCCGGCCTTTCTCGCGATCTGGTCAATGATATGAGTCGTCGTCGTTTTTCCGTTTGTGCCCGTCACGCCAATTAAATGAAGTCGATGGGTCGGGTGCCCGTAAAACGCATCAGCCAAAATCGCCATCGCCCGCCGGCTGTCCGGCACAAGGACAAGCGGCGCGTCCACCGCGAGCGGGCGCTCAGCCACGACCGCCGCTGCTCCGCGCGCCACCGCTTGTTCCGCAAAGTCATGCCCGTCCACCGTAAATCCTTTAAGGCAAAAAAACAGCGAACCGGGCGTGACATGGCGCGAATCCATTTCGAGCGCGACAATATCCGGATTGCCCCCGCGATGCACCCAAAAACCGGGCAAGCGCGACAGCAACGTTTGCAATTTCATCCTTAGTCATCCCTTTCGCTTATAAATAGCTCGCCCTATGAGCGGACAGCGGAAAAAGGGGCGCAACCAACCCGATGAGTCATCGCATCGGCCGCCCCTTGCAAGATCGTTTACCGCTCCTCTGCCGCTTCGCGTTTCGCCAAATAAATGCGAATCGTCGAGCCTTCTTTTACTTTCACCCCGGGCTCCGGCGATTGTTCGACAATGACATCGCCCTCGCCACTAACATCTAATTTTAAGTCAAAAAACTGTTCTTGCAAATCTTTTTTTGTCATTCCGATCAAATTCGGCACCTCAATGACTCTCGGCTCATCCCATCCCCGTTCCTTCTCAAGTTGGTCTTTGCGCGGCTTCACACCCATCACCCGCAGGCTGTCTTCTATGACCTTGCCAACGATCGGCGCCGCAACCGTGCCGCCGAATTGGACCGTGCCTTTCGGATTGTCAACAGCGACGTACACGACGAGCTGCGGGTCGTCCGCCGGCGCAAAACCGATGAACGACACGATATGGTTGTTTTGCAAATAGCGGCCGCCTTGCGCTTTTTGCGCCGTTCCGGTTTTCCCGCCGACGCGGTAGCCTTCGACATACGCCTTTTTCCCTGTGCCTTGGGCGACAACGCTCTCAAGCGCATAGCGGACTTGTTTCGACGTTTCCTCGGAAATGACGCGCCGTTTCGCCTTTGGTGTATTGCGGCGTACGACTTCCCCTGTTTCCGGGTCGATCCATTCTTTGGCGATGTACGGGGTGTATAGAGTGCCGCCGTTGATCGCGGCCGATACGGCGGCGACTTGCTGGATCGGCGTCACCGACACCCCTTGGCCGAACGCAGTCGTCGCCAATTCGACCGGCCCGACCCGCTTTAAGTCAAACAAAATGCCAGTCCCTTCCCCTTGCAGGTCAATGCCGGTTTTCTCACCGAAGCCAAACTTCTTAATATAACGAAACAGCGTTTCCTTTCCGAGCCGCTCCCCCAAATCGACAAATCCCGGGTTGCACGAGTTTTGTACGACTTCCAAAAACGTTTGCTCCCCATGGCCGCCCTTTTTCCAGCAGCGGAGCGTAGCGCCGGCCACTTTAGCGTAGCCCGGATCAGAGAAGTGGTCTTTAAGGAGGTTGACTTTATGCTCCTCAAGCGCTGCAGCCAACGTAATGATTTTAAATGTCGACCCCGGTTCATACGTGCTCCAAATCGGCAAATTGCGGTTGTAAATTTCCGGAGGGACGTTGCGGTAATCGGCCGGGTCAAACGTCGGCCGGCTCGCCATCGCCAAAATTTCCCCCGTATTCGGGTTCATGGCAATGGCGATGATGCCGTCTGGATTGTATTTCGCCTCAGCAATATCGAGCTCCCGCTCTATGATCGTCTGAATGCGTGAGTCAATCGTGAGCACCAAGTTCAAGCCGTCGGTCGGCGGCGTATAGTCATCCGCCATATCGGGCATGCGCCGCCCTTTTGCATCGGAGTAAAACTGCACCGAACCGCGTTCTCCGCTCAGTTCTTTGTCATAATACAGTTCAAGCCCTGTGAGCCCTTGGTTGTCAATGCCAGTAAAGCCAAGCACATGCGATAAGTAGCTGCCAAACGGATAGTAGCGCTTCGTGTCTTCAGCAATGTACACCCCGTCCAAATCGAGCGCGCGCACGTCCGCCGCTTTCTCGTCGGAAATTTTCCGCCCTTCTTTCAAGCGGACGATCGAGGTGTTTTTTGTCATTTGTTTATAAACGGATTCGACCGAAGCGCCCAAAACCGCCGCCAGCTTTTCTGCCGCTTCCGCCGGATTTTTCACTTGCCGCGGGATGACATACACCGTCGGCGCGCTCATATTCGTCGCCAGCGGGACGCCGTTGCGGTCCAAAATTTCGCCGCGCTTCGGCTCAAATGGGATGTTCCGACCCCACAGCCCTTTCGCCCGTTCCGCTAATAGATCGCCGAGCCAAAATTGGACATAGCCGAGACGGAGATCGATAATGGCAAAAACCAAAACGCCGATCAAAAAGACGATCGTCAACCGTTTGCGCACGGTCACGTACGATACGCGCATATGGCGGAACCTCCTTCATGATGGGCTCGTTCCACTATATGCTTGTACGCTCCGTTATAGAACGGCAAAAAATCACTCGTGAGGCCCGGCCTCTTTCCGTTCAGCCGCCTCTTGTTCTTTCTTTGCCGCCATTTCTTCCCACTGGCGCGGCGGAGCCAGTTCGACGATCAAATAATCCCCTTGCCGCACTCGCGCTCCCGGGCGGATGTTTTGGCTGACGACATAGCCGGTTCCTTTCGTGCTTGGCCGCAGGCCGAGTATATGAGCCACTTTCATGGCGTCCCGCAGCGAAAACCCGCGCAAGTCCGGCATCGTCGCCGCTCCATCCGTTTTCAACACGACCCGCTCGCCGGGAAGAAGACGATCTCCGCCGCGCGGAAGCTGCCGCTCAACGTACCGGCCGGTGCCGATGACGACCGGCACATAGCCGTTTTTCTTCAACTGCTCCGCCGCCGTGACGGCTGCCTCGCCGACCAGCGAATCGAGCGCGCGTTGCGCCGCTAGTTTCGTTTCCACCGATTTTTCTTTGCTCGGTTCAATATGCAAATATTGCAGGCTGCTTTTCATCACCGTTGTAAAAATTTGCGAAACAGGCGCCGCTCCGGTTTCCGTCACATCCAACCGCGGCTGCTGAACAGCTACATACATGAGAAGGCGCGGATCATCCGCCGGCGCCATGCCTAAAAACGAGAAAATATAATTTTCCCGTCCGGTCAAATAGCCGCCGGAAGCGGATGGAATTTGCGCCGTCCCCGTTTTGCCGGCGACGCGGTAGCCGTCAATTTGGTACGGGCGGCCGGTGCCGTGCTCTGAGGTGACAACCGTTTCCAAAATTTCCCTCACCTTCCGCGCCGTTTCAGCCGTAATCGGTTCACCGACGACAGTCGGCTCGTGGTCGAGAACGACTTTGCCGCTGTCTGGATCGACCACCTTTTCAATGACGTACGGCTTCATCATTTTTCCGTCGTTGGCGATCGCTGTCGCCGCCTGGATTTGCTGAATCGGGGTCACTGACGTCCCTTGCCCGAACCCGGTCGTAATCCGTTCGATCGGATAACGGTAACGAATTTGCCCTGTCGCCTCATTCGGCAAATCAATGCCCGTTTTCTGATCGAAATGGAAACGATGCAAATACTGCAAAAACCGGTCTTCCCCGAGCTTTTCTTTCACCAAAATGGAAAAAGCGACGTTCGAAGAGCGCTGCACCCCTTCATTGAACGTAATCGTCCCCCAACCGACATCGTTATGGTCGCGGATGGTGTTCGGCCCGACTTTGTATGAGCCGGAACGGTACGTTTCATTGCCGTTGTACACTCCTTCATTAATGGCGGCAGCAAGCGTAAACACCTTCATCGTCGACCCCGGCTCATACGGGTAGGAAATAGCGTCATTTAAAAAGTTCGCAATATCGCGTTTGTTCGGGTCAAAACTCGGGCGAGTCGCCATCGCTAAAATTTTTCCTGTTTTCGGATCAGCCACGATGGCGATGATCTTTTTCGGCTTGTACTGCTTTTCTACGCCGTTCATGGCGTCTTCCAAAAACGTCTGGATTTTCGCGTCAATCGTTAAATACACGTTCGCGCCGTTGTCCGGCTTTGCAATCGTGCGCTCTCTCGCCTCCGGCAGACGGAACCCCTTCGCATCGCTGGCAAACGACACATAGCCGTCTTTGTCGCGCAAATAACGGTCAAGCGATTTTTCTACTCCCATTTTGCCGACCATTTCGTTTTTCGCATTTTTTTGCGCGTAGCCGATAACGTGCGAGGCGAACATGCCATTCGGGTAAAACCGGGCAGTGTCGCGGGTAAAGATGATGCCCGGCAAATGGAGCGCTTCAATTTTCCGCTTCAGCTCGAAGCTGATATTGCGGCCATAGGAGCCGAATTCGACTTGTTTCGCCTTTTTGGTCAAAATGCGCTCCATTTGCTCGACGTCCATGCCAAGCAGCGGAGCGAGCTTTTCCGCTGTTTCCTCTGGATCGGCGACACGGCGCGGATCATCCGGGTCCACAATGGCGGCGACTGTATACGACGGCACGTCTTGGGCTAAAATGACGCCGTTGCGGTCAAAAATCGTCCCGCGTTTCGCTTCAATCGTGCGCGTCTGCTTATGCTGCTGCTGCGCGATCTCCGCCAGCGCTTCGCCTTCCGCTTTTCCCGTCCACTGCACTTGCACAAAGCGGGCAAACAAAAGAAAAAAGGCAAAGCTGAACACGCAAAACAAAATAAACGCCCCGCGATGGGTGTTGCGATGCTTTTTTGCCTCCATCACCCATCAGTCCTGTACGACTTTGACGTGGTTTTCGTTGAGCGACAAACCGAGCTCTTTCGCCTTTTGCAAAATACGCTCGTACGAGCTCAGCCGCTGCACTTCGACGTACAAGTCATTATTTTCTTTCTTTTGTTCATCAATGGCCGATTCCAACTTTTGGACATCTTTATTAAGCTCATAAATTTGCACTTGGGTTGAGACGGTATGGACCGCCGCGTAAAAGACAAACAGCAAAAACGAAACGATCAACAGCTTCTCAGCCAGCGTCAGCCGAAGGCGCCGTTTTCGCTGCGGCTTCTGGCTCGGCGGCGCGGCCGGATGCTTTTGTTCGCGTGCTACTTTGACTGCCAAATGGTTCACAGCGTTTCCCTCCTGTTTCTCCTCACCTATTTTCTCAGCCGCGCGGTAGTTTTTCAGCAATGCGGAGTTTGGCTGAACGGGCGCGGCGGTTCCGTTCCACCTCTTCAGCAGAAGGAACGACCGGTTTTTTTGTAATAATTTTCAACACAGGACGGTAGTCATTGGGGAGAACTGGAAGCCCTGGAGGCAATGGCGGGTTCTCGCTTGCTTTTTTAAACGTCTCCTTGCAAATGCGGTCTTCGAGCGAATGAAACGTAATGACGCTCACCCGTCCTCCCGGCGCCAACAAGTCAATCGCCTGCTCAAGCGCTTCGCGAAACGCCTCGAGCTCATCGTTGACTGCGATGCGGAGCGCCTGGAAAATGCGTTTGGCCGGATGTCCGCCGCTGCGGCGCGCCGGCGCTGGAATCGCCTCCTTAATGACCTCAACGAGCTCCCCGGTCGTTTCAATCGGCTTCTCGCGCCGCACCTCCTCGATTTTGCGCGCTACTTGCTTTGAAAATTTTTCTTCGCCGTACCGAAAAAAAATGCGCACAAGCTCCTCATATGGCCAACGGTTGACGATCTCCGCCGCCGTCAGCTGTTGCTTGCGGTCCATCCTCATGTCAAGCGGCGCGTCGTGCTGGTAGCTGAAGCCGCGCTCCGGCTCATCGAGCTGCGGCGATGAAACGCCCAAATCAAACAGCACGCCGTCGACGGCAGCGACGCCGCGGGCGGAAAGCTCCTCTTGCAAAAACCGGAAGTTGCGGTGCACAAACTGCACTTGCTGGCCATAACGGGCGAGCCGTTCACGCGCATACGAAATGGCGGTTTCGTCTTGATCGAAGGCAAACAGCTTTCCGCGCTTTGAGAGGCGGGAAAGCAAATAGTCGCTATGGCCGCCGCCGCCCAACGTACAATCGACATAGACGCCGTCCGGGCGGATGTTCAGTCCGTCAACCGCTTCTTTTAACAGCACCGTTGTATGTTCAAACACATGTCCACCACCTTTGCTGCTTCCAAACGCTGCTTCCTTAATTATATCGCAAAGACGGACAAAATTTTAGCTTTTTTTGTAAAAAAAACGTCCCTTTTTGTTTATTTTTGTCGGACATCCCCAGATGGAGCCATTAGTTCCAACCTCCTTTTACTTTTATTTCCAAACCCATAGCGATTGTTTTGTTACTATTTCATTCCACAAAAAAAAAATCCTGCTCGAAACAGGATTTTTCTTTTCGACTTTTTCTTTGAAAAAGCTTTATATATATACAATTTTATGCATTCCGTTTCCAGGGGCGTCGATCAGCGAAAGTTTTTTTACAAAATCAAATCCGTAACGATTCACGTAGTAAAACACGTTCCAAACCCGTTCCTGAGGCGCTCCGTTCGGCCGCAGCGCCGTTTCGACGCGCCAAAACTTGCGCCATGTCATCTCATGTTTGCGCAAAAGCGCCCGCTCCAACGTTTGCTGAAGAAACTCGATTTGTGACTCAATGATGGCGGCATTTTTCGCCACCAATCCTTCCAATCCGCGGTCAATCTCCATGCCAAGCGCGCGCAGCGGCTGATGCGCCGCCTCGATGTCGGCTTTCGCTTTCGCAAACGCCTTGGCAAGCGGAACTTCAGCCGTCTCCTTCCGCCATCGCTCCTTGGCCGCTTCGAGCCGCCCGGCCAATACGTCGGCGGCTTCGAGACCGAGATCAGCGAGATCGGTTTGCAGCGAACGGCCGACGATCGTCGCCTGCAGGCGCGGCGCCAGCGGCGGCATTTCGAATCCGAACAGCGAAAACGCCTCCTTCAACTCCGCCCAATAGGCGATTTCTCCCGGGCCGGCGACAAAAGCGAGCGTCGGCAGCAAATACTCTTGCATAAGCGGACGAGTGACAACATTGTTGCTTAAACAGTGCGGCTTCGTCTCGGCAAGCTCAAGCAGCTGCTGTTTCGCAAAGACGATATGCCCGGCCTTGTCGCGGAACGCGCCGCGCTCTTCGTCATAGTGCAAAAGCAGGCGCTCATGGCCGTTGTAATAAAACAAGTTGGCCGCGTTGGGCGCTATCTCAATGAGCGGCGCATACCCGAGCGCGCGCAGCGCCTCTTGCTGCGCCAACACGGCCGATGTCACGCTGCGATGGCGGTCAATGAGCGCGGCGAAAAAACGGCGCTCAAGAAGGCGCACCGCCGCATCGCCGGCATTCAAGACAACCAATCCGTCAGCAGCAAACAGGCGCAAGACAATCGCCGCAAAAAAGTCGACAAACGTGCGCGCCTCATCCAAACATGTCTTGAGAAAGGAAAGCAGTTCGTTCGTCGCGTCCGTCTCCCCGTACGTTTTCACGACACGTTCGATCCACGCGCCGGCAAGCTCATGATCAAGCGGGACGTCGGCTGCCATCCGCCTTTCCTTCCGCTTGTGCGGATATAGCGCTTTCCTCACTTCGCCGCCCTCTACCACATACACATGGTCGATTTCCGCGATGTCATGATCCTCGCCGGCGATCCAAAACAGCGGCACGACCGGCACGCCAAGCTTCCGTTCCTGTTCTTTGGCGAGCTGGATGATAGTGATGATTTTATAGATCGTATAAAGCGGACCGGTCAACAGCCCGGCTTGCTGTCCGCCGACAACAACGACGCTGTTCTCCTGCCGCAGCTTGTCGATATTGTGCATCGTCGCCCTGCTTGCCGAGAACCGACGGTGATAGGCGTCTAAATAATCGGCAAGCCCGCTCCGGTCGTATGTCCGTTTTTGCAAATGAGACAACCGGCGGCGAAACGCCTGATCATCAGCCCAAACGTAGTCAAACCCTTTCTCAGCCGGAAACGCGCCGGTTATGTAATCGGCCGCCAGCTTTGTCGCCGCCGGCAGCGGAATTTCGTGAACCTCCATGGCGAAAACTCCCTTTCTTATGTATTCTTTCATGAGTATAGCACGTTCGGCGCCAAGAGAAAAAAATGATTGCTCAAAGGACGGCAGCGATGCGCGCCATCATGCCATAGACGAGCAGGCCGGCGTAAAGGGACGCAAAAATGAGAAAACTGGCCCGCCAAAATAGACGAAACACCGCCGCCAGGTGAAAATCCGCCTTTTTCCGCCAGTAGCCGAGTGCGATGGCGGCGTGCAATCCGAGCAAAAAGAGAAGAAGATGGACAAAATATGACTTTCCGAACAGCACGGCAAGCAAAAAATAGACGGCGGCGATGAAAAATGCGGTCGCCGCGTTGACCGCCGCGTAAAACGCCGCCCGTTTCCGCCCGCCAAACAGGCGCATGGCCGCATAGACGAGCCAAAACAGCAGCAGCGGCAGTGTGACGAATGTCGCCAACACCGGCGCGAGCCAGTCACTCATCGCGGCTCCCCCCTTCCTTCCCTTTCAGCGCGCAATACACAAAGCGGACGAGCGGCAACGCAACGCCGCGCGCTTCCCCTTGCTTCAGCACATAGCCTAAAATGGCGTCAATTTCCGTCCGACGCCCGTTTGCCACATCCATATACATCGACGAATAGTTGTCCGCCGTGTTCCGGCATATATGAACGACCCGCTCCCACGCCCGTCCGGCGTCACGAAGCGGCAACACCCGCCGCACTTCATCAAACAGCTGCGCCATCATGTCCCGATACGGCGCCACCTCAAGAAGCTCGCCGTTTTTCACTTGCAACAGCGCCGTCAACGGGTTGATGACCGCATTGACGACAAGTTTGTCGACAAGAATGCGCTCCCAATCGTCCGCCCATTCAATGGGAAACTCTCGATCTCCAGCCAGCCCGGCGGCCGCAGCAGGCGACCCATAGAAGGGGGCAAGCGTCAGTTTGCCGGCGCCTGTGTGCGCAACCGTCCGATCGTCAAGCTTGAACGCGCCGTGCTCCACAACGCCGACGACGATGTTTTTGTCAGCAAAAACAGACAGCTGTTCGAGATGGCTCATCCCGTTTTGCAAAAAAACAATCGTGCCGACGCGGCGGAACGAATCACGCTGGGAGCAGACATCCGCCACATCATATTGTTTAACCGTCACAAACACAAGCGGCTCAACGAGTTCCGTCCCGGCAAACGGCCTTGCTTGAACGGCAGTCTCCGTTGTTTTTCCTTCTTTTTTCAGGGCGACACCGCATTCAGCAAGCTGCCTCGCCTGAGACAAGCGCCTTGTATACACCGTGACCTTATGGCGCCGCCCGAGATAAGCGGCAAGAAGCAGGCCGACCGCCCCGCCGCCGACAATGCCAATGTTCACATGTCTCCCCCGCCTTCCTGCCAAATTGCGTTAGCCTTATTTTAGCAAATGTCCCCGTCATCCGTTAAGAAAAAAAAAAAAGCCGGCCCAAAGGCCAGCTTTTATCCTTCCCCGGCGCCCTCAGCCGCCGGCTCCGTTTGTTTTTCGGCGCCCGCCACTATTTTCCGCGCCCGCTCCATAATGGCGAGCAACGTTTTATACTCCTCTTGGACGGCCACCAGCTGCTTTTGCAACGCTTCCTTTTCCATTTGCAACTTTGTCACCATTTGTTGCAGCTGCTCCATATCGTTTTTTAACGCCCGATTTTCATCCGCTGTCCGCCGGGCGTCGCGCGCTTTTTGTCCTTCCGCTTGCAAAAAAGCGAGCACTTCCGTCCATGACAGTTTGCTCTCTGCTGCCGCTTCCATCTCCGTTTGTCCCCCTCCTTCTTTTACCGATGCCGCCTCTTTTTTTCGCGTTTTCCGTTCTTGCTTTGCCTGTTCAATTTCCTCTTTATACTGCTTGCGAACGTACGAATTCCAGCGGAACCCGCACGCTGCCGCTGTCCGCGACAAGCGCCGCCCCACCTCAGCAAACGCTTCTAGCTGGGTGCCGCCCTCGCGAATATATTGAAGCACAACGTTGGCCAACAGTTCATCTTCCTCTTTCGTCCAAGCGTCCTGGCGTACTCCGGTCATCTCCCTTCCCTCCTCATCGCCGCTTTGTCATTATATGTATGCGGCTAATAGAAACAGTAGAAGGAAAAAATTACTGCTTGCGAAAAAAAGGATGCAACGCCTGTTCATGTTCAACCGACCCCCATAGTGCGGCGCAACGGTCGATTTCAGCGAAAAATTGCTCACGAAACCAAACTGTTCGCCATTTTTCGCCCGCTGCCGCCTTATAGGCTTCTAAAACAGCGAGCGACCGCGCGGCATAAAGGGTGAGCCGCGCCTGCCATTGCTCGCGCCAGTGGTCAGCCGCCAAGACCGCATCAGCCCACCCGCACGCTTCCATATCTTCCGCTGTCATCGGTTCAGCGCGCAGCAATAGATCGAGGGCCCGCGCGTACGGCAGTTTGCCGAACAGCATCGAGGCGCCGCCCCAGCCGGTTGTGATGCCGAGCCGCCCTTGAATGAACCCGATTCGGCTTCCTTCTTTGACAAAACGGAAATCGCAGGCCGTCGCCAGCTCGCAGCCCCCTCCCATCGCGGCGCCATTGACGAGCGCGGCCGTCGGTTTCGGAAACGTCAGCAGCCGGTAGAGCACCTCCCCCATGCGCGTCAGCATCTGTTTCGCCTCAGCGCCGCGCAAAGGCCCGAACTCGTGTAAATCGCCGCCCGAGCAAAAAGCCTCATCACCAGCGCCCGTGATGGCAAATATTTTGACCCGCTCATCCGCTTCCGCCTCGCTCAGCGCTCCCTCAAGCGCCTCCATCACTACAAAATTGACTGCATTCCGTTTTTCGGGACGGCAAATCGTAAACAAGGCGACGCCGTCACGCTGCTCCATCATCGCTTCCATCAGCACTCCTCCTTTATTTTATGACAATTGGTCATCGTCCCCCCTTTTTTCCTGCCAGCAGCGAAAAAAACAAACGCGTGGACGTACGTTGTCGATTGTTCACTGCCAATAAAAAAGGCTGCCCGCTTTTCGGACAGCCTGTCGCTTGATGTCGGCCATTATTTGTTGACGACATCTCTTCCTTTGTACGTACCGCATGCTTTGCAGACGCGGTGCGCCAATTTCCATTCGCCGCAGTTCGGGCATTGCACCATGCCCGGCACTTGCAGTTTAAAGTGTGTACGGCGCAGTCGTTTTCTCGTTTTCGATGTTCTTCTAAAAGGTACTGCCATCGTTTTCCACCTCCTTGTCCGGCACATTCAGCGTATCGCTGCCGACGGGCAGCCGCTTGTTCAAGGCAGTCCGCCGGCAGGCAAGGCAGCTGCCGGACGGTGCGCGTTCTGGTCGGCGCCATCGGCCGGCAACGCCGGTCAGCCATCAGTTCCTTTCGTTCCATCAAAAAACTTAGCCAATCCTGCCAGACGAGGGTCGACCTTGTTCGCCGCCCGCTCTTCCAGCGTTTTTTCCCATTGTTCTTCCGTGAGAACGTCCCATCCTTCCCCGTGTTGCGGCGCCCCGTCAGCCCCCGGGTTGTCGGCGATGAGCTGCAACGGGATTTCAAGCAGGATGAGCTCGCGAATAATTGGGTTTAAATCAACCGTGTTTCCAGTTACGATATGGGTGTCTTCATCCGTTTCAGCGACGTCGCCGCCATCAACAAAAAACGTTTCCGTCGTCTTGATGGAAAACGGGTGTGTCACGTCGACGAGCGTCCGCGAACACGGCAATACCATCGTTCCTGACAGCGTCAAATGAAATGTAAACTTTGTCGAACCGACGTCCGCTTTCCCTTGAACGCGGACAAGCGAAATATCACGGATCAACGTGTCGATTTGTTTCAAATCAGACACGTCAACCGTCTCGTCAATCGCCATTTCCTTGTGCTGAAAACGGTGAAGCTGTTGAACCGTCCATTTCATACAATCACCTCAAGGCAACGAATAAAATTATACGTTCCGTTTCTATTTTTGTCAATGTTTTTTCTTTACAACCATCCGGACGCCTGAAAAAAGAAGAGGCAACAGGAAAGGCATACTTCCATTATTTCTAAATTCTGTTACTTGCATGCACATATGCCTCCGGCGGCTCGACGCGTTCCGCCAAAACCGGACGACAACATCACGACGCCCTTCCTAGGTTGATCTTTACCGCCGCATGTTCCATACTAGATGAGAGACAGGAGGTGCGCTTATGACGAGCCATCGTTTCAGCGCCGAGCCACGTCCGTTCCATGGGGGGAAGCGGCCATGAAAGCTGTTGGCGTGATCGTCGAGTACAATCCATTTCATAACGGCCATCGATATCACTTGCAAGAGACGCGTGAAAAGACAGGAGCGGACTGCCTCGTCGCCGTCATGAGCGGAAATTTTCTGCAACGCGGCGAGCCGGCCATTGTTTCAAAATGGGCGCGGGCCAAAATGGCGCTGGCAGCCGGCGTCGATCTCGTCATTGAACTGCCATATGCCTTCGCCGTTCAGGCGGCGGAGCGATTTGCCGATGGAGCGGTGCGGCTGCTCGATGCCCTCGGCTGCGAAGAGCTTTGCTTTGGGAGCGAATCCGGCGACATTGCTGCTTTTTTAGCCGCCGCGAAGACGTTGTTTGCGCAAAAAGAGGAGTTTGACGCCCTCGTCCGCGCCGAACTTCAGCGTGGGCAAAGCTTTCCGAAAGCGAATGCCAAGGCGTGGGATCAGCTCCGCTCCGTCCCGCTTGATTTGGCGCAGCCAAACAACGTGCTCGGATTAGCCTACGTGAAAGCCATTTGGCGGCACAAGCTCTCCATCATGCCGCGCACGATTCCCCGCCTCGCCGCTGGCTATCATGACGAGTCGTTTTCCCATCCATCGATCGCCAGCGCCACAAGCGTGCGAAAGACGCTGCGACAAACTGGGCAGCTTGCGTCGATTGCGCCATACGTCCCTCCAACGACGCTCGAGCAGCTGCGCCAATACCGGCAAACGTATGGGCGCTGGCATGATTGGGAAGCGTATTTTCCGCTCTTGAAGTATCGGCTGCTGACGGCAACCAAGGAGGAACTGCGCCGCACGGCCGGAATCGAGGAAGGCGTGGAGCACCGGTTGAAGGAAAAAATTACCGTTGCCGAAACGTTCGCTTCTTTCATCGCCGCCGTCAAAACGAAACGGTACACGTGGACAAGGCTGCAGCGAATGTGCGCGCACGTGCTGACCAACTTCACAAAGGAAGAACAAACGAAGACATCCGATCCTACATACATCAGGCTGCTCGGCATGAGCGAAACCGGCCGCCGCTACTTGCAGCGGGTGAAAAAAGAGCTGGCGCTGCCGCTGATTACGAAAGCGGCTAAATTGAACGGCGATCCGCTTTACGAGCAAGAAAAAAGGGCGGCCGCCGTCTATGCAGCCGCCCTTCCTGAGCCGCTGTACAGCGCCGCGCTCAAAGAAGAATACGCAACGATCCCCATTTACGCTTCCGGCATGGAGCGCAAATAACGGATCGCATCTTCAAACGTATCGACCGGGACGATTTTCATGTTCGTCCCGATTTTTTTCGCGGTCTGCACCGCCTCCCGGTAGTTCGATGACGGGGAGCCATGTTCATTCGGAGCGAAAAACACTTCCGCCCCTGCGCGGTCAGCGGCCACGACTTTTTGTGAAACACCGCCGATCGGGCCGACTTGTCCATGAATGTCGATCGTTCCGGTGCCGGCAATGTTATGGCCTTTCGTCATATCTTCTTCAACGAGCTGATTGTAAATTTCAAGCGAAAACATCAGCCCCGCCGACGGACCGCCGATCTGTTCCGAGTCAACGTCAACCGGCGGGTCGGTGCGGACGTCATAATCGGTCATGAGCGTCACCCCAAGGCCGATTTGGTTTGGATGGTGCGGGAACGGCTTCAGCCGGAGCTCGACCTCCCGCCGCTCCCCCTCGCGGACAAACGCGATGCGGACGCGGTCTCCCTCTTTTTTCTTCCGAATGTAGTCGATGATTTGCTCCGACGTTGTCAACGGCCGGCCGTCGAGCGCGGCGAGGCGGTCGCCGGCCTGCAAGCGTCCCTCCGCCGGCATGTCAGGGAGAACGTTCATCACATACACACCTTTCGGCTCATATGAAACCGGCTTCCCAGCGTGCCGGTAAGCGACGACAATCGCCGCTTCCTTTGACTGTTCCATCAGTTCTAGCTGACGCATCGTATATTCTTTGTCGCTTTCCCCTTCCTGTTTAATCTCTTCAACCGGATGCAGCTCATAAAACGGGCGGATATGGGCGAGCAAGTACGCGATGACGTTCGCCCGCCCCATGCGGACCGTCGTCAACATGAACGCCCCCGCATCGCGGTCGCCGTGCTCGACATGAACAAGCGGCGTTAACTTTTGCGCGCTTCCCGGCATCGTCACGTAATACGGCAATTTCATAAAAATAAGCAAAACGGCAAGGACGGCGCCAAAGAAAAACGCCGCTATATACGTTCGTTTCTTCATTGGTGCTTTGGCTCCTTCCACTGTTCAATCGCTTGGCGGATCGCCCCGGCTTGTTTCCGCGCTTCCTCTTCGCCGCGGGCAATAATGTCTTCGATATGGGTGAACGCCCGCGAGCTGTATTGCTCTACGCGCGGCCGGATCATCACGTCCGAGGCGAGTTCCCGATGGGCGACGAGCTCGGCTTGCAAAATATCAAGGCTCTTCCAAATGACATCCACAAGCGAGGCAATTTCCGCCTCTTTGTTCAACGGGACGACATCGACCGCGATGACAAGATCGGCCCCCATCGCCCGAACGACCGATACCGGCACGCGGTCCACGACACCGCCATCAACAAGCAGCCGCCCGTCCACCGCCGCGGGCACAAAAATGCCGGGGATCGAGATGCTCGCCCGCACAGCTTGGGCCGCATCCCCTTGCCGAAACACGACTTTTTCCCCCGTCTGCAAATCAGCGGCGATGACCGCCACCGGCGGAGAAAGCTCTTCAATCCGCCTCCCTTTCGTCAACAAACGAATGAATTCGGTGATGCGCTCACCGGCGATCAGCCCCATTTTCGGCACCGTCCAATCGAGAAAATCGTTGCGCCGGAACGACTTGGCGAGCCGATAAAGGCGGCTGAGGCCGTGGCCGCTCGCATAAAGGACAGCCACAAGCGCGCCGATGCTGCTGCCCGCCAAATAAGAAATAGGGATTCCTTCCTCCTGTAGCACTTTCAATACGCCGAGGTGAGCAAATCCGCGCGCGCCCCCTGACCCGAGCGCCAATCCGATCTTCGGCGGCACGATTCTCCCCCCCTTTGCTACGGCGCTCCCTCGCTTTCATTTTATGGTCTAAACCGCCCCCCTATGCTCGTATATTAGGTTATATGAGGTTGTACCGCGCAAGGCCGCACGGCAAAAAAAGGGGGGAGAACATTGAAGCGAAACTGGAGAGCGAAACTAAAAACGGCGCTGCTCGCTTCCGCTGTGACGTTATTCGCCTTTTCGCTCATTTGTTATCCAAAACAGTCGCTCCAAGCATCCATTCGCGGGTTAAATATGTGGTGGGAAGTCGTGTTCCCGTCGCTCCTGCCGTTTTTCATTGTCTCGGAGCTGCTCATCAGCTTTGGCGTCGTTAGCTTTCTCGGCGTCTTGCTGGAGCCGCTGATGCGCCCGCTTTTTCGCGTCCCAGGCGTCGGCGGGTTTGCCTGGGCGATGGGGATGGCATCCGGCTACCCGTCGGGGGCGAAGCTGACCGCCCGCCTGTATCAAGAAAAACAACTGTCGACCATCGAGGCCGAGCGGCTCTCTTCGTTCACCAATTCTTCCAACCCGCTATTTATATTTGGGGCTGTTTCAGCTGGGTTTTTTAACAATCCGCAGCTTGGTTTGTTGCTGGCCGTCTCCCATTATTTAGGGAACATTGCCGTCGGACTAGTGATGCGCTTTCACGGCATCCGGAAAGAACGGGGGCAGCCGAAGCGGCGGCCGCGCTCGTTTTCGCTCCCGTATGCGCTGCGCACGCTCCACAAAACGCGGCTGAAGAATGAACAGCCGCTTGGCAAGCTGCTCGGCGATGCCGTCCACTCTTCCGTTCAAACGTTGTTGATGATCGGCGGCTTTATTATTCTCTTTTCCGTCGTCAACCAATTGTTGTATATGATGCACTTGACCGAGCAGCTCGCCCCCTTGCTGCGCCAGCTGCTCCGGCTCGTCCAGCTTCCGGAGCAGCTTGATATTCCGATTTTTTCCGGGTTGTTTGAAATTACGCTCGGCAGCCAAATGATCAGCCAGACAGATGAAGCCGAGCTGCTGGAAAAGGCGGTGGCCGTCAGCTTCGTCTTGGCTTTCGGTGGCTTTTCCGTTCAAGCGCAAGTGGCCAGCATTCTCGCTGAGGCCAACATCCGCTTTCAACCGTTTTTCATCGCCCGTTTTCTGCATGGAGTTTTTGCGGCTTCATTTACATATTTGCTTTGGGAGCCGTTGTACCTTCGGGCGGCAGGCAACGAAACCGGCAATATTCCGGTGTTTTGGCACGCCGCCGCAGAGAGCGTCTGGCACGAAAGATGGCAATGGCTGCAGCACTATGGGCCACTGGCCACGATGCTGTTTCTGTGCCTTTATATATGGCTCGCCGCCAACGCAAGCAACAAAACGCGCGGACGCTTGTGACTGCCCGCGCTGCCGGCCCCGCGGCGCCATCCGGCCGCCGGGGCGGCTCTCGATGCTTTTGCATCCCGCTTCTCCGCCGGCAAAATAAGGGATCGGCGGATCGGTTCCGCCCTTGGACAGAACAGCCTTTTCCTAGCCGTCAATCGGCGGCCATCGAGGCGAATTTCCGCTTCAGGGCCGCCTCGACAACCGGCGGCACAAGTTCGGAGATGTCGCCGTTATATTTAGCGACCTCCTTGACGATGCTTGAACTCAAAAACGCATACTGGCTGTTCGTCATCATAAAAAACGTTTCAATGTTCTCGTCCAAGACGCGGTTCATCGATGTAATTTGCATTTCATACTCGAAGTCAGACACCGCGCGCAAACCGCGCAAAATGGCGTTGGCGTTTTTGCTGCGGGCATAGTCAACAAGCAGGCCGTGAAACGATTCGACATGCACGTTTTCTAGCGTCCGCGTCACCTCGCGCAGCAGCTCCATCCGCTCCTCAACCGTAAACAGCGGCTTTTTCGAGGAATTGTTTAACACCGCCACATAAACTTTGTCAAATACTTTTGCCCCCCGTTTGATAATATCCAAATGCCCGTATGTCACCGGATCAAAGCTCCCCGGGCAAACGGCAATGCTCGCCATCGCGTTCGTCCCCTTTCTGTTCGTCAGTCCGGCGGTAAATAGTGACGCCGGTGATGCCGTATGTTTCCCGCTTCCACTGCTTCAAGCGGCCGACTTCTTCCGGCAGCTCGACCTCAGCCAAATGTTCGGCAACGACAACGCCATCGTCCTCCAACAAATCGTGATTGTCGATAAACGATAACAGCGCCGGCCACTTTTTCTCCTTGTACGGAGGATCGAGAAAGATGACGGAAAAGCGCAGGCCTCGCTTCGCCACCGCCCTCAACGCCCGCTCGGCGTCGTTGCGGTAAATTTCCGCCCGGCGCTCAAGTCCACAGGCGGCAACGTTTTTTCGGACCGTCTGCACGGCCTTTCCGTCATGATCGACGAAAATGACGCGCTCAAGCCCGCGGCTAAGCGCTTCGATGCCCAAGCCGCCGCTTCCGGCGAACAAATCGAGGCCGATGCCGCCGGCGAAATACGGGCCGATCATATTAAAAACCGCTTCTTTCACCTTGTCGGTCGTCGGCCGCGTCGACAATCCTGGAACCGCTTGCAGATGCCGACCTTTGCATGTTCCGGAAATGACTCTCATTGCGTTCACCTAATTCGTTGTTTTCATGGTCGTCTTATCATGTTTATTATAGTCAAACTTGAGAATTTTTCATAGCCGCGTGTATAGAAATCAGAAAACCGTCCATAATGAGTAATGGCAACACCGTAGATGGCGTTGTTGCCAATGACGGAGAAGACTTACGTTTCCCCATAAGTTCTTCCTCCGGTTTCTCCTCTCCCTTTTCTTTTTCTTTCCGTTCCCTGTTCCGCCCCGCGCGGAGGCAAGGAATTGGAAAGGGCCTTGCGGATCGTTTGTCCGCAAGGTTTTTTTTTGATTGCAATTTCTGCAATGGGCCGGTAAAGTTATGAATGGACGATGATCGCAAGGAGGACCGTACATGATCCAGCGTTTTATCGAACTTGGCGAAGGCTATTCCGATATATATGAGCTGATGGAGCTGGCGCGCGCCAACCGCCACCGTTTATCCGGCTTTTTTGCTTTCCATACGGTGAAAAAAGGCCAGGCGGTCGTCTCCTTGGTTGTTGTGCTCCACCCAACCGACCCGGGCGACTTTCAACCGCTTTACATTTGCCGTGAAGGTGTTCCCGATCCCTCCGTCAAACCGAACAAACGGTACGATTTGTTTGCGGAAACCGCGAAAGAGCTTGGCTTTGGCGTCATCCATCTCGACGTCAAGCCGTCAACGATGTTCGCGGAACTCGACTTATATTATCAGCACTTAATCGGCATTATGCGAATGAACCGCTTCATCCCGCCGCTCCAATAGCCAAAAAAAGAGCAGGGCTAAGGCCCGCTCTTTTCTTTCATCCAAGCGGATACGGGGAGTCTTTCTCTTTCTCCCCTTTCGATTCAAACTCCAGCTTTAAAAACGGACGATACGACGGCTCAACGAGTTTGACGAACGGGAGCGCCGCCAGTTTTTTCATCACATGGTCGACTTGCTCCATGTCGCAGTACAGAACGGCATATTTCAGCCGCTTTGAAATATAGTGAATGTTGCCGAATTTGCGCAGCTGCTTCCCGTATTTCAATGAATGAAGCCAAACGATAATCCCTTGCCGTTTTGGAAACATAGTCCTTTCCCCTTTTTCTATGCTCGGCAGCCGCAGCCTCCGCCGGATCTGCAGCCGCCGGAACAGCCGGCTGACAGGAAGTACGGGTTCCCGGTCGGCACTTTGACATGTTCCGAGACAGCCTTGCCGATCAACACGCTAATGTCATCAAGCAGCTGTTGCAGCGCTTTTTCCGACTCTTTAAAGGCGGCCACCGTCTCATGCAAATCAAGCTCCCGTTTCGCCTCACGCACTTCTTTCATCACGTTGCGGTAATCGGGATGGTATTTGCCGAAGCGCTGCACCTCCTCATACCGCTCTTTCAGCTTGACGAAACGGGCGATCAGCTGCTGAGCGCGGCGGTCTTGTTTGAGCCGCCGAAACGCGCGGCGGTATTCATCCGCCACCTCCGACTCGACAACCATTTTCGCCAACGATTCTGCTTTATCCAAAATCTCGATGCGCTCGAGAGTAGCGATCCTCACAAATATAGCACCTCCATCTTTCATCATACCATGAATAAAAGGAAAATGGAAAGGGAGGAGATCATGAAGGAAAAGAAGAGCGCAAAAAAAGACTATCCGAAGGCAGAAAGAGACTCTGCCGGATAGCCTTGTCTCCTGTCGAGCTTTACGGGATCGTCACTTCAAATTCATGCATCATGCCGGTCATCTTTCCATCGTTATAGACGAGCTCAAGGCGGATCATATGCTTTCCGCTTGGCAGGCCGCGCACGATAAAGGCGGCCGTATACACTTCCGTCATTTTCTGTCCATTGAGATACACGTTGATATGGCCGCCCCCCTCTCCTTTGCGAAACGGAAATTGCGCGGCCAAACATTCCACGAGCACGTCATGCCCTTTCACTTCATATTTGACATGCCATGGGTGATTCGCTGTCGGCGCATGAACAGCGGCCGCTGCCGTCTCCGGCCGTCCGCCGGCATACGCCCATAACAGCACCACACACCCGAACCATACAAGCCATTTCGGCAAAGGCATCACTCCCTTTCAGAGCTAGTCTTTGCCGTTTGCCGCCAAATTAGTCGCGCAGCGCTTTAAACATTTGCCACATGAGAGAGGCCATCTGCAACGATTGGGAAATTTTTTCTACTTTATCGGGGATCGTCTGCCCGTAATGGCGCAAGGCGGCCAACTGGAGCGCCGACAGCTCGTGCGGACGGCGAGCGAGCAGCCGGTACCAGCGCGGCTGTTCACGAACAAACGCGCGCAACATCGGGTTTGCCTGCACATATTGCCATACATCTCTTCTCATTGCTACCACCCTTTAGTCTTGGCGAAACGAAAACGGATGCTCCTCTTTGTTGGGCCGTTGCGGACTGGCTCCTTGAAATTCAGACAGAATGCCCTGGATCGCAGCGAGGGCCTGTTGGACGCTTGCCAAGTGTTTTTGCACTTCTGCCGCGTCAAGCTGTCCAAGCATCGCCGCGAGCTTATCAAGCCATTTGCTTGCTCCCTTTTCCTCTCTTTTCTCCTTGCCGCCTGCGTCTCGGTACGGTTCCCATATGTCGTCATCCTCTCCGAACAAGTACCAGTCCTCATACACTTGCTTCCACGTCTTTTTGCCGCTGCGCACCTCTTGAATGAGTTTCGGGTGTTTTTTGACAAACTGTTTGAACTGTTCAACGGAAGGATGCAGAGGCTTGGCCATAACCGTTTTCATCCCTTTCATCCACTCATGCCTATCTGCCATATCATATCGCTCCCAGCAGGCAAAGGTGCGCCCAAATTTTCATAGCGGCGTCAGGAAATTTTGCGTATAATAATCGGCATAAACGCCGACGCCAAGGTGGGTAAATTCCGCATTCAGCATAATTTCCCGGTGCTTTTGGCTGTTCAGCCACCCAACCGTCGCCTCGACGCCATCTACTTGATGAGCGGCAATATTTTCCCCAGCGAGCTGAAATGAAACGCCCAAGGCGCCAAGCCGTTTGGATAAATCGCCGTATTGCGGCGATTCATGAGAGAAGAACTGGTGGTCATGCATATCCTGGCTATGCTTGGCGGCAGCCATGGCGGCTTTGCTGTCCCAGACAAGGGGGGGGAGCTCATGACGGCGGCGGATCAAGTTCGTCCAGTCAAAAATTTGCTTCGCATTGGCCGCATCGACCTGCCGCTGTTCTTTCTCTGACAACGGGGTAGCCGCGGGCAGGCGGCCGCGGTACACAAGCTCATACGGCCGCAGTTTCACAAACGTTTCTGCGTCCATGAGGCGAACAGCGGCCACACGGCCGGTAAACCGGTCGATGTACAGCTGGGCATACGCCTCTCCCACTTTAACGACCGGTCTTGAGGAATAATCTTGTTCCGACAGCTCAAACCGGTACGTCCCGCTGTTTAGTGTAATCTTAATGTTGGACAGGACGGGCATCGTTTGGAAAATCGTCTGCAGACGCTGGCCAATCGCAAACGGCTCGACGTTCACCTTTTCCCCGCCGACTAAAGCCGTGACGATTTTGCCGCCAAGCACCCCGATTTGGAAATACGATTCAGGGCGGCGGCTGTACACCCACCAATCGTAGCCATAAGCTGACGGATCAATTCGATCCGGCGCGCCGAACTGCTTTTCCGCCTCTTGCGCCGGCCGGCCGATCAACACAGCGACGCCGGCGGTTGCTTTCGGTTCTTTCAGCGTGTATCCATTTGTTTTGGGCTGCTCCGGAGGGCTTTGCGGCGGCGGACTCGGCACAAAATAGTAAAACCCGATCAATAAGAACAAAAAAAGAAAAAACCATTTCACACGGCAACTCCCGCTTTCTGCAACAATCTCCTTATTGCCATTATAGCCGTTTTTCACAGGCAAAAAAAAGGGGCGTCCAAAAAGACCGCCCTTCCCTTCAAGAAACAATGTCTGTCCGTATTCAGTCAATGGACGCGATGTTGTTCAGAAATCTCGCTAAGCGCACGGCCGGCGCTCTCATCCGAATAACGGTTCGTCGCCAAGTCGCCGAGGGCAACGATGCCGACTAAACGGCCGCCTTCAACGACCGGGAGACGGCGAATTTGATGGCGCGCCATGATGTCCGCCGCTTTTTGCACGGAATCGTCCGGCGACACCGTCACCAGCTCGCGGCTCATCACTTCGGTCACCGCCGTTGAACCCGGATGTTTTTCCGCGATGCCGCGCACGACTAAATCGCGGTCCGTAATCATTCCGACGAGGCGGCCTTGATCGACGATCGGAATGGCGCCAACATTAAATTCACGCATTTTTACAGCCACTTCATACATGTTGTCAAGCGGGGTGCAATATTGTACATCCGTCGACATGATGTCCCGAACCGTTTGCATTGTCCGTCTCTCCTTTCTGCTTTTATTGTGCATCCGGCAGCGAGAAAAAATGCAAGCAAAACAGAAACAATGGCAAACAATTCGTTGAAATGCAAACCGTTTTCGTACTATTATAAATGAGGGGACGATTTCCTTTTTGGCGCTTTACATACCTGCGTTGTTAGGAGGAAGAAACATGAAATTTGACAATAGCGGTCTTGAAAATCAAACGGTTGAACTGTCCCTCCTTGATGACATCATGGCGCGCCACGGTTTTGTACGCGCGGCGCAGTGGGATTACGAACGGGTCACATACGACCGGAAATACGTGATTAAAGAGGGAACATACTATTTGCGTGTTCAAGGGTACGCGATCGAAGGGGATGTCGACTCGCGCTATGCACTCATTAAACTGCTCACACCGATTTTAGGGAAACATTACTATCCGCATGGCGTTGAATATGGCGAAGATGAGCATTTTCCATCTTCCCTTGTCGGCCAATGCCAAAAAGTATTGGAGCAAGTCAAACGCGAAATTGAAAAGACGAAAGAGTAAAGAAAAAACGCATGAGAGCTCTTTTCTCATGCGTTTTTACGTCGCGACAAGCCGTTTGACCGTCACATCGACCGACTCGGCGCTGTATGGCGTCATCGCGGCGATCTCCTCAGCAATTTGCTGCTGCAGCTGCCGGCAAACCGCGAGTACCGACGCCCCATACCGGACGGATAGCTTCACGCTGATGCGGCAGCGGTCCTCTTGTGAAACAGCTACAAATATTTCGCAATCGTCCATTACAACGTCTTCCCATTCCCGCACACACATCATGACAATCGTCAACAGCGTCGCTTCTACGGCGCTCCGCTTCCGATGCCGGAACGTCTTCACCGCACTCCCCCCCCCCCGCAGCGTATGAGCTATTTTTGTTATGTTATGCGATCCGGCCGGCCGATGCCACTTGCCTCTAAAATCCGAGCACTGCTTTAATCAGCGAGGTCGTCTGCCCACCCGGGTACAGGACGTAAAGAAGCAAATACACGATGACCCCCGTCGAAGCGCTGCCGAACCAAATAATGCTCGTCACCGGCCCAAGCCGGCGATGGCGGGAGCGGCTGTCTTTCAGCCCCGTCCAGATCGTCACAAGGCCAAATACGGCTCCCACTGTCGCCAACATGATATGGAAAATAAGAAACACCGTATAATAGACTTTGACATTCTCCGGTCCGCCGAAGCTCGTATTGCCAATAAACAACGTCCGCGACATGTAAATGATAAAAAACAACAGCGCAAAGACGGCGGCGGCCAACATCACCTTTTTATGCGCTTCCGTCCGTTTGCGGCTGATCAAATACCAGCCGTAAGCAACAAGCAAAGCGCTGATCACGATGCAACTTGTGCTGATCGTCGGTAAAATCGCCATCCGTTCTCTCCCTTTCCTTTCAACTCATCCCCTTGCAGCCAACACCGGTTTACAATTTCGTCGGCCGCGGCTCCATACCCATGTTCGGTTCTTTTTCCCGCTCTTTCCGATACCATTCGCTGAAAACAACGAACAGCATGATCCCGTATACGATTTCTTGAATAATTTTCATCAATACCCCGCCGAGCTGTTGGTCATGAAACGGCGACATCGACAAGAACATTTGCGGGCCTGTCAAATCAAGCGACGCCAAAGTCCCTTGCGGCACGCAAAGCGCCAAAGAAGCCATCCATGCCTTCGGGTCGGTGTACGTCGCATAAAGCGGCGTGTCCGTAAAAATGATCAGCGCGCAAGCCGGCGTCAACAGCATACCATTGGCGAAAATGTAGCCCATTTTTTTCAATCCCGACAACGTTTGCCAATCAGGCAGCTTGTTGACAAGCGGCCACCACATGCAAAACGCGGCGACAAAAATGACCGTAGTGACGACAGCGTGCAAAATCATATTCATTTTAACGGTGTCAAAAATCATCGGCACATGGTAAAGCGAAAACAAGCCGTTAAACAGCAGTAGAGCGATGACCGGCTTCGTCAGCAGCTGAAACGGGCGGCGCACCGCGGCGAAACGGAAGAGGCGCTCATACAGCGGCGCCGGAATGCCTAAAATGAAACATTGCGGCACGATCAAATACAGCACCGCCATTTGCACCATATGAGCAGTAAACGATAAATGGCCGAGCAGATCAAGCGGCGAACCTTTGCATACGTAAAGGAGCGCGATGCCGACCAAAAAGTACGCCTTCTGTTTGCCCGGAACCGGATCATCAAGGCCAAAGCGCTGCCGCCATGGCCCGGTGATCCCAATGTACAGCAACGCAACCGCCGCTAACACAAGCAAAAAAAACGGACTCCAAAGGGCGACGGGGCCAAACATTTGCAGCGATTGAAACATACGAATCCCCTCCTGATTTGTCCTTTCCCATTATACTACACGACGCCGCGCCAAGGCTATTGAAAAAGGGGAAACCGGCGCAAAACCGATTCCCCCTTTTCTTACCACCAAATAACTGTTGTAAACGCCCAAACAAGTAGAAGCATAACCGCCACACCGCCGTAAATAAACATCGCCGGGAATTCGTGGCCTTTATGGCTCATATGCATGAAATAATAAAGCTGGAACGCCACTTGCACAGCGGCAAGCAACAAAATAAACGGAACGACAAACCAATGGGAAAACTCTTCGTAACCAACGGCGGCGAAGGCAATGAGCGTCAACAAAATCATCAAAACGAATGCAATCAGTTGATGGCGCATCTCTTCCGCATTTTTGCGGCGACGGTATGCCAAATCGACGCGTTCATTTCCGGAGTTCGTTTGGTTCGCCATACGTTCACCCCACCATTCCCATTAAATATACGACGGTAAAAATGAACACCCAGACGACGTCGATAAAGTGCCAATAAAGGCTCGCGACGTAAAACTTCGGGGCATTATATAAGTTTAACCCGCGCTTGGCATTGCGAATCATCAATGTTAAAATCCAAAGCAATCCAAACGCAACGTGGGCGCCGTGCGTGCCGACGAGCGTGTAAAAGGCGGACGCGAAGGCGCTCGTCGTAAACTTATGGCCTTCATGCACATATTCATTGAACTCGTAAATTTCCAAGCCCAAAAAGCCGGCGCCAAGCAAAACGGTAATGCCAAACCAGAGCTGCATCTTTTTAAAATCAAAGTTTTTCATATGATAAATGGCATACACGCTCGTCAAGCTGCTGGTTAGCAGCAGCATGGTCGCCATAAATACGATCGGCATTTGGAACAGCTCCTCTGCCGAAGGGCCGCCGTTCGTTTTGTCTTTGAGCGCCAAATAGGTGGCAAAGAGAGAGGCGAACAGCACCGTCTCTCCGCCTAAAAACAGCCAAAAACCGAGAAACTTGTTTTTCCCTTCAAGGGTGGCGCGTTCCGGCGCCGCCGGAAACGTCTCGGCTGTCAGTTTTTCTTCCGCATGCATCAGGCGTTCGCCCCCTTCTTCTCAAGCTCAAGCACTTCTTCTTTATGGATATGGAAGCCATGGTCATCGATCACCGAACGCAGCAACATCGAACCGAGTGTGATCAGCAGGCCGAGAATGCCGACCGGCAAGCCCCATCCGGCGTCATTATGGTACGTAAAGCCGAATGCTGCAACAAACAGTCCAAACGAAATGACAAACGGCAAGAACGACGAATTGGGCATATGAATGTCACCAAGCGGTTCAGCCGGCGTCAATTCTTTTTTGCCTTCCATTTTTTCGAGCCAGAAAGCATCAAGCCCGCGGACGAGCGGCGTTTGAGCGAAGTTGTACACCGGCGGCGGCGAAGCGATCGCCCATTCGAGCGTGCGGCCGTCGCCCCATGCATCCCCCGCCGCTTTTTCGCCTTTTACCGTCGTAATCACAATGTTAATAAGTAAAATAACCGTCGCGGCTGCCATAAAGAATGCCCCAACCGTGCTGATCAAGTTGCCGGTTTCCCATCCTTGGTTCGGCAAATACGTAAAGACGCGGCGCGGCATCCCCATCAAGCCGAGGAAGTGCTGGATAAAGAATGTCAAATGGAAACCGATAAAGAACAGCCAGAACGTCATTTTGCCGAGCGTTTCATTCAGCATGCGGCCAAACATTTTCGGCCACCAATAATGCGTGCCGGCAAGCAAAGCGAACACAACCCCACCGACAATGACGTAATGGAAGTGCGCAACAACAAAATAGCTGTCATGGTATTGATAATCCGCCGCCGCCGACGCCAACATGACCCCGGTCACCCCGCCCATGACGAACGACGGAATAAACGCCACCGCATAATGCATTGGCGTCGTAAATTTGATGCTTCCGCCCCACATCGTAAACAGCCAGTTAAAAATTTTCACCCCGGTCGGCACCGCAATCGTCATCGTTGCGACAGAAAAGATGGCGTTCGCAATCGGTCCCATCCCGACGGTGAACATATGGTGCGCCCACACCATGAAGCCTAAGAACGCGATGAGCACGGTCGCAAACACCATTGACGAATAACCGAATAGGCGTTTGCGCGAGAACGTCGCGAAAATTTCCGAGAAAATACCGAATGCCGGCAAAACAAGAATGTAAACTTCCGGATGTCCAAACACCCAGAATAAGTGCTCCCAGATAATCGTATTACCACCGGCAGCGGGGTTAAAGAAGTTGCCGCCAAACAACCGGTCCATCATCATGAAAATCAAAGCAACCGTCAGCGGCGGGAATGCAAACAAGATAAGCGCCGACGTTACAAACGTCGCCCATGTGAACATCGGCATGCGCATAAACGTCATGCCCGGAGCGCGCATGTTGATGATCGTGACAAGGAAGTTAATCCCGCCTATCAACGTTCCAATACCGGAAATTTGCAATCCGAGCGTGTAAAAGTCGACACCGTGGTGCGCTTTCGAATCGAGCGCTAGCGATGCGTACGACGTCCAACCGGCGTCCGGCGCGCCTCCTAAAAACCACGAACAGTTTAAAAACAGGCCGCCGAAGAAAAAGAGCCAAAATCCGAGCGCGTTCAAGAACGGGAACGCAACGTCGCGCGCGCCGATCTGCAGCGGCACGACTGCGTTCATAAAGGCGAAAACAAGCGGCATCGCAGCCAAGAAAATCATCGTCGTTCCATGCATCGTCAGCACTTGGTTATACAAGCCGCCGACAAGGAAATCGTTGTTCGGCTTCGCGAGCTGAATGCGGATGAACAGCGCCTCAAGACCGCCAAGCAGGAAGAAAAATCCTCCGGCGATTAGATACAGATGGGCGATTTTTTTATGATCGACTGTTGTCAAGTAATCCCATAAAACGGCGCCGACACCCTTTTTGCGAGTGATCGTACTCACAGTGAAACCTCCCTTTTATACCTTATTCCACTTTTAAGCTCATTAAATATTTCGTCAACGCATCAATCTGCTCTTCTGTCAGTTCGCCATATGTACCTGTCATTTTGTTTCCAGGCTTTATGCTTTCGGGATCACGCAGCCATCTTTTCAAGTTTTCTTCATTGTGTTCTAAAATGCCGGCAATTCGTTCGCGATCGCCAAAGTTCGCCAAGTTCGGCGCTGTGCGTGCCTGTTCCGGACGCTTGTCTACCGGCGACACGGCATGGCAGCCGATACAGCTTTTGTTGAAAATCGCCTCGCCTTGTTTGGCAACCGGATCCGTCACAACCGGTTTTTTTGCATTTTGCATTTTTTCGACCCAAGCATCAAACTCCGTGCGCGGCAACGGACGCACTTTGAAATCCATCAAGGCATGCGACGGCCCGCAAAGCTCCGCACATTTGCCGTAAAAGACGCCGCCGGCTTTATCTGTCGCTTCTTGGTCAAAGACAAGCCAGAACTGGTTTTTGTTGTCCGTATTTGTATCCATTTTTCCACCGACCGCCGGAATCCAGAACGAGTGTTTGACATCCGACGCGACCAAGTTGAAATACACTTTTTCATTCGTCGGCACGACTAAATCTTGGCTCGTAATAATGCCGTAATCCGGGTACTCAAACTCCCACCAATACAAGTTGGCGCGCACGTTGACCACAACCGTGTCTTTATCACGGTTCTTGTCATTCATCGGCTTGACATCCGCCAGCTTAAACGTCGCCGATACCGTCGGCACCGCCAAAATCAGCAAGAGGATGATTGGAATGACAGTCCAAATAATTTCTAGTTTATGGCTTCCTTCCACTTGCTTCGGAATTTTGTTTTCTTCCCCCTTGCGCCGCCGGAAGCGGATGACAACATAGACGAAAATAATCGCTACAACGACAATGACGAGCACCATGATCGACGTGCTCAGCAACATGAGCGAGTACTGCATGTCCGCTACTTCGCCGGCAGGCTGGAGCGTCGACAAAAACGGCTTGCCGCAGCCGGCGAGCAACAGCGCCATCATTCCAAACAAAGAAAGTAAGCGCCAGTTACGCAGCCCTTTGTTCATAGCCTAATCAAACCCCTCTTTCTTTGATGTAGAAATATATACAAATTCTTTCATGATGAAAGAGATGAAAGAATTTCAAACGTTTACCATAAGGTGGCGATCACCATCGCCACGAATAGAATTGTCAAATAGTTGAGCGAATAGACGAACATCCATTTCGCCCACTTTAAGTCATCTTTCATTTTCAAGCCCCACAGCCCCAAAAACAGCCAGCCGATGTTCAGCAGCGTCGCGACCGTTAAAAACGGCGCGCCGAGCGAGAACAAATAAAACGGCAGCGGCAGCAAACAGGCCACCCAGACGATGATTTGCCGTTTTGTCATGGCGAAGCCGTGAACGACCGGCAGCATCGGAATGCCGGCAGCCCGGTACTCCTCGCACCTCTTCATCGCCAACGCCAAAAAATGCGGCGGCTGCCATAAAAACATGATCAAAAAGAGAACAAGCGGGACGACATGGAAACTTGGGTCAACCGCGGTCCAGCCGATCACCGGCGGCACGGCGCCGGAAATGCTGCCGACGACAGTGTTGAGCGTATAATGGCGCTTCGTCCAAAGCGTATAGAAAAAGACGTACGTCACCATGCCAATGAGCCCGACCACCGCTGCCGTAACCGTTGTTATGAGCAAGCTCATCGTGCCGACGGCGACCAGGGCAACTCCGAGCCAAAGTACGCGCCGCGGCTCCATCGTTCCAGTTACCGTCGGCCGCACTTTCGTCCGCTCCATATATTGATCGATGTCGCGGTCAATGTAGTTGTTAATGGCGCATGAACCTGCGATGACAAGCGCTGCCCCAAACAGCGTGAAAAAAACAAGATGCAGGTTCTCCAAAAAGTGTTCCCCAGTAAAATAAAACGCCAGCCACATCCCGGCGAACGTCGTAATCAAATTCGAATTGACGATTCCGATTTTCACAACAGACGATAACTCTCTCCAAACTGTCTTGACGCTCACATGCGAGCGATGACCGGCATCGGCCGCATCCTGGTGCACCGCTTTCAATTCGGCCATGTCTCCTGTTCCTCCTCATTGCGCCGCCCGGCGGGCAGACGCCGTGATCTTGGCTCCAATGCCCGAAATACGAAAACAAAAAAACAAAAGAACTAGGCAGGTTTATTTCTCTATATATTAAATCACATTTTTTTCTCATCATGTGAACTTTTTTTGAATAATTTGTGTCAAATTTTTGAATCCGTTAGGCGAAACCGGCCCGTTTGCCTATCCCATTAATATTTCTAGTAAACTTAATCGACTTATTCAATATGCAAAGTGTGAGTAAAATATTTGTGGGTGACATTCCGAAATGATCCCCGACGAGGGTTGCGAACTTTTGTTCGCGACGCTCGTCGGGGCCACCAAGCGAAGCGCGGTAGAAAAAAGCAAATGTCATGCAAAAAGGACTCTCTCCCTGCTATGATGGTGATGACCAACATCCATAAAACAGGAGGGAGAGAGTCCATGAAACATCTTACCACGTCATTTTGTGTTTCCGGTGGTCATCGTGTAAAATAGATTTGGTTTGGAACATCGTTGGCCGTTATCAACTGCACCACTTTTTACTAAATATGGACAAAATCATAATTCCTCAATACAAGAAGGTGAAGATTTTGCAACGTTCATTAAAATGGTTTGCGGCCGCGACAACCGTGGTCATGCTGTTTGTGCTGATCGGCGGAGCGCTCGTGACGAAAACCGGCTCCGGCATGGGGTGCGGCCGATCATGGCCGCTGTGCAACGGCCAGTGGGTGCCGGATGACATTACGCCTGAACTGGTCATTGAGCTGAGCCATCGCCTTGTCTCCGGGCTTGCCGGCATCATGGTGCTCATTCTTTCCGTTTGGGCATGGCGGGTCATCGGCCATATGCGGGAGACAAAGTTTTTGGCAGTCGTCTCATTCGTTTTTCTCGTCCTGCAAGGATTAATCGGCGCCGCCGCGGTCGTCTGGGGGCAGTCCGATTTTGTGTTGGCCCTGCATTTCGGCATTTCGCTCATCTCATTTGCCGCTGTGCTGCTGTTGACGCTGCTCATTTTTGAAGCGGACAAAACGTTTTCCGCCGTCTCGCTTACGCTTGACAGGCCGATGCGCGTTCATATTTACGGGATCATTATTTACTCGTACATTGTCGTCTATACCGGGGCGCTCGTCCGCCATACGAACGCCAGCCTCGCCTGTCCAAGCTGGCCGCTGTGCGCGAAAACGCGTCCTTTCCCGGTGCAGTTTCACGAATGGGTGCAAATGGGCCATCGGCTGGCGGCGGGGCTGATCGTCATCTGGATCGCCATCGCGGCGCTGCACGCCATCCGTCATTACCGAAGCCAACCGGTTATCTACTATGGATGGATCATTGCTCTTTTTCTCGTCCTCGCCCAGATGACAACTGGGGCGCTCGTTGTGTTCACTCAGTTGAACTTATACGTGGCTCTGGCGCACGCGTTTTTTATCTCCTGCCTGTTCGGCGTGCTCAGCTACTTGCTGCTCTTGGCGCTGCGCACCCGCCGTGCGCCGGGAAAAACGATGGCTCACCCGCCCGAGGAAACAGCGCCAACCGTGCTGAAATGGCGGTAATCCGCTGCAGAGAAAAAGGGATGCCCACAAAAACGCGGACATCCCTTTTTCATTATTTGGATAGCTCAATCAGCAAGTCGCCCGCCTGAATGGCATCGCCGCTTTTGACGTAAATGTCTTTGACAATGCCAGCAAACGGCGCCTGCACCGTCGTTTCCATTTTCATCGCTTCCGTGACCATCAAATGGTCGCCTTTATCCACTTTCTCCCCTTTTTCGACAAGCACTTTCACAACCGTACCCGGCATCGTCGCCGCAATATGGTTCGGATTCGTCCGGTCGGCCTTGATGCGCTCAGCAACGGCCGCTTTGATGCTCTCATCGCGGATGATGACTTCGCGCGGCTGGCCGTTCAGCTCGAAGTAGACGACGCGCGTGCCATCGGCCTGCGGTTGGCCGATCGACACGAGCTTGACGATGAGCGTTTTGCCGCGTTCAATCTCCACTTCAATTTCCTCGCCGAGGCGCATGCCGTACAGGAACGTCGGTGTATCGAGCACGGAAATATCGCCGTATTTTTCGACCGTGTCGGCATATTCTAAAAACACTTTCGGATAAAGCGCATAGGCAATGGCGTCAAAGTCGGTCACTTCGCGGCCGAGCTTGTCATGCAGCTCCCGCTTGATTTGCTCGAAGTCAACCGGCTCAAGCAGCTCACCCGGGCGGACGGTGATCGGTTCGCGCCCTTTCAAAATGATGCGCTGCAGCTCTTTCGGAAATCCGCCGTGCGGCTGTCCTAAATAGCCTTCGAAAAACTCGACGACCGAATCCGGGAAGTTGAGCGTTTCGCCGCGCTCAAAAATGTCTTGTTCGGTCAAGTTGTTTTGCACCATATACAGCGCCATGTCGCCGACGACTTTCGATGATGGCGTCACTTTGACGATATCGCCGAACAAGTCGTTCACACGGCGGTACATTTCTTTCACTTCATCCCAGCGGTCGCCGAGGCCGACCGCTTTCGCTTGCTGCTGCAAATTGCTGTATTGGCCGCCCGGCATCTCGTGCATGTATACTTCCGTATGCGGGGCGTTCATGCCGCTTTCAAACTCCTGATAAAACTTGCGCACATCTTCCCAATAGCGGGCCAACTGCTCCAAGCCATAAATGTCAACTTCCGGCGCCCGCTCCGTTCCTTCCAACGCATAGTAGAGCGTATTAGCGCTCGGCTGCGACGTCAAGCCGGCCATCGAGCTGACGGCGACATCAACAATGTCCACACCCGCTTCAATCGCTTTGGCGTACGTGTAAATGCCGTTGCCGCTCGTATCGTGCGTATGCAAATGGATCGGAATATCGACCGTTTCCTTAAGCGCGGAAATGAGTACGTACGCCGCCTGCGGCTTCAAAAGCCCTGCCATATCTTTAATGCCCAAAATGTGCGCTCCGGCTTGCTCGAGCTCTTTGGCGAGCGACTTGTAATAGTCCAAGTTGTACTTCGGCCGGCTCGGGTCCAAAATGTCGCCGGTGTAGCAAATGGCGGCCTCGGCGATTTTACCACTTTGCCGGACGGCATCGATCGCCACCGTCATTCCTTTCACCCAGTTTAAGCTGTCAAAAATGCGGAAGACATCGATGCCGGCTTGCGCTGATTTGTCGACGAACTCGCGGATGACGTTGTCGGGATAGTTTTTATACCCCACGGCGTTGGCCGAACGAAGCAGCATTTGGAACAGCACGTTCGGGATGCGCTCGCGCAGCTTGAGCAGCCGATCCCACGGATCTTCTTTCAAAAAGCGGTACGCCACATCAAACGTCGCTCCGCCCCACATCTCAAGCGAGAACAAATTCGGCAGCAAGCGCGCCGTCGGTTCGGCGATGCGCAGCATGTCGATCGTGCGCACGCGCGTCGCCAACAGCGACTGATGGGCGTCGCGGAACGTCGTATCAGTGAGCAGGACGCGCGGCTGTTCTTGAATCCAGCGAATGAGCCCCTCGGCGCCGCGTTCGTCCAACATTTGCTTCGTTCCGGCCGGGATCGGTTCGGTTTCGCTCAATTTCGGCACGCGCGGCTTGTCAAACACCGGCTTTTTCTTTTTGCCGATTCCAGGGAAGCCGTTGACCGTCACCGTGCCGATGTAGGTGAGCATTTTCGTCCCGCGGTCTTTCCGACGCGGAAACACAAACAATTCCGGCGTTGTGTCAATGAACGATGTATCATATTCCCCTGACAAAAACTTCGGATGCTGCACGACATTTTCCAAAAACGGGATGTTCGTTTTAATGCCGCGAATGCGGAATTCGCGCAAGTTGCGCAGCATTTTTCTGGCCGCCTGCTCAAACGTCAACGCCCATGTCGACACTTTCACGAGCAGCGAATCGTAATACGGCGTAATAACCGCTCCTTGGAAGGCATTGCCGGCGTCCAAGCGCACGCCAAAACCGCCGCCTGAGCGGTACGCCATAATTTTTCCCGTATCCGGCATAAAGTTGTTGAGCGGGTCCTCAGTCGTCACCCGCGACTGAATCGCATAGCCGTTAATGCGGATGTCTTCCTGCTTTGGAATGCCGACTTCCGGGCTGTGGAGTGAAAAGCCGTCGGCGATTAAAATTTGCGACTGGACGATGTCAATCCCCGTGATCATTTCGGTGATCGTATGCTCGACTTGGATGCGCGGATTGACCTCAATGAAATAAAATTCATCGCCTGAGACAAGGAACTCAACCGTACCGGCGTTGACGTAGCCGACGCTTTTCATCAGTTTAACCGCCGCTTCACAAATGCGCTGGCGCAGCTCGTCCGACAGCGAGACGCTCGGCGCAACCTCAACGACTTTTTGGTGGCGGCGCTGCACCGAGCAGTCACGTTCGTAAAGATGGACAATGTTTCCTTCATGGTCGCCCAAAATTTGCACTTCAATGTGCTTTGGCTTTTCGATTAGCTTTTCGACATAGACGTCATCGCTGCCAAATGCCGCCTTCGCCTCTGATTTGGCGCGTTCAAACGCTTCTTTCACTTCAGACTTGGAACGGACGATGCGCATGCCGCGTCCGCCGCCGCCCAGCGCCGCCTTGATGATGAACGGATATCCGTGCGTTTCGGCAAAGCGGACGACATCCTCAAGGCCGCCGACCGGTCCGTCGCTGCCCGGGATGACCGGAATGCCCACTTTCATGGCCGCATGGCGCGCTTTTACCTTGTCGCCAAACATGTCGAGGTGATCCTCGTTTGGGCCGATGAAAATAATCCCTTCCTCGCGGCACCGTTTCGCAAATTGGATATTTTCCGACAAAAACCCATACCCCGGATGGATGGCATCAACGTCGTGAGCTTTGGCGATTTCGATGATGCCCTCGATGTCCAAATACGCTTCAATCGGCTTTTTCCCTTCGCCGACCAAATACGCTTCATCCGCCTTATAGCGGTGGTACGAACCGACATCTTCCTTCGAGTAAATGGCTACAGTGCGGATGCCGAGCTCCGTGCAGGCGCGGAAGACGCGAATGGCGATCTCCCCGCGGTTGGCTACAAGTACTTTGTGAATTCGTCTTGTCCTCATCGTCTCTCCTCCTTTCTAAATTAAACTATAAAAGTTTTGCCGTTTTGTAAATACACTTTCTAGAAAGTCAGACCTTTTTTTGACGCGTTCACGGCTTGTTTTTCGCTTTTTTTGTATCGCTGTTCATACTTCGTAAACATCGAAATGTTCACCAGTAAGCCGAGCGAGGCCATTATCAGGACGAGCGATGTCCCCCCGTAGCTGACGAGCGGCAGCGGCACCCCGGTGATGGGAATGAGCCCGACGACTCCGCCGACGTTAATAAACGTCTGGAAGCCGATCATGACGGAAATGCCGATGGCGAGCAAGCTGCCGAACGCATCAGTCGAGCGGCGGGCGATCCACAATCCGCGCAGCACGATAAACGCCAATAGCCCAAGCGTGAACATGACGCCGAACAAACCGAGCTCTTCGGCAATGACGGCCATAATAAAGTCGGTGTGCGACTCCGGCAAATAGCCGTACTTTTGGATGCCTTTTCCGAGCCCAAGCCCTTTCAGCCCGCCGATCCCGATCGCCAAATACGAATTGACGAGCTGATAGCCGTCCGTATCCGCATATTGAAACGGATCCAAAAAACTGTAAAGGCGCGACAACCGTTCTCTCGAAAAAATCTTTTTGCCCATGAACGGAAGCCAAAGCGGCGACAGCATCACGGCGATCAAAGCGAAAAAGAGCAGCTGCTTGAAAAGCAACGTAAGGCGCAGTCCAGACGAAAGAATGATGCACACCGCGATAACAAAAACGATAAACGCCGTGCCGAAGTCCGGCTGAATGGCGATCAACGCACAAATAAACAGCGTATAGTAAATGGGGAATAAATTGCTTTTCACCGGCTCAGCCAGCCGTTTCCGCTTGTTGGCAAACGCCGCCGACAAGTACAAAATCAGGCCGAGCTTGGCCAGCTCCGCCGGCTGGATGGAAAGCGCCCCAACGCGAAACCAGCTTGTCGCATTGTTGGCCGTATGGCCAAGGAACGCAACCGCGATCAGCATCAGCGGGGAAGCGAAGAAAACGAATTTCACGAATCGTTCTTTTCGCCACACTTTATACGGAATAATAGCCATCATGGCAAAGGCAGCGAGCGCGGCGATGAGCCAATGCTTTTGCCGCTCATAAAAATAGTCGCTCGGCACCTCAAAACGGATGACGGCCGTCACCATGCTCGCGCTGTACACCATAATCAGGCCGAACAACGACAGCATAATGACCGCGGCCATGAGCGGATAATCGTAACATTTCAACACTTTCTTCCATAATTGTCGATCCATCGTCCCTCTTCCCTGTTTGCACGTATGTACATAAATCATTCGCAGCAGCGCGCCGATTTCCTGCCCAAAAACAGAAAAACTCAAACGACGGCAGGCCAATCGTTTGAGTTGCCATGTATCGTTATCGTACGCGCTTTTTTGTCACTGCTTCATGCAACGCGGAAAGCTCGCGCTCAAGCCGGTCAAGGAGCGCCTTTCCGTCTTTGGCCTCCACAAGCCCGAGGCGCACCGCAAAGTCGATTTCCCGCGACAAGCCGAACATTTGCGTGTCCAACACTTCCTCATAGAGCGGACATTGCGGCATCGTCAAATGATCCATTTGCACGCGGATGAGCTGAATAATTTTTTCCGCATCGGCTTGCAGCAGCGCGTACGCCTTTTCGCGATAGCCCATCGATTCGTCCGTCACATCGATCCCTCCGTTCTCTCCCCTATCCTTCTTTAAATCTTAACGTGAAACAAGCCATTTTGCAAGTTGAAACCATTGACATCAATCCGGCTTGGAACATGACAAACGCTTTATTTATTATTATACTAAACTAAAAACAGCGGCAACATGCAGAGGAGAGGGTGTCTTGATGAGCGATATTATCATGCTGACGGGAAAGGTCAACTTTACGATTACGCTCGACCCTGGCGTCTGGATTTTCGATGACCGAAAAGTCGATTTGGACACGTATTTTTCGCATCCGAAACCGGATCAAGCCGGGGCAGGGCAAGAGGAAGAAGAAATCAAAAAGCGGTCGGTGTTTTGGGACCGGGAAATTCAGGAGGGGGCCGTCTTTCCGCCCACATTGAAAACCGAGCGGCGTTTTTTGAAGGAGAAAATCATCACCGGTTCGTTCGGCATGCCGTTTGCTCCGTTTTTGCAAAACGCTGAACCGCACGAAGACGCTTCTGAACTTGTCGTCGTGACGGAAAGCGGGGAAACGGTGATCCCGCTCGACAAAGCACACGATTTGATTTTTGCTTTTTCTAAAAACGGAAAGCCGCTGCGCGATGACGGTCCGGTGCACATTTATTTCGGCGACGGCTCGAACCGCGAAGCGCCGATTACCCATGTGCGCCAGCTCATCGTCCGCTGACCAGACGCTCCGTCAAGAGGACGTCCGGTTTTCGGTCGGCCGTGAGGGGCCGCCATTCCTGTTCGTTCGCGTGACGCAGGATTGGCAGCCTCCCAAGCGGCCGGTTGGAAGACGAGGGCTAAAGCAAGTCGGCAGCGAGCTGGGCGAGCTCGGAACGCTCTCCTTTGACAAGGCGGATATGACCGGCGATTTTTTGGTCTTTGAATTTCTCGACCACATACGTCAAGCCGTTGTTGTATTCATCCAAATATGGATGGTCGATCTGTTCCGGATCGCCCATTAAAATGATTTTGCTTTTTTCGCCGACACGCGTCAAAATCGTCTTCACTTCATGCTTTGTCAAGTTTTGCGCCTCATCAATAATGATGAACTGCTCCGGCAGGCTGCGGCCGCGAATGTAGGTGAGCGCCTCGACTTCAATCGAGCTCATGCCGGCTAAAATGGCGTCCAATTCCCCCGGCTTTTTCGTGTTGAACAAATACTCAAGGTTGTCAAAAATCGGCTGCATCCACGGGCGCAGCTTTTCTTCCTTTTCCCCGGGCAAAAAGCCGAGGTCTTTCCCCATCGGCACGATCGGGCGCGCGACAAGCAGCTTTTTGTACGTGCGCAAGTCTTCAGTCTGCATGAGCCCGGCAGCAAGCGCGAGCAGCGTTTTCCCGGTTCCAGCCTTGCCGATTAACGTCACGAGCGGAATATCGTCGCGCATAAGCAGCTCAAACGCCATCGTTTGCTGCACGTTGCGCGGGCGAATGCCCCATATATGCTCATGATGAAAAATCAGCTTCTTCACCTTTTTGCCGTTTTGGTCGACGATGCCAATCGCCGAAGCGGAACTGCCGAATGCGTCTTTCATAATAATAAACTGATTCGGGTAAAACGGGTGATCAGCGATATCGGCCAACACGAGCTCCCCTTTATCATAAAACCGTTGCAGGTGATCTCTCCCTATGTACAGTTCCAAAAACCCGGTGTAAATATGGTCGATGTCAACGACGCGGTCGCTTAAGAAGTCTTCGGCCTGCAGCCCGATGGCATCCGCTTTCACGCGCACGAGCGCATCTTTGCTCACCAAAATGACCGAACGTCCGTCCTCTTTCGCTTGTTCCTCAAGCGATAAGTTTTTCGCCACCGCCAAAATGCGGTTGTCGTTCGTTTTTTCGACAAAAATTTCCTGAAGCTGATGGAATGAACGGTGGTTCAGTTCAATGCGCAGCACCCCTCCGTTTTCAAGCGGAATTTTCTCGTGCAGCTTGCCGTTCTCGCGCAGGCGGTCGATCAGCTTCGACACCTGGCGGGCGTTTCTCCCGACCTCATCCATATACCGCTTTTTCGAATCCACTTCCTCCAGGACGACAGCCGGAATGACGACCTCGTTGTCCTCGAACGAAAAAATTGAATACGGGTCTTGCAAGAGGACGTTTGTATCAAGCACATAGATTTTCTTTCCCAAATTCCGCTTCCCCCTAGCGTCCGTTTTCCGCCTTGTATACCGGATGGGAATGGCTGTGGTATAGCATATGAAAAAATGTATAAAGATAGAAGGATTTTTGCAAAATAAAGTCAAAAAAGCAGAGGTGGACAAAGATGAAGAAAACACTCGGATGGCTGGCCGCCTTCTCCCTTCTTCTTTTAGGCGGATGCAATGTTGGAAACAGCAATGAAGCAAACGATGGGGACCGTTCGCTTGTGCGCGTCAGAAATACGGTTGATGAGCAGGTAGAAAATAAATCGGGC
Source organism: Geobacillus stearothermophilus ATCC 12980 (assembly GCF_030369615.1). Classification (NCBI taxonomy): domain Bacteria; kingdom Bacillati; phylum Bacillota; class Bacilli; order Caryophanales; family Anoxybacillaceae; genus Geobacillus; species Geobacillus stearothermophilus. The sequence goes on along the minus strand of NZ_CP128494.1, from coordinate 887,021 downwards.
CAGGAGATCGCCCGCCGGATTGCGGAGATCGCGAACCGTGTGCCGAACGTTCACGATGCTACCGCGATCGTTGTGGGCAAGTACGCCATCGTCGGCATTGACGTCGGCGCCAATGTCGACGCCTCACGCGTCGGCACGATCAAATATTCCGTTGCAGAAGCGCTACAAAAAGACCCGTACGGCGCCAACGCAATTATTATCGCCGATCCGGACCTTTACACGCGCGTGCGCAACATCGGCCGGCAAATTGATGAGGGGCGGCCTGTGCAGGCATTCATGAACGAAATCGCCGACATCGTTGGACGGGTGATGCCGGAAGTGCCAAGCGACCTGTTTGAAACGACGCCAAATCCGACCGAAGAAAACGACGGGCAGTTGAACAACCAAGAGGAACGGCAGTTGAACGAACATCAAGAAAAGCAGTCCAACCACCACTTAAACCGCTAAACGATTCTGCTGCGCTGTGGTATAATGGATCGGGAGGGGCATTTTCGATCTTAATGACAGCCGGAGAAGCTTTAGCGTGACAGAGAACCGAACAACGAGCCGCCTTCCGGACAAATCAATTTGTCTAGAAGGCGGTGTTGTTCGGCCGCCCGCCAGTCGAAAAATAAAAAACGTTAAAGCTTCAACGTGCATTGATATAGTTGTTGAGGTGAACCATGAGAATCAAATGCGTGCTTTGCGAACAAATTGACACGATCGACGATGAATCGCCGCTCGCCAAACGGCTTCGCAACCGTCCGATCCATACGTACATGTGCCGTCAATGTCATGACCGCATTGCGGAAAAAACACGGATGCGGCTGGCGACAGGAAAATTCCGCTTCTATCGCGGCAACCGCACCGATGAGGATTGGTAACCAAAAACCGGCACTGAGAAGCGGCCGCTTTCCAGTGCCGGTTTTGCTTCTTTTTCTTTATGATCCGTACTTCTCAGGCTCGGCTTCGATCTGCCGCCATATCGCTTCCGCCAGCTCCACAGGGAAATGAGCCGTCTTTGTTTCCCCGCCGCACCTATATTCAACAACGTACCGCCCGCTCGCTTCGTCTTTGGCGGCCTTCACCGCCGTCACGCCGAAGTTGTTTTCCAAGATAGCCAGAAAAAACGACGCCGTGTCGCGCGCCGCCTCATCGTGCGGGCGGGCGGCGGCGACAATTTCGATTGTCAGCCAGTTGTAAAGAGCGTCTTGCACCGATTTCATGGCTTTTCTCCCTCTTTCGCCTGCCTGAGGCGGATTTTATAAATGAGCAATACGAGCGCGGCGACCGCCAATCCTTCCGCCACAGGCAAAAAAACAGCGAAAAACGTTAACACTGTGCAGCCGAGCGCCAGCAAGACGTAAATGACGGCGCTTTTCAACAGCGGCAGCCGGCGGGCAAAACCGAGACGGTAAACAAGCGCCGCCAGCAGCAAAACCGTGGCGTACAGCAGCCACATGCCGCGCTCGGGATTGCCGTCAACGTCATAAAGAGAGGCGAAAAACGTCAGCCGTTCCAGCACGTTCATATTGTTCCCTCCCGTCCACCCGAATGCCCGCCAAAACGCAGCCTTGTTTTGTTTCCTCTCAAGCGCCGCGCGGCAGAAGCATGCACACGCCGGCGCATCCAGGGCTTTCCCGGTTAGCCAAAGGCATGCCGCTTCTATTTTGCCTGTTGCGCCGCTTTCTTTCTCTTCTCCGCTTTTTCGCGCTCGCTTTTGCTTAAGATTTTTTTGCGCAAACGAATGGAAACCGGCGTCACTTCGCAATATTCATCGTCGTTCAAATACTCAAGCGCCTCTTCCAACGTCAGCAGGCGCGGCTTTTTCATCGTCACCGTCTGCTCTTTCGTCGATGAGCGCACATTCGTAACATGCTTCTCGCGGCAAATGTTGACGACAAGGTCGTTTTCCCGGTTGTGCTCGCCGACGATCATTCCTTCGTACACTTCTGTGCCCGGCTCGACAAAAATCGTGCCGCGGTCCTCAAGCTGCATAATGCTGTACGCTGTCGCCTTGCCGGTTTCCATCGAGACGAGCACCCCTTGGCGGCGGCCTCCGATCGCGCCAGGCTGCATGGGAGCGTAATGGTCAAATGAATGGTTTAAAATGCCATACCCACGCGTCAGCGACATAAATTCGCTTCGATAGCCGATCAACCCGCGCGACGGCACAAGAAAGACGAGACGCACTTGTCCGTTGTCTCCATGCACCATATCGGCGAGTTCGCCTTTGCGGCTGCCAAGCGATTCCATAACGGCGCCGGTATACTCTTCCGGAACGTCGATCACGACTCGTTCAATCGGTTCGCACAAAACGCCATCGATCTCTTTGACAATGACTTCCGGCTTCGATACTTGCAGTTCATACCCTTCTCGGCGCATGCTTTCAATTAGAATGGCTAAATGAAGCTCGCCGCGTCCGGAAACGATCCATGCATCCGGCGAATCGGTCGGCTCGACGCGCAGGCTGACATCGGTCTCAAGCTGGGTGAGCAGCCGCTCTTCCAACTTCCGTGCCGTCACATATTTGCCTTCGCGCCCGGCAAACGGGCTGTTGTTGACAAGAAAGGTCATTTTCAGCGTCGGCTCATCAATATGAAGCGGCGGCAACGGTTCCTGGCGGTCCGGCGGACAAACGGTCTCGCCGACGTTAATGTCTTCCATTCCCGCAACAGCCACGATGTCGCCGGCGTGGGCTTCTTCAATCTCGATCCGCTTTAAGCCAATAAAGCCGAACAACTTTGTGACGCGGAACTGTCTCACGGTGCCGTCGCGCTTCAATAAGGCGACTTGCTGGCCGGTTTTCATCGTGCCGCGGAAAATGCGCCCGATGCCGATGCGGCCCACGTATTCGTTATAATCGAGCAGGGCCACCTGGAATTGCAACGGTTCATCGCGATTGTCCGCCGGCGCCGGAATATGCTCGATGATCGTCTCAAACAAGGCGGTCATGTCCCCGCCTTGCCGGTCCGGGTCAAGGCTTGATGTTCCGCGCAGCGCCGATGTGTACACGACCGGAAACTCAAGCTGCTCCTCCGAAGCGCCGAGTTCAATAAACAAGTCGATCACTTCATCGACGACTTCCGCCGGACGGGCAAACTCGCGGTCGATTTTGTTGACGACGACAATCGGCACAAGCTGCTGCTCAAGCGCTTTTTTGAGCACAAACCGCGTTTGCGGCATACAGCCTTCGTACGCATCGACGACAAGCAAGACGCCGTCAACAAGGCGCATGATCCGCTCCACTTCCCCGCCGAAATCGGCGTGCCCCGGTGTATCCAAAATGTTGATGCGCGTCCCTTTATACAACACAGCAGTATTTTTGGCTAAAATCGTAATGCCGCGCTCACGCTCCAAATCGTTGCGATCAAGCGCCCGCTCCTCGACTTGTTCGTTTTCGCGGAATGTTCCCGACTGCCGGAGCAGTTGGTCGACGAGCGTCGTTTTTCCATGGTCGACGTGGGCGATAATCGCAATATTGCGAAGATCCATTCGTTTCTTGGTCAATGTTGGTCACTCCTGTTAGACAAGCTGCTCGTCTATTATATCACAAAACATAGAAAATCAAGCATATATAGATGCAACATAACGTTTGGTGAAGAGCCGTATTTTCCGGTACACTAGAAAAAGACGCCTCATTTTCCGAGAAAGGAGTCAAGCGGATGAAACGCATCGAACCTGTGCCGCTGCTACTCGCCATCCTCGCTGTCGCCGCCGTCATGGCGATCGGCGTTTTCATCGCTAGGCAAAGCGCAACCGGCATCGCCGTCTCGACGCTCACGTTTATCACCATTATGGGCGCCGGGTTCGTTCGCAAAAAGCGGATGCGCGAATAAAAAAACGGGACTGATCCGAAAACGCACTCGCATTTTGGATCAGCCCCTTTTCTTGCCGCAGCCTCCTTCTCGTCAGCCCCGAAGGTAGCGATACAAAATTTCCTCATGCACGCCCGGCTTGGCGGCAAGCACAGAGCTGCGGTTGAGCAGATCGATCGGCTTTCCGTCGAGGTTCGTCATGATTCCGCCCGCCTCTTCAATTAAAATCATCCCGCCGGCAAAATCCCACGGCGACAGGCGCGGCGAAATGTAGGCGTCCAAGCGGCCGGCTGCGACATAGGCGAGCTCGAGCGCCGCCGACCCGTACGAACGCGTGCCGCGCGCATCTTTGGCCAGCCTCACGAGTGGACGATGGTCGAGACGTTTATTTTCCATGAGCCATGTGCCATTAATGGCGATGATCGATTCCGCCACCGGTGCCGGCTGCAAGCGGCCGAGCGGCTCGCCGTTCAAAAACAGCCCCTTCCCTTTTTGCGCGGTATACAGCTCGTCAAAGACAACGTCATACACATAGCCAAGCTGGCCGACGCCATCTTCGAAAATGCCGACCGACACGGCAAAGTGGCGCCGCTGATGGACAAAGTTCATCGTTCCGTCAATCGGGTCAATGACCCATACAACGCCGTCCAATGCGGCCAGCTCATCGCCGAACCCTTCTTCGCCCAACAGGCGATGGCCGGGAAATTGGCGGCGGATGTGCTCGGCGAAAAACTGCTCAATGCCGCGGTCGACGTTCGTCACCAAGTCGTTGCGGTTTTCCTTCGTTTCCACAGTCAGCGGCTCCGCAAACGAGGCGCGGATGCGCTGTCCCGCTTCTGCAATCCATTGCCGGGCATACTGGTCGATCTCTTCCCATTTTCCTTCCATGTCTATTCCTCCCGCTTTTATTATGTACGCAGCAGCCGGAAAGGGGTGGGCACCGCTCAAGAAAAAAACGAACCGCAAAGATGGTTCGCCTTAAAAATGGTCATACTTGAAGGCGCATCAGTTCTTGGCGCAGCTTTTCAAGCCGCCGTTTGCATTCTCTTTTCTTTTCTTCATCGTTTTCCATCATGGCTTCATACAGCGTCGCCAATTCATAATCAAGTTCGAGCCGCAACACCGCCATGCGTTTGTCTCCGTCTGGCCGTTTCAGCGAATTGGCGGTTTTTTTCATCTTCGTCCGCACCCCTTTCTCGATCATCAGCTAAACTTCCGGCGCCCCTCACGGAATGTACTGCTTCGTTTTGTTTTATATTTTAATATTATGTGGAAAAAGGGGTGTATGCAACTAATTTGTGCGTTTACCTACCGCGTTTCGCCCGCTTGGCCCGATGTGAATCCAGTCGCCGTTTTTTGCCTCTTTCACCTGCTTGATGACCGCGTACGATGAATAGCCGCTTTCCTTTTCAAACTCGGCGTACAACCGGTTTTCCTCGCTTTTGGACGGGACGATCTCTTTGAAACGGCGGTATATCTCCATTAATTCTTCGCGTTTCATCCCCCGCTCATACGCCGTTTCGACCGCCGTAAAAAATTTAATGACATCGATGATTTCTTGCGTCGACCAATCATACGAAAACGGGTACGAATAGCCCATTGTTTCACCTCCGCTGTTAGTTTGCCCAACGGCGCCGAATTTGTTCCGCCTCGCCGATCATGCGGGCAAACAGTTCAGCGACCGACGGAATGTCGTGAATGAGCCCAATCGCCTGTCCGGCCCAAGCGAGCCTCAAGCATATGATCGAACGGGCGGCCGTGCTGGCCGATGGCAAAATTAACTCCAAACGGCCGGTCCGTCTTTTCTTTCACTTTGCGGATTTCCTCGCGCAAGCGCTCCGGGCTTTCAAGCGACATCGCCGTAATTTGGCCGAGCCCGCCGGCGTTGGAGACGGCGGCGGCCAAGTCGGCGTACGCCAGATAGGCTAATCCCCCTTGAATGATTGGATATGTAATGCCGAGCAACTCGGTCACTCTCGTGTTCCATTCCATCAATTCATTCCCCTTTTTGATGTTATCCTTCTTTTACTTCTTGTTTTGATCGCCATTCTCCTTTTTTGGTGCAACATTCTTTTCTTCTTTGCAAACGAACAAATAAATGCTATAATGCATTTGTTTTATTTTTAAGGTAAAGAGGTGTGGGGAACCATTGTCACAACTCGAAACACCATTGTTTACCGGACTGTTGGAGCATATGAAAAAAAATCCGGTTCAATTTCACATCCCCGGCCATAAAAAAGGGGCCGGCATGGATCCGGAGTTTCGCTCCTTCATCGGAGAAAACGCCTTGGCGATCGATTTAATCAACATCAGTCCGCTCGACGATTTGCATCATCCGAAAGGGATGATCAAACGTGCACAGGAGCTCGCCGCCGAAGCGTTCGGCGCCGATTACACGTTTTTCTCAGTGCAAGGGACGAGCGGGGCGATCATGACGATGGTCATGTCGGTCGCCGGACCGGGCGATAAAATTATTGTGCCGCGCAACGTCCATAAATCGGTCATGTCTGCAATCGTCTTTTCTGGGGCGACGCCGATTTTCATCCATCCAGAAATTGACAAGGAGCTCGGTATTTCCCACGGCATTACGCCACAGGCAGTGGAAAAAGCGCTCCACCAACACCCGGATGCCAAAGGGGTGCTCGTCATCAACCCGACGTATTTTGGCATTGCCGGCGATTTGAAAAAAATCGTCGAGATCGCCCACTCGTACAACGTTCCGGTGCTTGTCGACGAAGCGCACGGAGTGCACATTCATTTTCATGAGGACTTGCCGCTCTCCGCGATGCAAGCCGGGGCCGATATGGCGGCGACAAGCGTCCATAAGCTCGGCGGATCGCTGACGCAAAGCTCGATTTTAAATGTGCGCGAAGGGCTCGTCTCCGCGAAGCACGTGCAAGCGATCTTAAGCATGTTGACGACGACGTCGACGTCGTATTTGTTGCTCGCTTCGCTCGATGTCGCCCGCAAACAGCTGGCGACGAAAGGGCGGGAGCTCATTGACAAGGCGATCCGCCTCGCGGAATGGACACGGCGGCAAATCAACGAAATTCCATATTTGTACTGCGTCGGTGAAGAAATTTTAGGCACGGAAGCGACGTACGACTACGATCCAACGAAGCTGATTATCTCTGTCAAGGAGCTCGGCTTGACCGGCCATGATGTCGAACAATGGCTCCGCGAAACGTATAACATCGAAGTGGAGCTTTCGGATTTGTATAACATTTTGTGCATCATCACGCCAGGCGACAGCGAGCGGGAAGCCGGGCTGCTCGTTTCGGCCCTCCGCCGCCTGTCGGACGAGTTCAGCCATCAGGCGGAAAAAGGAGTCAAACCGAAAGTGCTGCTTCCGGATATCCCGGCCTTAGCCTTGACGCCGCGCGACGCCTTTTATGCAGAAACAGAAGTCGTGCCGTTTCACGAGTCAGCCGGACGGATCATCGCGGAATTTGTGATGGTGTATCCGCCAGGCATCCCGATTTTTATTCCCGGTGAAATCATTACGGAGGAAAATTTGAAGTATATCGAGACAAACTTGGCCGCCGGCCTGCCGGTGCAAGGCCCTGAGGACGATACGCTGCAGACGTTGCGCGTCATCAAAGAATATAAGCCGATTCGTTGAATGCACAAGTCGGTTTTCCCGGCTTGTTTTTTTGGGCCAAAATCAACGGCGCGCATGTGCTTTGCCCCACATGCGCGCCTATCCGTTCCTTCCCCCGTTTGTTTGCCCGCCTTATTCTTTTTCTTCTCCGTCCTCGCGGTCATGACCGCAGCAATCGCATTTCCCGTAAAGCGTTGTCACTTTTTCATCTTCAAAATACGCAATTGTAGCTTCACACGTTTGGCATACGATCGTGCCCATCCCCAAAACCCCTTTATGATGATAAATGTTGTTGTTGGTTTTATAATAATATATCATATTTAGATTGTAAATCTCAATTTGTATGTCACATTTCGGATTATGACGGCTCTTTTATGACACCAAACTTTTTCACCGCAGTCCGAAAAAACATGGTACAATGAAGACGAGAGAGACAAAAAGATGGCGAAAGGAGAGAAGGGCGTTGAATGCAAGCCTAAAGCTGCCGGGGGGGGGAAATCGATCAGCATCGAGGAAATCAAACAGTTGCTCGAACGTTACCGAGCCGCGCTGCGCAAAACGGGGGAGCAGCTTGGATGGGCGTACGAGCAGGCAGCCTTTTCATACACGGTGCATGAACGCGACCACGTTCTTTATTTGCAAGGCGACGGCCGCTTATACAAAGGGATGGCCATTGCCGTGCGGACAGCCGGAGAAGAAACATGGATTGAGCTGGCATTGGCGCCGAGAGCAACGCACGGGGACAAAAGAAAAGCAAACGAATTCAGCAAATGGATGACCAAAACGCTTGGCGGCGAACTGCGTTTATTCAGCGGCCGGACGATGTCGTTCGGCCGCGTGTAAACAGCGGCATGGGACCGCTGTTTTTTGTTCGCCGAACCGCGCCGCTTCCGCACCCAAGGGGCAGATCATGGAATAGATTGCCATATGAAATGCTGGCCGGTAAAATACACCGCCGCCGTGGCAGCTGTTGTAAGGAGCGCTTTGCGCGTCGCCAAGCCGAGCTGGCGCGCCAGTAAAAACGCTATGTACATGAAGACGCACAACATCAAGCCGCGGAAAAACGGCCGGTCCCGCCCCGACAGCCACTCGATCAAGGAAAAACTGCTCCAAATCATCATTTGCAGCAAAAAGGCGACATACGCTTTCATCATTTCCATCTCCCGCTTTTCTTTACCATAACGATATGAAACGAAAGCGGAAAATAGTATGAAAAACAGGACAAGAAATGCGCCATTCCCGCATGATAAGAAAAACGACCGGGCCAAGCCCGGTCGTTTCACAGTTACTTCGTAATGATATGAATCGGTGTGCCAAGCGCCACTTCCGCCGCTTCCATGGCGATTTCGCCAAGCGTCGGATGGGCATGGATCGTCAAAGCGATGTCTTCTGCCGTCATGCCGGCTTCAATGGCGAGCCCAAGCTCGGCGATCATGTCAGAAGCATTTGGACCGATGATTTGCGCACCAATGACGACGCCGTCCTCTTTGCGGACAACGAGCTTCAAGAAGCCGTCCGTATCGTTCAGCGCCAAGGCGCGGCCGTTGGCAGCAAACGGGAATTTCGCGGCAATGACGTCAATGCCCTCGTCTTTCGCCTGCTGCTCAAAATAGCCGACCGACGCGCATTCCGGATCGGAGAAGACCACAGCCGGAATGGCGATGTAATCCACTACCGACGGATGGCCGGCGATGGCTTCCGCCGCCACTTTCCCTTCATACGACGCTTTATGAGCAAGCGCCGGGCCTGGAACGATGTCGCCGATCGCAAAAATGTTCGGCACGCTTGTCCGGCATTGTTGGTCCACTTCAATCAAGCCGCGGTTCGTCATTTTGATGCCGATTTGTTCAAGACCAAGTTCATCTGTATTCGGTCGGCGGCCGACCGTCACCAACACATAGTCGGCGTCAATCGTTTTCGTTTCACCATTCGCCTCATACGTGACCGTGACGCCGTCTTCGCGTTCTTCGGCCCCTTTCGCCAATGCGTTCGTCACGACTTCAACGCCTTTTTTCTTCAGGCGCTTCTTGATGATGGCAGCCATTTGCTTCTCAAAACCGGACAAAATTTCGCCGGCTCCTTCTAAAATGGTCACTTTCGTCCCAAAGTTGGCGTAAGCCGTACCGAGTTCGATGCCAATATAGCCGCCGCCGATGACCACGAGCGATTTCGGCACTTCCCCAAGGTTGAGAGCTCCCGTCGAGTCAAGAATGCGGTTGGAAAACTTGAAGTTCGGCAGCTCAATCGGGCGCGAGCCGGTGGCGATAATCGCGTTTTTGAACGTATACGTCTGCGCGCTGTCGCCGTTGACGACACGCACCGTATTGGCGTCGACAAAATACGCTTCCCCTTTGACGATCTCTACTTTGTTTCCTTTTAACAGCCCTTCGACGCCGCCCGTTAATTTTTTCACGACGCTTGCTTTCCATTCTTGCACTTTGGCAAAATCGATGGTGACGTTCTCCGCCTTAATGCCCATTTCTTCGGAATGCTTCGCCTGCTCATAGCGATGGCTTGCGGAGATCAGCGCCTTTGACGGGATGCAGCCAACATTTAAGCAGACGCCGCCTAAATTGCCCTTTTCCACAATCGTCACTTTTTGTCCGAGCTGCGCGGCGCGGATGGCGGCGACATACCCGCCAGGACCGGCGCCGACGACAAGCGTTTCCGTTTCAATTGCAAAATCGCCAACTACCATCGTTTTACGCCTCCATTAGTAATAATTCCGGGTCACTCAACAGCCGTTTGATATGGTTGAGCGCTTTTTGCGCTGTCGCCCCGTCGATCATCCGGTGGTCAAAGCTGAGCGAGAGCGCCAGCATCGGGGCAGCGACAATTTCACCGTCACGGACGATCGGCTTTTCCGCAATGCGGCCGATGCCAAGAATCGCCACTTCCGGATGGTTGATGACCGGGGTAAACCATTGCCCGCCAGCCGAACCGATGTTTGTAATCGTGCATGAAGCGCCTTTCATTTCTCCCGGCGTCAGTTTGCCGTCGCGCGCTTTCTCGGCGAGCTCATTGATTTCTTGCGCCAAGGCGAAAATCGGCTTGCGATCGGCATGTTTAATGACCGGCACAAGCAAGCCGCGGTCCGTATCAGCGGCGATGCCGATATTGTAATAATGCTTCTGGATGATTTCTTCCGTCTCATCATCAATGGACGTATTCAACACTGGGTATTCACGCAGCGCGGAAACGAGCGCTTTGACGACGTACGGCAAAAACGTCAGCTTGATGCCTTTTTCCGCGGCAATAGCCTTGAATTTTTTTCGGTGAGCAACAAGCTTCGTCACATCGGCTTCGTCCATCAGCGTCACGTGCGGAGCGGTATGTTTGGAATGCACCATCGCTTTGGCAATCGCCCGACGGATGCCGCTCATTTTCTCGCGCGTTTCCGGGAATTCGCCTTCTGTCGTCGCCGGTTTCGCTGCGGCCGGCGCCGCTTTTTCCTCCGCTGCGGCCGGTGCCGGTTTTGCGCCGCCGGCAAGGAAAGCGTCAATATCTTCTTTCAGGACGCGGCCGTTTTTGCCCGTTCCTTGGACAAGCCGAATATCGACGCCTTTTTCGCGCGCATACTTGCGCACGGACGGCATGGCGATGACGCGGCGGTTCGGGCCAGCCTCCGCTTCAGCTGCCGGTGCATTGGGAGCGACAGCGTCAACCTTTTCCTCTTTCGACACCGTTTCCGTTTTTTCCTCTTTTTTCGCTTCTTCTTGCTCTTGTCCTTTAAACGTCATGTTTTCATAACCCGGCGCATCGAGCGTGATGAGCGTTTGCCCGACCGTTGCCACTGTTCCCTCCGGGACGAGGATTTCAAGCACTTTCCCTTTGACCGGGGAGGGAATTTCGACAACCGCCTTGTCATTTTGCACTTCGCACAATACATCGTCTTCGTTCACTTCATCGCCCGGTTTCACAAACCATTTGACAATTTCACCTTCGTGGATGCCTTCGCCAATGTCCGGCAGCTTAAATTCAAAAGCCACTGTCTGTCTACCTCCTATCGTTTGCCGAAAATGGGCGGGGGAAGGCGTTCCGCTCCCCCGAATTTGTCCGCTGTTAGAAGTTCATCACTTTTTTCGCCGTTTCGATTACATCTTTAAAGTTTGGCAGCCATACCGATTCCGCCTGAGCAAACGGATAGACCGTGTCCGGAGCGGCCACGCGCAACACCGGCGCCTCAAGGCTTAAGATGGCGCGTTCGTTAATCTCCGCCACGACGTTGGCGGCGATGCCAGCCTGCCGTTGCGCTTCTTGAACGACAATGGCGCGGCCCGTTTTTTCGACCGAACCGATGATCGTTTCAATATCGAGCGGCTGCACGGTACGCAAGTCGACGACTTCGGCAGAAATGCCTTCCTTCTCTAATTCTGCCGCCGCTTTTAACGATTCATGCACCATGGCGCCGTACGCGATGATCGTGATGTCTTTTCCTTCCCGCTTAATGTCCGCCTTGCCGATCGGAATCGTGTATTCCCCTTCCGGCACTTCCTGACGGAACGAACGGTACAGCTTCAAATGTTCAAGGAAAATGACCGGGTCGTTGTCGCGAATCGCCGAGATGAGCAGCCCTTTCGCATCATACGGCGTCGACGGAATGACAACCTTCAAGCCTGGCTGTTGGGCGACAAGCCCTTCCAAGCTGTCTGAGTGCAACTCCGGCGTATGGACGCCGCCGCCAAACGGAGAACGGATCGTAATCGGCATATGGTAGCGTCCGCCCGTACGATAGCGGATTCGCGCCATTTGCCCGCAAATCGAATCCATCACTTCATACACGAAGCCGAAAAACTGGATTTCCGGCACCGGGCGAAACCCTTGCAGCGCCAAACCGATCGCCAAGCCGCCGATTCCTGATTCGGCGAGCGGCGTGTCAAAAACGCGATCTTCGCCAAATTCGGCCTGCAGCCCTTCCGTCGCCCGGAATACGCCGCCGTTGACCCCAACGTCTTCCCCGAAAATGAGCACGTTCGGATCATTTTTCAACTCGATACGCAGCGCATCGGTGATCGCCTGAACCATTGTCATTTGCGCCATGGCTTACTTCGACTCCTTCTCTTTGTAAATTTCATACTGCTCCTTCAAATTGAACGGCAGCTCTTCAAACATGATGCTGATCAAGTCGGTTACTTTTTGCTTCGGCGTTTCGTCCGCTTTCTTGATCGCTTCTTTAATCTCTTCTTTTGCCTGTTCAATAACGTTGTTTTCTTCTTCTTCGCTCCACAAGCCTTTCGCCTCTAAAAACTTGCGGAAACGCACGAGTGGGTCTTTCTTCGCCCATTCGTTTTCCAACTCTTTCGAACGATAGCGCGTTGGATCGTCACCGGACATCGTATGCGGGCCATAGCGGAAGCAGAGCGTTTCAATGAGCGTCGGCCCTTCGCCGTTAATGGCGCGCTCGCGAGCAGCTTTGACCGCTGCGTAGACCGCAAGCGGGTCCATGCCGTCAACTTGAATGCCCGGAATGCCGGCGGCGACTGCTTTTTGCGCCAATGTTTTGGCAACGGTTTGCTTTTCGACCGGCGTCGAGATGGCAAAGCGGTTGTTTTGCACGACAAAGATGGCCGGCGCCTTAAACGCCCCCGCAAAGTTGATCCCTTCGTAGAAATCGCCTTGCGACGTGCCGCCGTCGCCCGTATATGTAATCGCCACTGCTTTTTTGCCCCGCATTTTCAAGCCGAGCGCCACACCAGCTGCTTGGATGTATTGGGCGCCGATAATGATTTGCGGCGGCAGGACGTTTACGCCTTCTGGAATTTGGTTACCATGGAAATGGCCGCGCGAGAACAAAAACGCCTGATACAGCGGAAGCCCATGCCAAATGATTTGCGGAACGTCGCGGTATCCCGGCAAAATAAAATCTTCTTTTTCCAATGCAAAATGGCTGGCAATTTGGCTCGCTTCCTGCCCGGCGGTCGGCGCATAAAACCCGAGTCTCCCTTGGCGGTTCAACGAAATGGAGCGCTGGTCAAGAATGCGCGTATACACCATGCGACGCATCAGCTCTTTCAGCTGCTCATCGCTCAGCTCCGGCATCGCCTCTTCATTGACGACTTCTCCTTCCTCATTCAAAATTTGAAATGTCGGGAACTGCTCGGCCACTTTCTCGAGCTGCTCCGCAAATGGGAATTGGAAGGTCTTTACACCCATCTTGTTCACCTCTGCCTTTCATCAAGAAATTTGGAAATCAGGCTGTCTTCATCCATATACTATTAATGTACCCAAAAGTAAAGAAGAAATAAAAAGCAGCCGCCGCTTGGCGCAACGGAAACCGAAAACGGCGCCGACATCTGTATTACTATTTTTTATATCCTCATTAACACAGCGTCTGTTCTCAAGTTTTAGTTTACACTTTATTTTTCACGCCGTCAACGACTTTGATTTTCCGTTGCTTTCCCTTTTGTCTCCTGGTTGTATTTGGAATCAGGAACATTCCTGAAACCATCTGTTATACCACATCGAAACAACACTGTATTAATTCTGTATTATATTTTTCGGGAAATGCAAAACGCAATGTCCGTTCATGTTATTGACAGCGCTTTCTTAAGTTTCTTTTTCAATTTATTCCTTATACGCCGATAATATCTCCAGACGGCCGCATTTTCATTTACGGCGCACAGGCATTTTTGTTAGACTAACACTGTAGACCGCGATGCGAGAGACAGGAGTGAAAAGGCGAATGATCACCATGAAAGATATCATTAAAGAAGGGCATCCGACGCTGCGGAAAGTGGCTGAGCCCGTTCCGCTGCCGCCTTCAGAGGAAGACAAACGCATTTTGCAAAGCTTGCTTGACTATGTGAAAATGAGCCAAGATCCGGAACTGGCGGCCAAATACGGCCTGCGGCCCGGCATCGGCCTCGCCGCTCCGCAAATCAACGTCTCCAAACGGATGATTGCCGTTCATGTCACTGATGAAAACGGAACGCTGTACAGCTATGCCTTGTTCAATCCGAAAATCGTCAGCCACTCTGTGCAGCAATGTTATTTGACGACGGGGGAAGGCTGCCTGTCGGTCGACCGTGATGTGCCCGGATACGTACTGCGCTATGCCCGCATCACGGTCACCGGCACGACGCTCGACGGCGAGGAAGTCACCTTGCGCCTCAAAGGATTGCCGGCCATCGTCTTCCAGCATGAAATCGACCATTTAAACGGCATTATGTTTTATGACCGCATCAATCCGGCCGACCCGTTCCAAGTGCCAGACGGGGCGATCCCGATCGGGCGCTGAACCGTGGCCGGCCATGCCAAACAGCTGCCCCGCCGAATGAGCGGCGGGGCAGCTGTTTATGGAATCAATTGCAATTGTTTCAATCCGTGCCATATGCCTTCTTCACTGACCGGTTTCGTTACAAAATCGGCGACCCGTTTCACTTCCTCATGGGCATTTCCCATCGCCACTCCTGTTCCGACGAACGACAACATTTCAATGTCGTTCAGCCCATCGCCGAACGCATACACATCGCCTTTGTCAATCCCGAGCTTCTCAATCATCAGGCGGATCCCCTCCGCTTTCGATCCCCCTGCCGGCAGCACATCGGTCGACACATCGTGCCAACGGACAAAACGGAATTCTGGATAATTGCGCACGTACGGTTCTTCTTCTGCGGCGCGGCAAAACAGCAGCGCTTGGTAAATGTCATTGTTTTCGTAATAAAGGGGATCGACAGGCGGGTGGGAAAACTTCAAGCTTCCCATGCTGACATGGATGTGCGGATGGTCGCCGACGCTCGCCCTCATTTCCTCCGCGTCCATAAAGACGAGCGGATGACCGTTGCGGTGGGCGTCCTCAGCCAACGTCCGCACTTTCTCGCGGCGGAGCGGACGCTTATGCAGGACAGTTCCTTCAAAAACGACGTATTGCCCGTTGAAGCTGACGAACGAGTCGATCCCAAGCTGGCGGCGTACATCCGCAAACATAAACGGCGCCCGGCCGGTGGCGATGGCGACATAGACGCCGGCCTGTTTTAGCTGGCGGACCGCCTCAACGGTTGATGGCGGCAGCTGTTTTTGTTCATCAAGCAACGTGCCGTCAATGTCGAAAAACACGATTTTTCTGCCCACGTTATCTTCTCCTTGCCGAAAATGTATTCACTGTTTACCGTACTGAAAAACAATTGGAATGTCAACCGAAATACACGGTTCGTTCCATTTTTCCCCATGAAAAACAAGCCTCTACCTACATAACATATATAATAGAAACATTTACTTTCGTCGCAAATTGAGTACAATAAAAAGTAAGGAGTGATGAAAAATGTTGAAAAAGCTGAAAAAAAAGCTGCTTCAACAGTGGAAAGATTTGCTCCGGAAAAAATTGATCGCCTAACTGTTCCAACAACAGCCCTTCGGACGGAAGGGCTTCTTTCCCACTTTGGCGAATGAAACGGCCAAAATCCGTCAAAGATGATACGTACCGTCGGCACACCTCCCGCCTGTTTTTTTGCTTTTGAACGACAAAAAACATGAAAACGGGGTTGCATTTTTATATAATGGAAAAGCAATCATTGTACGATAAGGAGAGATTCGGTCATGATTTTCAAAGTGTTTTACCAAGACAACGCGGAAGAGGTGCCCGTGAGAGAAAAAACGAAAACGCTCTACATTGAAGCAGAATCAGAGCGGGAAGTACGCCAAAAGTTGCAAAACCGTCCGATCAATATCGAGTATATTCAGCCGTTAGAGGGGGCGCATTTGGAGTACGAAAAGAAAAGCGCTAATTTTCAAGTATTGGAGATCTCATCATGAAACTATTAACGGATCAGCAAGTCGGTGTGTTTGCCCTCGGCGGACTGGGTGAAATCGGGAAAAATACATATGGCGTACAATTTCAAGACGAAATTATTGTGATTGACGCGGGCATCAAGTTTCCAGAAGACGAATTGCTCGGCATCGACTACGTCATCCCGGACTATTCGTATTTAGTCAAGCACGCGGAAAAAGTGAAAGGGCTGTTCATTACCCATGGGCATGAAGACCATATCGGCGGCATTCCGTATTTGCTCCGGCAGGTGAACATCCCGATTTACGGCGGCAAGCTGGCGCTCGGGCTCATCCGCAATAAACTCGAAGAGCACGGGTTGCTGCGTCAGGCAAAACTCATTGAAATTCGCGAAGAGGATGTCATTCGCTTCCAAAAAACAGCGGTCACTTTTTTCCGGACGACGCACAGCATTCCGGACAGCTACGGCATCGTCGTTAAAACGCCGGTTGGCCAAATCGTCCACACAGGAGACTTTAAATTCGACTTTACACCGGTCGGCGAACCGGCAAATTTGACAAAAATGGCAGAAATAGGGAAGGAAGGCGTGCTTTGCTTGCTCTCGGACAGCACGAACAGTGAAATTCCGCATTTCACGATGTCCGAGCGGCGCGTCGGCGAGAGCATCCACGACATTTTCCGCAAAGTGAACGGCCGGATTATTTTTGCAACGTTTGCGTCCAACATCCATCGGCTTCAACAAGTGACCGAAGCGGCGGTCGCCAACAACCGGAAAATCGCTGTCTTCGGCCGTAGCATGGAAGCGGCGATTGAAATCGGCCAAGAACTCGGTTACATCAAATGCCCAAAAGGCACGTTTGTTGACGCTAACGAAATCAACCGCCTGCCGGCCAATCGGGTGACGATTTTGTGCACCGGCAGCCAAGGCGAGCCGATGGCGGCGTTGTCGCGCATCGCCAACGGCACGCACCGGCAAATTCAAATCATCCCAGGCGACACGGTTGTTTTCTCCTCATCGCCAATTCCGGGCAACACCGTGAGCGTCAACCGGACGATCAACATGCTGTGCAGAGCCGGTGCGGAAGTGATCCACGGCCCGCTTAACGACATCCATACGTCCGGCCACGGCGGGCAAGAAGAGCAAAAACTGATGATCCGGCTCATGAAGCCAAAATATTTCATGCCGATCCACGGCGAATACCGGATGCAAAAAATGCACGCCAAGCTCGCCATTGACTGCGGCGTGCCGGAGGAAAACTGCTTTATTATGGACAATGGCGAGGTGCTCGGCATCAGTGAACACGAGGCGCGCATCGTCGGCAAAATTCCGTCCGGCTCCGTTTATATTGACGGTAGCGGCGTCGGCGACATCGGCAACATCGTCTTGCGCGACCGCCGCATTTTGTCAGAGGAAGGACTCGTCATCGTTGTCGTCAGCATCAACATGAAAGAATTCAAAATCGCCGCCGGCCCGGACATTATTTCTCGCGGCTTCGTCTATATGCGTGAGTCAGGTGACTTAATCAGCGAAGCGCAAGTGTTGATCTCCAAGCATCTCGAAAAAGTGCTGGAACGGAAAACGAACCAATGGTCGGAGATCAAAAACGAAATTACGGAAACGCTCGCTCCGTTCTTGTACGAGCGGACGAAACGGCGGCCAATGATTTTGCCGATCATCATGGAAATCTAAAGAAAAAAGGGCGTCCTTGCAAAAGGATGCCCTTTTTCCGTCATCATCATGCACAGGCCGCCTGCCAGCCGTCAACCGACCACTTTTTCCTCAAACCGGTCAATGTCGCTGTCAGCGCCGATGACGACCAACACGTCGCCTTTGCGGATGATTTCCGAGGCGAGCGGGGAGACGATGACGCTTGTTCCACGCTTGATGGCGACGATGTTGATGCCATAGCGGGCGCGGATGTCAAGCTCCAAAAGCGAATGGCCGTCAAGCCGCTCGCTTGCCACGATTTCGACAATGCTGTATTTGTCCGACAGCTCCAGATAATCTAGGACGTTGTTGGAAATCAAGTTGTGGGCGATCCGCTCGCCCATGTCCCGTTCTGGATGCACGATTTGGTCAGCGCCGATTTTTTTCAGCACTTTCTCATGGTAATCGTTCGTTGCCTTGACCGTAATATGGTTGACGCCGAGCTCTTTTAAAATCAGGGTCGTCAAAATGCTCGCCTGGATGTTGTCGCCGATCGCGACAATGACATGGTCGAAGTTGCGGATGCCTAAACTTTTCAGCACGTTTTCATCGGTCGTGTCGCCGACGACGGCGTGTGAAGCGATCGACGCAAATTCGTTTACCCGGTCTTCATCAATATCGATGGCCAATACTTCCATCCCTTGTTCGCTCAGCGTCCGGCAGATGCTGCCGCCAAAGCGCCCGAGGCCGATGACGGCAAACTGTTTCTTTTTCATTGACACTCCTCCATCGTTGATCAAGCATTGTTTCTCCCCTTATTTTAGCAAAAAAAGAAAAAGAAACGAAAACGTTCTTCGTTCCTTTTCCACCATTCCTTTACGCTATGCGATTTTGCCATTTCACCCAAAAGCGGGCTGCCAGCGCACACAGCCCGAACGTTCGTCATCAGCGAAGTTTTTCTTCGACTTTTTGGCAAATCTCTTCTGCGGTAAGCCCGCTCGCTTCAATGACCGGACCGGACGTGACGATGTTGTGAATGCCGACGATATTGGCGTCCAGGCCGGTAATGACGCAGCAGTCGCAGCCCCGGGCATCTTGTTCCCCGCCAAGCGGAACAACCTCATACCCTCTTTCTCTCAATGCCTCCTGCACGTCGGTCAGCGATTGCTCAACACCGATTTTCGCCATCACACTCCACCTCCTCATATACATAATGTGTCTTGATGGAGGTGGAACTATACTTCATTCGGCGTTCCCTTTCCATGAAAAATAATCAATTAAAAAGGCGATCGCCCGGTCAATGGCCTCTTCATTTGGGGTGAGCTTTGCATGGTGCAACCCATGGGGCGAATCCACGCCGAGCCAAAACATCAATCCCGGGATTTCCGCCAGCATATAGCCAAAATCTTCACCGGTCATCGCCTCTTTGCAGCGAATGACGTTCATACCGGGATGCGCTTCGGCAAACCGCATAAATTCCGCTGTCAGCGCCGGATCGTTGTACACTTGGTAGTACATGGCGCCGTAATCGATCGCCGCCTCGCATTCGTAGGCCACTTCGATTCCGCGCACAATCGCCTCAATCCGCCGCTTGACAGCTTCCATAGCCGCAGGCGACAGCGTCCGGATCGTTCCCTCGAGCCGGGCATGTTCGGCGATGACGTTTTGCACTGTCCCCCCGGCAATTTTCCCGATCGTAATGACGGCGCTGTCGAGCGGATCAACGTTGCGGGCGACGATCGACTGCAGCTGAACGACGAGCGTGCAGGCAGCGACGACCATATCGTTCGCCAAATGGGGAGAGGCTGCATGTCCGCCTTTTCCTTTTAAATCGATAAACAGCTCCGATGTATTGGCAAACAACAGTCCTTCTTTCGTCGCGATAGTGCCGACCGGATATTCCGGGGCGATATGCAAGGCGACGATCATATCCGGCCTCCATTCCTGCATGATGTCGCTTTCCATCATCGGCTTCGCCCCGCCCGGCCCTTCCTCGGCCGGCTGGAAAATAAACAGCAAGTCATCTTGAATCGGATGATGTGCGAAATGGGTGAGCACGCCAAGAGCGATGCTCATATGCACATCGTGGCCGCACGCATGCATGCACCCTTCATGTTCAGAGCGGTACGGCAAACCGGTCTCCTCGCGGATCGGCAGCCCGTCTATATCGGCGCGGTAGCCAATCGTTTTTTGCGGCGATGTTCCGTTGACTTTGACAAAAATCCCGGTTTTCCATGTCCGGACTTGAAGCCGCTCTTGCGGCAGCGACCGAATATAGTGAAGCAAATATTGCTGTGTTTTAAACTCTTGAAACCCGAGCTCGGGAATTTTATGCAAGTCGCGTCGAATGGCGACAAATGGGCTGATCGCTTCCATCCTCTCTCCTCCATTGGAAAAAAGCTGCCCCGTGAGCGGACAGCTTTTTTCCCGTCATTATAACTGGCGAAGCTCTTGTTTAATTTCCGTTTTCGCTCTCGTTTGTTCGTCGATTTGCTTAATAACGCGCGCCGGCACGCCGGCGACAACGGTATACGGCGGCACATCCTCGACGACGACCGCCCCGGCGGCGACGACCGCCCCTTTGCCGACGGTGACGCCTTCCAAAATGACAGCATTCGCACCGACAAGGACATCGTCTTCAACGATCACCGGCTTCGCCGATGGCGGCTCAATGACTCCGGCCAACACCGCTCCGGCGCCAATATGGCAGTTTTTTCCGACCGTCGCCCGGCCGCCGAGCACCGCATTCATGTCGATCATCGTTCCTTCACCGACAACCGCACCGATGTTGATGACCGCTCCCATCATGATCACGGCGTTGTCGCCGATTTCCACATGGTCGCGGATAATGGCGCCCGGCTCGATGCGCGCCTTGATTCCTTTTAAGTCCAACAGCGGAATGGCCGAGTTGCGACGGTCGTTCTCGACGACGTAGTCCTCGATTTTGTCTTGATTCGCCGCGATTGTGGCTTGAATGTCTTGCCATTCGCCAAACACGACCCCGGTGTTTCCGGTGATGAACGGTTTCGCGCTCGGGCCGAAATCGATGCCTTCGAGTTCCCCTTTTATGTATACTTTAACCGGTGTCGATTTTTTGCTGTTTTGAATAAACGAAATGATCTCATTGGCGTCCATCATCTTCATCGGCGATTTCCTCCTTCATGCTGTATTCTTTTTTACTTTAGCAAAACAAAGATGTTGGTGACAAGCATCAATTCATAAAAGTTTTCGGCCCTGATTCGACCGCCTCAGCTGTTTATTCAATTGCTTCAATATTTCGCGGCGGGTAAAAATCCCTTCAAAATAGCCATCCTCGTTCTCAACGCACACAAACGGATGGTTAACGATGAGCCCTACCGCTTTCCAAAGCCGGTCGTCAAGC
The DNA here is from genome assembly GCF_030369615.1 of Geobacillus stearothermophilus ATCC 12980. Lineage (NCBI taxonomy): Bacteria > Bacillati > Bacillota > Bacilli > Caryophanales > Anoxybacillaceae > Geobacillus > Geobacillus stearothermophilus. The sequence goes on along the minus strand of NZ_CP128494.1, from coordinate 865,868 downwards.
CGCAGGAGCGGAATGTTTCGGTTCATCACTTCTTCGACCTTCATCGTCTCGATCCGTTCAAACTCGATGCGCTCCACCCCTAAAATCGCATCCATAATCATCGTCATGCCAATCAGCCCATGCAGCTTGTACGACGTATCAAGCACCGGAATCGCCGAGTAGCCGGTTTTCGTCAGGACGAGCAACGCATGATCCAAATAATTGCCCACTTGAACGTGCGCTACTTTGTCAGCTGGAATCAAAAATGACTTGACAGTCATGTTCGCCCATTCCTCATTTGCAAATAAGCTCATACATCCGTTCCGCCTTTCTCTGTATGCATCTTCTCCTCTCCACCTGTATGATACCATAAAAAAGACTATCGCTTCCTTACAAGCGATAGCATCAGCTTTGTTTTTATCCTTCCTCGGTCAGCAGCCGGTCATACAAACGCAGCAGCTGCCGGTATCTCTGTTCATCGGCCTCTTTATCTCCGTTTTCAATATCCTCCAGCTCAGAACGGACGAGTTCCAGCGCGTACTGCTGGCTAAACATCACCTCGAGCAACAGTGTCACTTCCTCGCCCGACAGCTGAAGCGGCAGCCGCTTCCCCATCTTCATTCCCCCTTTGCCCTTTCCGCTTCATATATATTCATCGGCGGCGGGAAAAAGTCGCGAAAAAAAGCGCCATTTCCGGACAATCAAAAAGGCCGTCCAGACGGATGGCCTTTTCAATAATAGCGCAGCGCCAAATAACCGATCGCAAAAATAACGAGCAAAGTAGCCAATACGTAAGCGAGCAGCATCGGGTTGCGCATATACGCATGCTCTTGCACCGTTTTCGGAACTGGTCCGTCAAGCTCTCCTTGCCAGCGCTGCTGGCGGCCGAGGCGGACTGTATAGACGAAGCCGATGACTGCGATCAGTACAGAGAGGGCAGATAACACAAAAGTGAGCTGTGCCATAAGTTTCACCTCATGCTTACTTTGCCGCAACGCGGCGATTTTATACGGTCAATAATGGGCGTCATGTTCAAACAAATAGCTGTAGGACAAGTCGATAAACAAATAGTGGCGCTCATCGATCGGATACGAATACGTCCGGATCGTCTCCCCGGTTTCAATGTCTGTGTACAAATCCGATAAAATCCCCCGCCGACGCGAGCGCATGCGAATGATGTTTTCCAAAAAATATGGCCGCCAGCTCCAGTTTTTCATGTAATATTCGTGTTCGAGCTCCCAGCGGCCGCCGCGCTTGAACATGTTGCCCGACTGCTGGAAGCCGTCCTCATCGCAAACGTAAATGCGGAAACAAACGTCATCGAGCTCGGCCGCCAGCGATGAAATGAGTTCGTTGAAATTGCCTGCTTTTTTGTATTTGCCAAGCAACGCCGTGATTCGCTGCTGAAACTGTTCAGAAATATGGTACAGCGTTTCAAGTTTTTTCTTTTCTTGCTGGATGAAGCGATGGCATTCCTGGCGCAGCAAGTCTTTCAACAAATCGCGCGGCACGGCTTCCGGTCCGGGCTTCGCCAAATAATACCCTTGGTAGTAGCGGCCGCCATGCCGCCAAGCGTACTGAAGTTGAAAGGATGTTTCAATATCTTCGTACAAAAGCGTCGCCCCGATTTTGCGGGCCAACAGCGAGATGGAATGGACGATTCCTTGGTATGCCTGATGAACGGACGCTTTTCGCAATTCATGCAAATCGATTTTTAAAATGTCAGGCGACAACACCCCGATCCGCTCCAAGTTGATGCTATGTTCAGCGATGTTGTCGACCGCCACTTTCACACCGTACGTACGGATGTATGTAAATAAATGGTTGAGCTGATCAACATCCCCTTTAAAATGTTGCTCGTTAATTTCTAATACGATGCGGCCAAGCGCCAGTCCTTTCGCCTCATAGGCAAGAAGCAGCTGCAAAAACGACTCGCCGCGATCGAGCATCAACAAATTGGCGTCGCGGTTAAAAAAATGAGCGGCGTCTGATCCGCAAGCGCCAAAAAATAATCGAGCGCTTTTTTCGTGATTACATCATCCACTTCGATGCGAAATTCTTCTGGAATGGTTTCATCGTGAAAAAACGGCCCAAGGCTGACCGGCCCTGTTTCCGTTTGAAACCGACCGAGCACTTCATAGCCGACGACCCCATGCTCATCGGCGCTGAAAATCGGTTGATAGTGCGGAATCACTTGCGGCAAGTTGGCCACCACGTCTAATGCATCCATCGTGTTCACCTCATCCCCATCGACCATCTTTGCCTTTATTATAGCATAATTGCCCAATCGTTCCTGACTCGTAAAAAAAGCGGCTCCCCTAACAGCAGGGAATCCACTTGTGACAAAGGCCGTTGCGTGCAATGAGCCGGTTGCCCGCGATAAATGAAGAAATACCGTCTGCAATCCCTTTTGGGTGAGGACCATCTTGCTTTATGGCAAATTTGATTAAAACGGCCGCCGGTTCAGCCATTGGCCGCCGTCAACTGTGATGCAAGCGCCGTTAATGTAAGTGGCTTCATCTGAAAACAAAAACGAAGCGACCGCCGCGATTTCTTCCGGCGTCCCGAGCCGCCCGAGCGGCACGCTTTCCAACGTCATCCGCTCTGCTTCCTCTGATTCCCAAAGCCGCTCCGCCCCGCCGATCCGCTCAATCGGCCCGGGAGCGATCGCATTGACGCGGAAGCCGTACTTTTTCCCCATTCCACAGCAAGCGTGCGCGTCATTGCCAGCACTCCAGCCTTGGCGCTCGCTGAATGAATGACCCCGGCTCCAGCGTGCCAGGCGTACGTCGCAATAATGTTGAGGATATTTCCTTTCAGGCCGCGCTGAATCCAATAGTTGCCGACTTCCCGGCTGCAGTAGAACGTGCCGTTTAACACAATGTTAATGACGCTGTTCCAGCCGTTGATCGACAACTTTTCCGCCGGGCAAATAAAGTTGCCGGCCGCATTGTTCACCAAAGCATCGATGCGGCCAAACTCCGAATCGGCCCGTCCCACCATCTCGGCGACTTGATCCGGATTGCGCACATCCATCGGCACGGTGAGCACGCGCCCCCCATCAGGCGCAGCAATTTCTCGCTTTGCCTCTTCCAGCACATCGGCTCTCCTTCCGGTAATGACAACGTTCGCCCCTTCGGAAACAAAACGCTTGGCCATATATTTGCCCATGCCGCTTGATCCGCCTGTCATGATCACAACTTTTCCATTCATTTTCTCTCCCCCCTAACATGACTGATGATTCATTCATTTTTCATCATATCATAAAAAGGTTGAATATTCGAACATTATTTTTTCTCTACTTGTCCTCATCTTCCGTTTTTTGTTATAATAATTCTGCTTATGAAAGGACAGACGGAACGATGCACCATATTGAGACAGCAAAAATGAGCCGACGCACGTTTTTAAAAAAGCTGGCGCGCACCGGCCTAGCCGCCGCATTGGCCACAACGGCCGCGTACAGCTATGCCCGCTGGATCGAGCCGGCCTGCGTGTCTGTAACGCGCCATACATTGTCGCACCCGCTCATCCCGAAGTCGTTTGCCGGCGCAACGATGCTGCAATTCAGCGACCTTCATCTCGGTCATTACTATGGATTAAAGCGCTTTGACCAGGTGATCGATCAAATTAACAAGCTAGAGCCGGATTTGATCGTCTTCACCGGCGATCTGCTCCATGAGGCGAACCGATACCCGCACACAGAAGCGGTCGCCGAAGCGCTCGCCCGCCTTCGGGCCCCGCTTGGAAAATTCAGCGTCTACGGCAACCATGATCATGGCGGTTACGGAACAGACATTTACCGCCGGTTGATGGAGCGGGCTGGGTTTCGCGTCCTCGTCAACGAGCATGCGCTTATCCGCCGCGGCCAACACGCGATCGCCATCGCTGGCAGCGACGATATGATGCTCGGACGCCCGGACTGGTCGAAAATGACGAACGGCATTCCTCGGGCGACATATACGATCGCCCTCGTCCATGAACCGGACGGCGCCTTGGAAACATCCCGCCTCCCGATTCACGTGCAGCTGTCCGGCCATAGCCATGGTGGGCAAATTCAGTTGCCGTTTATCGGACCGCTCATCACGCCGCCGTTGTCTGAGCGGTATTATGAAGGGTTTTACCACGTCGGCGGACTCTTGTTGTACGTCAACCGCGGCCTTGGCACAACAAGGGTGCCGCTTCGCTTCTTCGCTCCGCCGGAGTTGACCGTTTTTTCGCTTACCCCCGGATAGAAGTAGGACAAAACGGGCAACAACACCGCTTCCTATGTTATAATAGAAAGAAAAAAGGAGACATGCCGATGAAACCGGTGCAATTGACGGTCGACAATATTGCCAAAGCGATTTTTACCGTCAACCGCCATGCCAAAACAGCATTGAACCCTTCGTTTCTTTATCTTCTGAAGAAAAAAGCGATCGAGAAGTTGCTTGAGGAGGGCAAGGCGAAAAAAGTGGGCCTCCATTTTTCCCGCAATCCGAGATACAGCCAACAGCAATCCGACGTGCTTGTCGCCGTCGGCGACTACTACTTCCACATCCCACCGACAAAACAAGATTTCGCCGTCCTTCCGCACCTTGGCTCTCTCAACGATTCATACCGCAACCCTCCAGCTCGGATGCCGCTGTCAGAGGCAAAAGCCCTTCTCATCGCCTACACCGGACTGAAGGAAAAACCGGAACAAAAGCCGAAACGGCTGACAAGACCCGTATTTAAACGGCTCGGCGACCGCTATTAAGCGGACGCCGGTTTTTTTCAACAGTGGGCACATCTTAGCGCCGGGTCGGCAACAGGGGCATCGATGTCTCTTTTGCTTCAACCTGCTTTTTCGCCCACCCTGTCTTGCAATGAAAGTCCCCTCTCGTTTTCGCTGCACTAAGAGGCGGTGAAAAGCAACCATTTTCCCTAAATTGATGATTCTCGAATGAAGAGGAGAACAATATCCGTAAGGCTTCTCCATTTGAGGAGAAACATGATTGGGCCGCCTTTCCTGTTCAATCACCGGCCTTCTAAAACAAATAAGCCAGCCGCTGTTCTGTCGGCTACGCTGAGACCCCTTTCCTCTTTATGCTTCCCCATTGTTTTTTTCGACGAATGGCATCGATCACCCCTTCGCACCGCCACCAAGCGGTAAGCGGACGGTACCAAAACGTCTCGGTCAACGCGAAGAAAAACAGCTTCACCAAATCAGAGATGCTCGGGAACTTCCGCTCAGTCCACTCTTCAAGCAAGACGGCTACTGCTGATAACAGCGAACCGTACAAAACCGAAACCGTCAGCAACAAAAGAGCGAATTCGACGTACAAGTTTCCGAGAAATAAGGAGAAAACAACGACAATATAGCCCATCAATTCAACGATCGGACCAAGAAGCTCAATGAACCAAAAATACGGCAGCGAAAGAAGGCCGATTGAGCCATATTTTGGATTGAACAGCATCGATCGATGCATCCATAAGCTTTCCAAAAGCCCGCGATGCCAGCGTCGCCGCTGCCTCCGCAAATCGCCATACGTTTCCGGTGCTTCCGTCCAGCAAACCGGGTCGGGGATATAGATGATTTTTTTCTCCTCGTTTTTTTCACGCGCCAGCCGGTGCAGACGCACGACAAGTTCCATATCCTCGCCGGCCGTATCCGCATACCCGCCTGCTTCGATCACCCACGGCTTGAAAAAAACGCCGAATGCCCCAGAAACGATGAGCAGCAAGTTATGGCGGCTTAAGCCGAGACGGCCGAGCAAAAACGCACGCAAATATTCAATCGTTTGCATAATGACGAGCGGCCGCCGCGACAAACCGACCTTGACGATTTCACCGCGTTCAATCCGGCAGCCATTGGCGATGTGGACGCTTCCTCCAGAAGCGATGATCTCCCCGTCGGACTCAAGCATTGGTTTCATCACTTTCAAAAACGCGCGCCGCTCCAAAACCGAATCGCCGTCAATCGTGCAAATGTATGGATAGCGAGAAGCGTTGATTCCCGCGTTCAACGCATCCGCTTTCCCACCGTTTTCTTTATCCAGCACAAACAAATGGGGATAATTAAGCGACTGATAAACCGCCTTAATTTCCTTTGCGTCCAGCTGGTGGCGAATGACGCGATAGACCAGCTGCAAATGAAAATGCTCAATCAGCCGTTCAAGCGTTTTGTCAGTCGATCCATCGTTAATGACAATGACCTCGTACTCAGGATATTCAATAGCCAGCAGCGACCGCACCGAGCCGACGATGCCCGCTTCCTCATTATAAGCGGGAACAAGAATGGACACCGGTTTGGCATAGCTCGCATCGAGCAGCTCTTCATACGGCTCCCAGTCATCAAGACGATGAATGCGGCGCAAATGGATGAACGAGACAACAAGCAAAAAGGCATAAAAAAGAAGAACGATGACCATGTAAATCAGTACAATATGTCCTGCGACCCAAAGAAACGAACGCCACGCTTCCACTATCATTCTCCTCCTCCAAGCCACTGCCTCGCCATATCACGAGCATAACGATCCGATGCTGTGCGCGCCGCGGCGCGCAACGCCGTTCGGCCTCCCGGCAGACGCGCGATGGCCGCGGCGGCTTCGGAACGAACAACAAATGAACGGTCGCTAAGCCGCTCATACAGCAACGGAAGAAGCCGCTCTTCGCGGCATTTTCCCGCCAGACGGGCAGCCATCAGCCGCTCTTGCCAATGGGAGGAGCACAAATGCTGCTTGAGCCTCTCCGCTTCAAGCGGCATGCCGATTTCCGCCATCGCCTTGAGCGCGCGAACGCGAAGTTCCGACTCATCGGATGCCAACAGCTCCAGCAAAAACGACCGCTCCTCGCGCCGGCGGATGCCGATCATATCCACGAACACGCACTTCCCCGCCCGCGTCAGTTCATCAAATCGCTGTTCCACCTGTCGAAGAAGCCGCTCGCTCATATGGCCAAAAATGACCCGATAGGAAAACTCCGTTAACTTATATTTCGGTTCGAGCACATATGCAATCACTGGGCTGTAATCAAATTGGGCGAAAATGGCCAATAGTTTCGCCGCCTCACCTTTCGTCACCCGTTTGGAGCGATACAGCCGCTCCATCTCCGGCAGCATCGCCTTCACCTGCAAATCCTCGATCAAAAACAGCGCGTTCATCCGCTCGCTCCAATGACGGCTTGACAGCCTTCGATGCAGCCATCCTTGGAAATGCATCTCCGCCAATGTTCGAATTCGCTCCTGCACTTGCTCTCCGTTCAAGAGTGAAGCAAAATGGTCAAGAAGCTCCATCATCGCTTCACGCTCAAGAGGGGAAGCCGGCAAAAGCATCTGTTCCTCCTCGCCAAGCAGATACCGAAGCAACCAAAGCCGATGCCGTTCCTTATAAACTCGCAGCCGGGCTTGGCGCCGGTTTTCCCGCCATTTGCGCACCACGAGATAGAGGAACAAAACGATCAACACCGCAAACAAAGCGATTGCTGCCGTGAAGACGACCAACAGCGCCATCACTCCTCCAACTCCTTCAACAACCGGCGCAGCCGCGCCTCAAGCTCAAGCCATTTAAACGGCTTTGTCACATATTCGTCCGCTCCTCGGTTCAGCGCATGGGCAATATCCCGCTCATCTTGGCGCGACGTCAGCATCATCACCTTGTATGGCTTTCGCTCTTGACGGAGGCGGTTCAACACCTCAAGGCCGCCCATTTTTGGCATCACCCGATCCAAAATGACGACAGATTGCCGCCCGCTTTGATAAAACGGAGATTCGAGAAACGAAAGGCCGTGCCAAACTCGTAAATGTCCGCTTTCCTCCCCTGCTCATTGACGAGCTTGCGGACAAGATCAGCAATCATCATCCGCACGAGTTCATCGTCGTCTACGATGGCAATCGCCCATCGCCGCCGATCCGTTGATGCTTGGCTTGGGGCCTCATCCGAAGAACCGCTTTTCTCACGCGCCGCCTCTTTGATCCGATTGCCACCGCCTCGTTTCGCCGCATACAGCGCCTTGTCGGCCAGACGCAGCCAATAGTCAAGCGGCCGATCCGGTTCATCACACTCAACCAGGCCGGCGGAAAACGTACATGATAGAAGTGCGCCATCCGCCGCGATTTTTTCGGCGGCGAACTGGCGTTGCAGCCGCTCAAGCACTGCACGAGCCTCGCTTTTGGACGTTTTGGCCAGCCAAACGACAAACTCTTCGCCCCCAAAGCGAACGACGGTATCCACTCCACGTGTATGTTGGCGCAAAAAGGCAGCCAGCTTTTGCAATACCGCATCGCCTGCAAGGTGGCCGAAACGGTCATTGACTTGTTTGAAATGGTCCAAATCAAGCAACGCCAAACAGCTTGGCGCTCCGTAACGCTCGAGGTCGCTCCGAAGGCGGGCGTATACCCGCGGCAAATACTTCCGGTTATACATACCTGTCAATTCGTCAATGAGCACAAGGTCATCGATTTTTCGTTTTTTTTCAATGAGCCGGCGAACGCGAACGAACAGCTCATCTGCCGCTGGGGTGGTGATGACATCATCCGCGCCAAGCTCATAACCTTTCAACCGCCCCTCTTTGCCCTCGTCTCTCCTCACAATGACAACAGGAAGATAGGGGCGCTGTCCGGCGCGCTCAAGCAAAACCGTCAAGTCCGGATTCTCCCACTCTCCCTCCTTCACGCTGACGATGATGCAATCCGGGCTGAGACGAAACATCGACGCGGCCGCCTGCTCAAGGGAGGGAATCGTCGTGAAACGCCATGGCACGGTTTGCAGGGCGCCGCGGACGTAAGCAAAAAACAGGGGATCATTTCCACAGAGGAGAATAGCTGCTTTCGGCCCTTGGCGGTGCGAAGAGGGAATGGTGGCAGAAGCCGCTTCCCCGGCTTCATAGAAGCAGCGAAGGAGAGGAACCATCTCCATCAGCGCCTCCTCCGCTGTCCATTGCCGTTCCGTTTGGCCGTTCAACCGGTGAATGAGCCGCTCTGCTTCAGCAGCGATGTCGCTAAGGCCAATCACCGCCGCCGTCCGGCCGACAGCATTGAAAAATCGGGCCAATTCCACACCGTCAAGCGGCGATCCCGTCCTCCATCGTTCGTATTGTTCATGGATGCGGTCCAACAGTGAGGCGACAGATCGATCCATATTCCCTCTCCTTTCGATCATCGTTCCGTTTTCCCCAACCGACTGACATCCTCCTTTTTTTCTATTACTAATATAATCGATCCAAGCAAAAAAGGTTCATCACCAAAAGTTGTACTTGCACCTGTCATGAAAGTATGTTAGCTGTTTCTAGACGGACCCGCCATGCAAAACGCTGGATATTTCTGTATCCGTATCCCCGCCGTTTCATCAGCTTGATCTTGTTATTTGTCCCCTCTATTTTCCCTATGCATACCTATCTTAAAATCTCAAGTACAACTTGTGGTGAAGAGCCGCAAAAAAATTAAAAGAAAAGACGCGCAACAGCCAACAATTTCCCAGCCGCATAAAAAAGCCGCTGCCTTTTTGCAACGGCTTTGTTCAATACAAAAAGTCCAATAGGCGTCGGTCAGCTAAATTCGTGTCAATCGGGCAGACTTCTGCATCACGCCCGTACTGCCACACCCAGACATTCGCGCTGCAAGGCGGGGCAGCCGGCTGATAGCGCGGCGCTTTCTGCTCTTTCGTCGTTCCCGGCCTTGGTGCGGCGCTCCAAATGACCGCCTGCACCGCCACTTGGTTGTTCCGGCTGACCGCCTCGCAATAGGCAACGGCGAAATCCCCTTTCGTCGGGTCCGCGTACAGCCCCGGCCGGTATCCGGTCGGATAGAGCGTTTCCACCCAAGCAGCGATCCAAGCGGCATCCACAGCGAAAAAGTCTTCGATATTGGCAAACAGCAGTTTATTTTTCGGAATGCCGAGCCGCCGCGCATGGAACACCGCGTTGCGCGCCGCCACCTGACCGTTCGCATAGCCGACCGCTTCGCGGAAGGCGTTATAAATCGGCAGCACCTTCACGCCATAGCTGCGGATGCGGGCGATCTCGTCGCGTGTCAACCCTTCGGACACGTTCGGCACTTCCGACAAATAACGGCCCCAAAATTTCGGATAGCCAAGCTCCGTCCGCACGCATTGAAACAGCTGATCCGTTACGGCTTGCGCCGAGTCGACGCCCCACACTCCTCTTGCCATCGGTTCCCCTCCTTCGCGCTTACGCTGCCGTCATTATGTAATTATATATATGAGGGGAACAGCCCGTTTTATACGGCTACTGGCGGCGCTCCCGCTCCTCCTTCGCCCAGTCGCCTTTCAACAACTGAAACCAGCCGTTGCGCTTAAACCAGACGAACATCGTCATGCCGATCACCGCCATGGCAGCCAATACAACAAAGTATCCGTACTTCCAGTGCAATTCAGGCATATAATCAAAGTTCATCCCATAAATGCCGGCAATAAAGGAGAGCGGCATGAAAATGGTCGTAATGGCTGTAAATGTCATCATAATATTGTTCATTCGATTCGAGTTGAGCGATAAATAGCTGTCACGGATATCCGCGGTAATTTCTCGGTTTGTCTCAATCATTTCCGACAGCTTCAGCAAATGATCATAAATGTCATGAAAGTACAGCTGCCGTTCTTTCATGCGCTGCAGCCGGTCGGAATGGATGATGCGGTACAACAAGTCGCGGCATCGGCACGATCGTTCGGCGCAGCTTCGATAAATCGCCGCGGATGTCAAACACTTTTTCAATAATGTCGTGAATCGGTTCATTGTTCGTATTCTCCTCTAAATCGTTCAGCACGTCTTCAATATGGTAAAGCGGTGGAAAATAATCATCCACAAGCTTGTCGATCAGCCGGTACATGACGTGAAACGGCCCCTGCTGAACATCTTCTTCATGCTTCAATCGCTCCCACACCTCATCGACCGCGTGAATGGCCGACTTATGAAACGAAACGATGAAATTTTGCCCGACAAACAAATCGACTTCCTCAGCCTCCAGCGTCATCCCGGCAATGGCATGAAGCACAACAAACAAGTAGCGGTCATAAAAATCGAGCTTCGGCCGCTGCACATATTCGAGACAGTCTTCAATCGCCAGTGGGTGAAAACGGAAAAAGGAGGCGAGCAGCGCCGATTCCTCATCCGTCGGCTCATGAAAGTCAACCCAATACCATGAGACGTCCGGGCTGTTGACAAGCGTTACGTCAACATCATACAAAATCTCAAATTCTTTTGTCACGACACACGTGCGAATCATTGCCATCACCTTTGCCTTGTTCTCCTCTTATCATAACCGAAAAACTGTTAAGTCCCAACAAAAAACGGGTATAAAAATCATGTAGAGAAAAAATTGACAAAAAATATTTATCTAAATTTTCTTTACATTAGCATCAAAAACGACGATAATATAAGAAAGGGAACTGTTTCGTTCCCATATGGGAGGGACTGAATCATGTACGAAAAACAATACCCGAATGAAGGCGCCGTTTTGTTCAACCAGCCGGAAGAAAAAAGCAGCTACGGGCCGATGGCCGAACAAGTGCTGAAAGAAGCGATCTTCCAGTTTCAAAGAAAAAAACTGATGGAACAAATTGATGAAGCGCTCGCGGCCGGCAACAAGCCGTTGTTTTTCAAGCTTTCCACCCAATATAACGACCTGTTGAAAAAATACGGCGCGTAAAAGGAGCGAACGAAGTTGGAAAGTGAATCGTCGATGACCAAGTGAGCCCCATTTCCGTTTGTGGGAACAATCCGGACAGAAAGGGGCTCGTTTTTGTTTTTTCGTTTTCCTCGCCAATGGTACAATAGAAACAAAAAAGAAAGGTGGACAACCGTGAAACACCTCATTCAACCACGTGTTCAAGCCATTCAGTTATCAGGCATCCGCCAATTTTTCAACCTTGTCGCCGACCGGCCGGGACTTGTTTCCTTGACGATCGGCCAGCCTGATTTCCCAACACCCGATCATGTCAAAGCAGCCGCTCAGGAGGCGATCGCCGCCGATTTCACGACGTATACAGTGAACGCCGGCCTGCTGGAACTGCGCCAGGCGGCTTGCCAATTCGTCGCTGACAAGTACGGCCTTCGCTACACGCCGGATGAAGTCATCGCCACCGTCGGCGCCAGCCAGGCGCTTGATATTACGTTTCGCACCATTTTAGAAGAAGGGACAGAAGTGCTTCTTCCCGCACCAGTCTATCCCGGCTATGAACCACTCATTCGCCTGTGCGGGGCGAAACCGGTATACATCGACACAAGGCCAAACGGTTTCCGTCTGTCGGCTGAGCTCATTGCGCCTTATTTGACGGAAAAGACGCGCTGCCTCGTTCTTCCATACCCATCCAATCCAACCGGGACGGCGCTGTCAGCCGAAGAACTTGAGAACATCGCTTCCCTTTTGAAAGGACGGCCGATTTGGATCGTTTCCGATGAAATTTACAGCGAGCTCGTCTATCGCGGCCGCCATCACTCGATCGCCGAGTGGCTGCCGGAGCAGACGATCGTCATCAACGGTTTAAGCAAATCGCACTCCATGACCGGTTGGCGCATCGGGTTTGTCTTCGCTCCAGCGTTCGCCGTTGAACAAATGGTGAAAGTGCACCAATACAGCGTCTCGTGCACGTCATCGATCAGCCAAAAAGCAGCGGTGGAGGCGCTGACCGCCGGCAAACACGACGCCGAGGCGATGCGCGCCGCTTACGCCGAACGGCTTGAGTATGCCTATCATCGTCTCACCGCCATGGGGTTGCCGGTTGAGAAGCCGGATGGAGCCTTTTACTTGTTTCCGTCAATCGCCGCCTTTGGCATGTCTTCGTTTGATTTTGCCCTCGATGTCGTCGAAAACGCCGGCGTCGCCCTCGTTCCCGGCAGCGCCTTTTCCGAATACGGTGAAGGCCATGTCCGCCTGTCGTACGCTTATTCGCTCGATGTGCTCAAAGAAGGGCTCGACCGGCTCGAGCGGTATATCCAAACGAAGCGCCGCAGACCGTAATGGTTTTCAAAAATCATATTGGCTTAGACCGCCATGCCCCCATAAGAAAAAGGCTGCTTTTCTTTCGACTTTTGTTCACCATTGGCTTTAGGGGAATATACAAGAAAAGGGGGGCCCAAAAGGATCGGGACACCCTCTTTCGTCTCTATATATACGCACTGACCGATTCTTCCGCACTATATTTTGTGTCTACCCTGAAAGCAGACAGCCTTTTGGGTCAGCCCCTTCTTCTTTACTTATGGCACAAGCAATAGCTTGCCATGCGTTTTCCGCCCCTGCAACAGCCGATGCACTTCAGAAGCCTGCTCAAGCGGGTAGACGCCGCCGATCATCAGCTTCAGGCTTCCTTCCTGCACCCACGCGAGCAATTCCCGCAAACTTTGTTCGTACAACGCCCGCTTTTCGTTTGTCGTCGACAAAACGACCGTTTTCTCCGGGCATACCGTCTGCAAAAACAGCGGCGCGGGCGGATGAAAGCCGACGATCGTCCGCCCTTCGTATTCGCCGACGAGCTCACAGCTGCCCTCTGGCAAGCGAAGCGCGATCTCCTTGGCCTCCTCGGCATCGCGCACCGGGATCACCGAACGAGCGCCGGCAGCGAGAACTGCTGTAATCGACGAGGTGGCAAGCAAAACATCGAACACGACAGCCACCTTTCGATCAGCAAGCGCCATCTCATCAATGTCTTCTTTGCGCAGCACGACATGCACTTTTGTCATCACGCCGCCTCACCGTCCTGTCGCCAGCTGCCATGCATGCTCAATGAGCGCTTCGACAAACTGGCCAAAATGGCGAAACCGCTCATCGTTCGTCTGGCCGCGGCGGTAGCGGTAATAAATTTGCTGGCAAATGACCGCTAATTTAAAGTAGGCAAACGTTAAATAAACGTGTATATCGGACACATCACGTCTACTTTTTTTGTCATATGCCTCAATAAACTGTTCGCGCGTATAAAAACCGGGACGGACGGTGACCGGCGCGCGGCCAAACCCACTTTTAATGAGTGGAGGATCGTCTTCCTCAATCCAATAACTCATGGCCACCGCCAAATCGGCAAGCGGATCCCCGACCGTCGACATCTCCCAATCAAACAGCCCAACCATTTTGGTGATGTCGTCTTTGGCAAACAAAGCGTTATTCAGCTTAAAATCGTAATGGATTACGGTTGCTTCGCGCTGCGGTGGAATATGAGAAGCGAGCCACTTCATCAGCGCCTCGGCTTCCGGAATATCATCCGTCTTGGCCCGCTCATAGCGCTGGATCCATCCGTGCACTTGCCGTTCCATAAATCCATCCGGCTTCACCATCTGCACGAGCCGTGTTTTCGTATAGTCAATTTGATGAATTTGTACAAGCGTTTCGACCATCGTCTCGGAAATGCCGCGGCAGACGTCTTCCGTCGGATGAATGTCATCTGGAAAATCACTGTCAAACACAACACCATGGCGCCGCTCCATGACGAAAAACGGACTGCCGATCACCGATTCGTCTTCACAAAAATAGAATGGTTTCGGGGCGAGCGGGAACAGCGGATGGATTTCAGAAAGCCACGTGCTCTCCCGCTTCATATCATGCGCTTTCGGCGGCACCGGGCCAAACAGCGGCCGGCGCAGCACCGCCTCCCACTCCCCACAGCGGAGCAAATACGTCAAATTCGACCGGCCGGCGGAAAATTGCTGGATCTCGAGCTCCCTATCCGGCATGTCCGGCAGCACCGTGCGCAAAAACTTGGCCAGCTTCCCTGCCGGCAGTTCTTCCCCCTTGCGCACTAGAATAATCGCTGTCATCTCCCTCTCCCCCTTGGTCAACAATTCAAACGCGCCATTGCCGCCGCACGAACAGCATCCATCGACACACCTCGGATCAAACTTGTTTGTCTCTCTTTTCACTCGGCTTTCGAGACAGACGGCGCGCTCATGCCATCAAGCAGGATCTCCACCATCTGCTTCGCCACCTCGGCATCGGTCAGCTCTACGTCCGGACGAAACCATTGGTAGCTCCAATTGGCCGCCCCAAGAACGGTAAGCGTGGCGATCGATGGCGACAAATCGCAGCGCAGTTCACCGCTTTTCATTCCTTCCTCAATCAACGACTGCAGCCGATAGCGGAACAAATCGCGCTTTTCTTTTACTTTCTGTAAATGCTCCTCATTCAAATGCTTCATTTCACGAAAAAAAATGCGAGCTTCCCTTCCTTGCCGTTCGACATTATGAATGAGCATGAAGATAATATCATACAGCTTTTCCCGCACCGAGCGCCGTTTATCGCTTATAATGCGCTCCTCTTCGTCAAGCAGCCTTTCAATGTAGCGAAGGTGAATATCCATCAACAGTTCTTCTTTGCTTGTAAAATAGTAATAAAACGTCCCTTTTGTCACCCCGAGGGCGTCAACGATGTCTTGGATCGATGTTTCGCTGAACCCATTTTGTTCAAACAGCTCAATGCTGGCAGCCATAATTTTCTCCTTCATGTTTTTACACCTCTTGCCTAAAATGTAGTCGCTTCCAGCTATTGTACCATAAAACGGCCAAGCCTGCTTTGGACTTGTCCGAAAGCCCTCTGTTATTGCGGGCGGGACGCCTCTTCACGCAAGGCGCGGCGCAAAATTTTCCCGACGTTCGTCTTCGGCAGTTCGGCACGGAACTCGACAATGCGCGGCACTTTGTACGCCGTTAAGTTTTTTCGGCAATGGGCGATGATCTCTTCCTCACTTGCTTGCATCCCCTCTTTCAGGACGATGATCGCCTTCACCGTTTCACCTCGGTATGGATCAGGCACACCAACTGCCGCCGCCTCTTTCACCGCTGGATGTTCGTACAGCACTTCTTCGATTTCACGCGGATAAATGTTATAGCCGCCGGCGATGATCAGATCTTTGGCAACTTGCTCTTTATGCACCTCATCCGGCCCATCGGCCAGACGGAGCGTGCGCGAGTTCGCCCACATGGCAGCAAGCGGAAAATCGTTGCTCACCCCGGCGGCGCCGAACGCCTGAATGGCGCGGTCGATCACTTTTAAGGCGACATTCGGAGCGACAACTTTAATCATGGCAATTTCTTTGCGCGCCGCTTTGTTGCCGACCGTATCCATCATGTACGCCGCCTTTAGCGTCAGCAAGCGCGCCTGCTCGATCTCAATGCGCGACTGAGCCATCCAATCGCGAATGACGCCATGGTCCGCAAGCCGCTTGCCGAACGCCACCCGCGACTGCACGCGCCGGCACATAAGCTCAAGCGCCCGCTCCGCCGCTCCAATCAAGCGCATGCAATGGTGGATCCGTCCCGGACCAAGCCGCCCTTGGGCGATGGCAAACCCTTTCCCTTCTCCCCAAATGATGTTCTCTTTCGGCACTCGCACGTTGTCATACGTAATCTCCGCATGCCCGTGCGGCGCATGGTTAAAGCCGAACACCGGCAGCATCCGTTCGATTTTCACCCCCGGCGTATCAAGCGGAACGATGATCATCGACTGCTGCTCATGTTTTGGCGCATCGGGGTTCGTTTTTCCCATCACGATGGCGACTTTGCAGCGCGGGTCGCCGGCACCGGACGACCACCATTTCCGCCCGTTGATGACGTATTCGTCCCCGTCGCGGACGATGGAAGCGCGAATGTTCGTCGCATCGCTCGACGCGACATCCGGCTCCGTCATCGAAAAGCACGAGCGGATTTCTCCGTTCAAGAGCGGGATAAGCCACTTTTTCTTTTGCTCCTCTGTGCCATAGCGGACGAGCACTTCCATATTGCCCGTATCGGGCGCATTGCAGTTGAACACTTCCGGGGAGATGAGCGAGCGGCCCATTATTTCGCAAAGCGGCGCGTACTCCACATTCGTTAATCCCGCGCCGTATTCGCTGTCTGGCAAAAATAAATTCCAAAGCCCTTCTTTTTTCGCCTTTTCCTTTCATTCTTCGATGATCGGCGGCACGCCCGACCATCTCGACTCTTGTGCGTTCAGCTGCTCCTCATACACCCTCTCGTTCGGATAAATGTAATCCTACATGAAAGCGCTTAATTTTTTGATCAACTCTTTCACTTTTGGTGAATAAGAAAAGTCCATATGCTCCCCTCCCTTTTATACTAACCGGTCGGTATGTTGTTTCTATTTTTACTATATCTCTACCAGAGGTAATATTCAATATTTTTCGATAAATACATCCGGATTTGCGCTTCCCATCTCCCCTGCTTCGCTGAGAAGACAGAGAAGATAAAAAAGGGGCGAACAACCGCCCCGATTACGCCTTAACATACCGCTTGTATAGCGCTTGCGTGCCGCTGTTTTCCTCACCGGCTTGCGCCAACTCTTCGTACAGTTGTTTGGCGAGCGCCAGGCCTGGCAGCGGCAAGTTCATCCGCTCGGCTTCCTCAAGCGCAATTTTCATATCTTTAATGAAATGCTTGACGTAAAACCCCGGAGCAAAATCTCCTGACAACATGCGCGGCGCCAAGTTGCTCAGCGACCAGCTGCCGGCTGCCCCTTTGGCGATGCTTTCCAACACTTTGAATGGATCAAGACCAGCCCGCTTCGCATACGCCATGGCCTCGCAAACGCCGATCATATTGGTGGCGATGGCAATTTGGTTGCACATTTTCGTATGCTGGCCGGCTCCAGCTCCTCCTTGCCGCACGATGTTCGTGCCAAGCCGCTCGAGAATCGGCTTGCACGCCAAAAAGACGTCCTCATCACCGCCGACCATAATCGTCAACGTTCCTTCGCGCGCGCCGATGTCGCCGCCGGACACCGGGGCGTCCAAAGCATGGATGCCCTTTTGCTTGGCCGCCTCGTAAATCGATTGCGCGAGCGTCGGCGTTGACGTCGTCATATCGATGACATATGTTCCCGGCCGCGCATTCTCCAAAATGCCGCCCTCGCCGAAATACACTTGCTCGACATCATGAGGATCGCCAACCATCGTCATGACGACATCCGCCTCCCGCGCCAAATCAGCAACCGTTTCCTTCCAAACTGCTCCTTCCTGAAGCAAGTCTTCCGCCTTTTCTTTTGTGCGTGTATAAGCTAGAAGCGGATAGCCCGCCTTCAGCAAGTGGCGCGCCATGCTTTTCCCCATGACGCCAAGGCCGATAAACCCGATCGTTTTCAACGCTGTCCTCTCCCTTCTTGTCCGTTTGGCCGCAAGCGCCCAGCGATCTGGTCACCACCTGCGCTTCGCTTAGCAGCGGAGGCTTCTTTCGAAAATCGTTAAATCGCTTTGACCATGCCGCCGTCGACGATCAACGCTTGTCCGGTGACGTACGAGTTCGCTTCAGACAATAGAAAGACGACGACGTTCGCAAATTCTTCCGGCGTCCCGTAGCGGCCGAGTGGAATGGCGCTTTTCATGCGCGCTTCCATTTCCTCTTTTGTAATGCCAAGCTTTTCGGCGTTCACCTTATCTAAAAAGGCGACGCGTTCTGTCGCAATCCGCCCGGGAGCGACGGTGTTGATCAAAATGTTGTCCCGCGCGAATTCCGTCGCCAACGTTTTCGTCAGCCCGACAATCCCGGTGCGAAACGTGTTCGACAAAATCAAGCCCGGAATCGGTTCTTTGATCGATGACGAAGCGATGTTGACAATTTTGCCGCCGTTTTTCTTTAAATATGGCAGCGCTTCACGAATCAGCCGAATGTAGCTCAATAAATTGAGCTCAAACGCATATTGCCAGTCTTCGTCGCTCACCGTTTCAAACGTTCCCGCCGGAGGGCCGCCGGCGTTGTTGACGAGCAAATCGATCGTCCCAAACGTTTCGACCGTTTTGGCGACCAGCTGGCGGATGTCTTCCGCCTTCGTCACATCTGCACGCGTGTAGGCGACGCGTCCCTTATGCAGCCCATTCAACTCCTCGGCTGCTTCCTGCAGCTTTTCTTCGTTCCGGCTCGTGATCATCACGTTTGCTCCTTCGAGCACAAGCGCCCGGGCGACCGCTTTGCCGAGCCCTTGGCTTGAGGCGGCGACCAATGCCGTTTTTCCGGCTAATCCGTACTCCATTGCCATCCCCCCGAAAAATAGTCATATTAAGTAAACAATATTCGCGTTTGTTCGCCGTTTTCCTTCTTTTTTCGTTCACGAAAAAAGCGATCCGCTGGGCGAATCACTTTTTTCCTTCCATGAGAGAGCGAAATCGCTTCATTCCTTCCTCGACAGCAAGGGAGTCGACGTGAAACGGGTCAGGGTTGGCCGCCCGCATCGGATCGGCGTCAATCCGTACACCGATTGCCTTGGCGCCGTCGGCAGTTGCATCGTTGATGATGCTTTCGCGGGCGCCGTCACGGTGAAAGGAATGTGGATGGTCGTTTCGTCCGCGTTCCGGCATCAATGGTTCCCTCCTTTTTGCTTGTAGTGTACCACCGCATCGCGCAATCATGCCTTTTCGGTTCCGAATCGCGCTTTCCTTCAAAAACAGGTGACTGCACTTTTCTTTTTGTTCTTTTCCAAAAAAGGGGCTGACCCAAAAGGCTATCTGTCTTCAGTATAGACACAAAATATAGTGCGGAAGAAGCGGTCGGTGTATATATAGAAACGAAAGAGGGTGTCCCGATCCTTTTGGGACATCCCCTGTTCCTGCCTTGGTTAGCTTTCCAACAATAAGTCTTCCGGATTTTCGATCAAGTCTTTCACCGTTTTCAAGAACCCGACGGCCTCTTTGCCATCGATAATGCGATGGTCGTACGACAAAGCAACATACATCATCGGCCGGTTTTCGATCCGCTCTTCGTCGATGGCGACCGGGCGCAGTTTGATCGAATGCATCCCTAAAATGCCGACTTGCGGGCCGTTGAGAAGCGGAGTCGACAGAAGCGAGCCGAAGACGCCGCCGTTTGTGATCGTAAACGTGCCGCCTTGCAAATCCGCAAGCGACAACTTATTGCTGCGTGCTTTCGCCGCCAATTCGGCAATGTCGCGCTCAATTTCGGCGAAGTTTTTCCGGTCGCAGTCGCGCACAACCGGAACGACAAGCCCTTCATCCGTCGATACGGCAACGCCGATATCGTAATATTTTTTCAGCAAAATCTCATCGCCTTGGATCTCCGCGTTGACGTACGGATATTTTTTCAGCGCCGCGACAGCCGCTTTGACGAAAAACGACATAAAGCCAAGGCGGACGTCATGCTCTTCGAAAAATTTATCTTTTTTCCGCTTGCGCAAATCGATGACCGCCGACATGTCAATTTCGTTAAATGTCGTCAACATCGCGGTCGTTTGCGTCACTTCCAGCAGCCGTTTGGCGATCGTTTGCCGACGGCGCGACATTTTTTCGCGGATGACCGGCTTGCCGGCCTCAGCGGTTGGAACGGCGGCCGGCGTCGACGTCGGCGCGGCTTGCGGAGCCGGCTGCGGAGCGGCGGCCGGCTGGGCGGCAAACGAGGCGACGTCTTGTTTGCGCACGCGTCCAAGCGGATCAACGGTCGGCACTTGCGTCAAGTCGATCCCTTTTTCACGTGCCATTTTCCGAGCAGCCGGCGAAGCAATCGGTCGTTGGCCTGGCGCTTGGGCAACCGCAACCGGCTGCGGCGCTGGCTGCTCAGCACGGTCGACCGGCACAGCCGGTTTTGGTTCCTCGGCCAGCTGCAGCGCCTTCTCTGGTGCAGGCGGTGCCGACGCCGTTCCTTCTCCGATAATGGCGATCGCTTGACCGACCGCAACCGTATCGCCTTTATTGGCAAGCAGCTGTTGCAAAACACCTGACTCTTCCGCCATAATTTCCACGTTCACTTTATCCGTTTCAAGCTCGCAAATCGATTCTCCTTTTTCCACGTAGTCGCCCGGTTTTTTCAGCCATTGGGCGATCGTTCCCTCCGTGATGGATTCTGCTAACTCTGGGACTTTGATCTCGGCCACATTGATGCCCTCCTCAAATGTTCCGTAGTCATCATTCATGCTTCGTCAATGCACAGCGGATGATGCGCTCTTGCTCTTTTCGGTGGACGACCGGATCGCCTTCCGCCGGGCTGGCCCGCCGGCGCCGCCCAATGTAGCTGACATCGACACCCTCTGGAGCCAACGCCCGCAGGCGCGGTTCCATATACAGCCATGCCCCCATGTTTTTCGGTTCTTCTTGCACCCAGACGAGCTCTTTGACGTTCGGATAGCGGGCGATGATGTCTCTCACCGCTTCTTCCGGGAACGGATACAGCTCTTCAATGCGCACGATATGCAGCCAGTCAAGACCTTCCATTTTGCCGATTTGTTCCGCCAAATCGATCATCAATTTTCCGGTGCCAAACACGATGCGTTCCACTTTGCCAGCGTCAGCGCCCAATCCCGGCTGTTCGAGCACCGGCGAGAACGCGCCGTCAACGAACGCTTCCGCATCCGACGCCGCCAGCGGATGGCGGAGCAAGCTTTTTGGCGTCATAATGATGAGCGGACGCACTTCTTCTCTTGTCAACAGCGCCGCCTGCCGCCGCAAAATATGGAAATATTGCGCGGCCGTCGATAAGTTGGCAACCGTCCAGTTGTTTTCCGCCGCCAGCTGCAAAAAGCGCTCGACGCGGCCGCTTGAATGTTCAGGGCCTTGCCCTTCGTAGCCGTGCGGCAAGAGCATGACAAGCCCGGATTTTTGCCCCCATTTCGCCCGGCCGGATGAAATGAATTGATCAAACATCACTTGCGCCATGTTGGCGAAGTCGCCAAATTGCGCTTCCCAAAGCACGAGCGTCTCCGGCGCGTAAACGTTGTATCCGTATTCATAGCCGAGCACGGCGGCTTCCGTCAGCGGGCTGTTGTACACGACAAACGACGCTTTGGCGCCGCTGATGTGGTGAAGCGGCACATACTCTTTACCGGTTTTCACGTCATGGAGCACCAAATGGCGCTGCGCAAACGTGCCGCGCTGCGAATCTTGCCCGGTCAAGCGGATCGGCACGCCGTCTTGCAAAATCGTGGCGAACGCCAAAATTTCCGCGTGCGCCCAATCGACTTTGCCGTTTTGCGCAAACACGCCGCTTCGCCGTTTTAAAATGCGCTCAAGCTTGTTAAAGACGTTGAATCCGTCCGGAAACTGCAACAATTCTTCGTTCACCCGATGGAGCACGTCTTTCGCCACGCTTGTTTTCACTTCCGGCAGCCGATCGACGACCGGTTTGGGCGGATCCATGATGAAATCAAGCTCGTCTTCGTTTTTCGGCACCCGCTCGTAGGCGATTTTCAGCCGTTCCGCCACCTCTTGCTCCATTTCGTCGACTTCCCGCTCGGTGATGATCCCTTTTTCCATCAATTTTTGCGCATACAGCCGGCGTACGGTCGGATGTTGGTTGATGATCGCGTACATCGTCGGGTTCGTCGCCATCGGCTCATCCATTTCATTATGACCGAAACGGCGGTAACCGATTAGGTCAATGACAAAGTCTTTTTTAAACCGCTGGCGGTAGGCAAACGCCAAGCATGCGGCCGCCAAACAAGCCTCCGGGTCGTCGGCATTGACGTGCACAATCGGCACCTCAAACCCTTTCGCCATATCGGAAGCATACGTCGTCGAGCGTGAATCGTAACTCTCCGTCGTAAAGCCAATCATGTTGTTGGCGATGATATGGATCGTCCCGCCGGTCGTATAGCCGCGCAGCTGGCTTAAGTTGAGCGTTTCCGCGACGATCCCTTGTCCCGGGAACGCGGCATCGCCGTGAATCAAGATGGCAAACGACGCATCAGTATTTTGCACCGGCACGCCTGGTTTTGTCCGATCTTCTTGCGCGGCGCGCGTGTAGCCAAGCACAACCGGATTGACCACTTCGAGATGGCTTGGGTTGTTAGCGAGCGTAATCCGCATCGTATGCACGCTTTTATTGCGAAGGCGGCGCGCCGCCCCCAAATGGTATTTCACGTCGCCCGTCCATCCGTAGGTGATGGCCACCGCTCCTTCAGATGGAATAAAGTTTTTGCTCTCTGCATGCTGAAACTCGGCGAAAATCATTTCGTACGGCTTGCCGAGCACATGGGCAAGCACATTCAGCCGGCCGCGGTGCGCCATGCCGATGTTGACGGCGTCGATTTCATGTTCGATCGCTTGGCGGACGAGCTCATCCAAAAGCGGCACCATGGAATCAAGCCCTTCGATCGAAAACCGTTTTTGCCCGACATACGTCCGGTGGATGAACTTTTCAAACCCTTCCACTTCCGTCAGGCGGCGCAACAAAGCAACCCGCTCTTTGTTCGCCAGGCTCGGATAGTACGCTCCGGACTCAATTTGCTGGATGAGCCAGTTCCTTTCTTCTAGATTATGTACTTGCGAGAATTCAAACGCGATTTTGTCCGTGTAAATTTTGCGCAAATGCAAGATGGCGTCCCAGCCGTTTTTGACATGCGCCGGAGCGTGGGGACAAAGAAACGCGACCGGAATGCGCTTTAAATCCTCTTCCGTTAAATCGTATTCGTCAAGCTCCAAGCGGCGCAGCTCTTTCTCCTTTTTGACAAGCGGATTCGTATCAGCAGCCAGATGGCCGTAATGGCGAATGCTGTCCGCCAGCTTGACGGCAGCGACAAGCTTGCTGAAAATCGTCGGCGTCTCCGGCAGCCGGAACGTTTGATGCGTTTTGGCCGCCTCGTCATCCGCAGAAGAAACCGGTTCTTCCAAAACCGGCGCCCCCCACTGTTCGAACAATTGTTTCAGTTCCAGGTCGATGCTGTTAGGGTCATCGAGGTACTGTTCATACATGTCGATGACATAACCGAGGTTCGGCCCGTAAAACTGGCTCCACGGTTGAGCGTAGTTCGTCTGTTTTGCCATCTTGAAAAAACCTCCACCTTGTTTTCGCATCGTTCGGGCTGGAAACAGCTATGCATGAAAGTCCTCATTTCGCTGCCAGCATCCCCAAACGTACAGCAAAATAAAAGTATAAACGTTTTCAATGTTTATTTTAGCACTATCGCCCACTAAAATCGACGAAGAAGCTGAAAAAATTTCACTATTGTATGAATACAAAAAAAAGATCGTGACTGCACGACGGCGGGACATTCATGATTTTAAGTAAACGCCGACCGACATTCATCTCCCGCTTATTTTGGACTGCACCCTGTACAAAGCGAAAGTGAAAGTCTCCTATTCGAAAATGATTGAACGCCTCTTGCCTGCGCAAACGTTTAGCGGTGGGAGATTCTTTGGAACAACCGCTCCACGACAGGCTTGCCAGCCAAGCCATCCTCGTGTGTCCCACGGTTCCGTTGTCTTACGAAGACAGCAAGCGAAATCCTTCTTTTTTTGGGCGGCGTTAGGGAACATCCTTGATGCTTCATCCCCCACTTACGCACGCGGAAATGGGAGCCTTCTCGGCTAGAGATGATAAAAAAGGCGCCCCGTTGCCGCTAGGACACCTTCTATTTTTTATGAAATCTTAAACTTCTCAACCAGTTGTTTCAACTGCCGGCTCATTTCGCTTAACGCCTCCGCCGATTCGGTCACCGTCGAAAGCGCCTGCAACTGATCATCAGCCGAAGCAGCCACTTCTTCCGCCGCTGCCGCTGCTTGTTGGGCGATGGCGGCGATGTTTTGCATCGCTCCGACGACATCGTCTTTGCTCGCGTTCATCCGCTTTGCTTCCTCCATAATCCCAGCAAGCGCATCAGCCACTTGCTCCATCATGCCAGTGATTTTGACAAATGAATCGCCGGTCGTGTGCACCGCTTCCCGCTGTTCGTTGTACGCCTGCTTGGAGCGGCGGACCGCCTCCATCACCAGCCCGGCTTGCTGCTGGATGGCGGCGATCGTCGCGCGGATCATCTCCGTCGCTTTCGCGGATTGTTCGGCCAGCTTGCGCACTTCATCAGCGACAACGGCAAACCCTTTCCCATGCTCGCCAGCCCGCGCCGCCTCGATGCTGGCGTTTAACGCCAGCAAATTCGTCTGTCCGGAAATGGCCGTGATCGTTTGAATGACACCGTCAATTTCATCCATCTTTTTCACAAGGTCGCTAATGACATTTTCTACAGACTCGAGTTCATTTTTCGCTTCCTCCGATTTTTTCTGCAAAATGTTTAAATGCTCCAAGCCGTCGTAGCTCGCGGTTTTCGTTTCATCGGACAGCGACTCCATGCCAGCCGTCGCATTCGCAACCGCTTCGATTTGCTGCGACAGCGCTGTTGTCCGCTCATTGATCGTATCAAGGCTTCCTGCTTGATCGGTCGTTCCTTTGGCGATTTCGCTGATCGCTTTGGCCACTTGTTCGCTTGTCGCCATCGTTTCCTCTGAGACGGCGCTTAAATGATCAGCCGAGGCGGCCAGCTCGTTGACCGATCGGTTCACTTCGCCGATCAGCGCGCGCATATGATCGATCATCTCGTTAAAATGGCGGGCGAGGCGGCCAATCTCATCTTTGGCAGTGATGCGCGCGTGCACCGTCAAGTCGCCGCCCGCCGCCTTTTCGACTTGCTCTTGCAGCGCCACAATCGGCTTGGTGATTGAGCGCGCTAAGAAATAAACGACGACCAAAGCGACGATAAACGCAATCACCGTAATGACAAGCATGGTTGCTCCGAGCGAGCGGCTCATCGCGGATAAATTGCTTTCTCTATAGACAGCGCCGACTTTCCAGCCAAGCTCTGGAATCGTAGTGAAGTAAATCACCCGCCGTTCGCCGTCTTGCTCATATTCGTGCATTCCTTTTTCATGCTCGAGCATGTAGCGGACCGTCGCGTTTTTCGCCATGTTTTTCCCCTTGTATTGTGGGTGGACGACCGCCGTCCCCTTCGCGTCAAACAGCACCGGATAGCCGTTATAGCCGACGTCGCTCGCATTGACGATTCTTGTCACCGCATCGAGCGTCATATCGATGCCGATGACCGCAGCAATGCGGCCGTTTTCGCTCACCGCTTTGGCCAACGTCACAACGTGCTTGCCGGTAATCGCATCGACGTACGGTTCGGTCCACACCACTTCATCCGGCCGCTTCATCGCCGCTTTATACCACGGGCGGCTCGTCGGATCGTATCCGTCCGGGAGCTCTGTCATCGGCGATATATACATTTTCTTCTGCTCGGTGCCAATATAGATGAATTGCACATTCTCATGCAGGCGCAAAAACGTGCGGAACTGTTTCTCAAGCTGCAGCCACATTTTTTCATCTTGAACCATTTGCAAAGCCAACGGCGATTCACTGAATTGCACTAAGCTATTCTCCTCACTTTGAAAACTGTCGCGAATATCGCCGAGCAGTCCGTCAAGCGCCGTCTGCGCCCGCTGTTTCACGTCAGCATCCACCATCTTCCGCATTTGCACAACCCCAACGAGTTGTGTTGCTGCCAATGAAATCACTAACAATAAAGCCATCAAGACGATCAATTTGCTGCGCAATGTCCGGAACACTCTCTATTTCTCCCCTCTGTTTCCTCTTTTTGTCGAACCACGTCCATTATAATTATAAAAGGACAATCGTCCTGCGTCTATAGGATGAGCTTCTTATTCATACATAGAGAGCCGCGCCTGTGGGACATTAAACGTAGGCAGGTGAACCACAATGGGCGCGATTGAACATGAGGGCTATATATTTGAGATCGAATACAGCGTCTTGCTGCAAAAAGGGGCGCTGCACGTTTATCGCGACGGTGAATTGATTGAGGAAATTGAGTTTGCATTTTGCGGCGAAAAGCCCGATGAACAGCAAATTGAAGCGCTTGTGAGCGAGTATGTCGAGCAAAAAACCTCCGGCCGCTGTTAGTTGTCGGAGGCTTTTCTTGCCATTTTTTCACGTTTTCCGTTATGATGAGGGTAAAAAAGCAAGGGGGATCAGCATGTACGATAAACATTTATACACCCGTGGTGCTAGTTGAGCTTTAGCGCTCAACTAGCCCAAGTGTAACCAGGGAATAAGCTAACAATATACCGTCTAGTGCCACTTCAAATCCGATAATCGAATTGGCTCGGATCCCCGTGATGCGATAGTGGTCAACCAGAACCGAGAACACCGTCTCGATCACTTTGCGTTTTTGTTGGATCCACTGCTCCCATGTCTCAGACGCACGATGTTTCTGGTTTTTTCGAGACGGAGTCCAAAGCGCCATTTGGTATTCTTCGTACAGCCTTTTTTGCAAGTCACGGCTAATGAATCCTTTGTCCCCGAAGTTATACGGGTGGGGAATTTGGGTCATCACGCTTTCGGCTGCGATTCGATCGTGGCAAGATGCTTCCGTCACCACATACCCCATTGGCAGCCCTTGATCGGTCACTTGAAGGTGCAGCTTCAACCCGTAGTACCATTGCTTTTTGGAAGCGCAATACCCGATGTCGGCGATCTCTTGAAACCGTTTGACGCGATGCATTCTTGCCGTATGGCACAATGGGAGCGGCAAGCTGTCCACGACGGCATAGGCATGATGTTGGCCGCGTTTTGCTCACGACGGCGATCCATTTGATAGCGAAGCCAAGCGCCCGGCAGCGGCGGTTATACCGGGAACGTTCGAGAAACGAGCCGTTTGTGAACAAATTTCCCGTGACAAAACGATGCCACGCCCGTTTAGAAGTAAAACCGAGCAGCTTTCCTAAAAGATGAATGGCGATGATGACAGCGTCCTCTTGCTTGACCAAATGGCGATTTCGACGATGAAGATGCACCTGAATGCATGAAAGTTGAGCAGAAACAAAAACGAAAATGGCGGCATATTGCTTTTGAATCTTTGCTTGATCTGTAGTAAAATGAAAGTGCTCTTGCATAGGGATCGGTACCGTCAAGAATTTTGTGTAATGTAAATGGGGTAGGGTTTCTCTGAAATGGATTTGAATTGATAGGGGACTGATTTTCTCCACACAGGAGACTGAATATTCAGTCTCCTGTGTGGAAAGGGAGAATCCCCCTATTTTGTTTATTTACAGCATTTGGTTAATGATAACGTTCTTCAAACATTCGCTCGAGGGCTTCCTGCGCTTCGGCAAATCCTCTTAACTTTCGCCCTGCCCATTTCTCATTAAAATCTTGAATGGTTAAATACACGACTTTTTCCGCGGCTTCTAAACTGCTCAAACTGTTCATCGGCTTTAGACGTTTCCGAATCTCTTTGATCGTTCGTTCGATGACATTCGTCGTGTAAATCACACTTCGAATACTGCTTGGATAATCCATAAATGTAAGGAGGACATCCAACTCATTGGCCCAAGATTGAACTTCTCTTGGATATTTGCTGGACCATTTCGACTCAAACTGTTGAAACATTTGTAACGCCATCTCCTTATTCGGCGCGCGATAAATCAGCTTGAGATCCTCGGCCACTTCGAATTGGTCTTTTTTCCGAACACGGCTGAGGGTGTTGCGGACTTTGTGCACGACACAGCGCTGCACATCGGCTTTCGGATACACCGACTTAAAGGCTTCCTCCAGCCCCGGAAGGCCATCGAAGACGCCAAGAAGCACTTCCTTGACGCCTCTTTGGTAGAGGTGTTGAAGAATTTCCTGCCATACATAGGCGCTTTCTTGTCCTCCCACAAAGAAATCAAGAATTTCGCGATATCCTTCTTCGTTCACCCCTAACACCACATAAATGACTTCTTTCTCCACGGTTTTGCGACGAAGTTTTACGTATAAACCATCCAAATATAAGACGGAATAACGCTTGTGCAGTGGACGAGTGTGCCATTTCTCGATGTCTTCCTTCACTACATCGGTAATACGGCTGATCGTTGCAGGAGAATAGGCATTGCCTAAAATTCGTTCAATAAACTTGCCAATTTCACGCGTACTCATGCCACTTTGATACATCCTGATGATGGCTTCCTCAAGCCAGCCGGTGTGCCGTTGGTAAGGGGCAAACAACTGCGTTTGAAATTCCCCGTTTCGGTCTCTTGGAACCAAAAGACCCTCAATCCGGCCATATTGCGTATCTAGATTTCGCTGATAGTAGCCGTTTCTCATATTCGGCGTTCCAGCCTGTTCGATTTCAAGGAAATGTTTGATTTCTTCCCGCATAATCAGTTCTAATTTTTCTTTTACAAACTGACGAATGGCATTTTCCAGTTGATTTGCCCAGTCTACATTCGGTATACTTTTAGACATAGGTAGGGTTCTCCTTTCTCTAAGATTTTTGGTCCAATCAGAGAATACCCTACCTTTTTTCTTTTGTTCTAGCAAAATGCTTTACACAAAATTTTATACATCATCGTTTGAACTGAGTTTAAGAATTTCGTTTCAATGTACATATCTATCCTGAAAACACCATTTAAGACAAAAAACGGAGCCCACCTAGCCTTCGGAATCGGATTCCAAAGGAAGGTATTTCAGTATATATATGGTTAATAAGTGCTATGCACTCGTTTTTTCCAGTTTCACTTCGTACCCTAACCCCTCTAATCGTTTCACCGTTTGACGCACGATGCTCGCTTCTCGCTGCCGATCCCAGTAGTCGGCTCCCAACTCTCTATACGGTTCCTTTCGAGTTAAGATGTAATAGATCATTTCTAAAATCGTTCTCCCGACCGCGACACTCGCTCGATTCGCTCCTCTTCGTTTGGCGATCCGATGATACTTGGCCGATAGGTACGTGTTCTTCGTTCGGGCGGCGGCACGGGCGCATTCCACGAGGCACGACCTCAGCTTCTTGTTCCCTTTCCTCGTTCGACCTGACAACCGTTTCCCTGCACTCTCATGATTCCCGGGAGCCATTCCGGCCCATGAGGCCAAGTGCGCGGCGGTAGGGAACCGGCTCATGTCCGTCCCGATTTCCGCTACAATTTGTTCCGCGCTTTGCCGCCCCACTCCCGGGATCGTATCGATGAGCTCCAGCGCTTCATGAAAAGGGCTCGTTCGTTCCTCGATTTCTCGATCCAACCGGGCAATCGCTTCATCTAAATACTCCACATGACGCCATTGCTCGGCCAGCATCATGCGTTGATGCGGCCCCATCACTCCTTTCAACGCGCGCCGGAGCTCTTCCGTTTTTTGTTTCAGCCGCCCTTTGGCGAGCTGGGCGAGGGCCGCCGGATCGTCTTTTCCTTCGATAAGGGCGCGAATGATGAGCCGGGCCGACATCCCGTTGATGTCGGATACGACCGAAGAAAGCTTGATATTGGCTCCTTCCAGCACTTTTTGGATGCGGTTGAGCTCCCGTGCCCGTTCCTCGATCAAACTGCGCCGATAACGGACCAGTTCCCGGAGCTCCCGCTGAGCTCGATGAGGGATGTAACTCCCTTTTAGCAATCCATGGCGAAGCAAGTCCGCGATCCATTCGGCATCTTTGACATCGGTCTTTCGCCCGGGAACCGCTTTGATGTGTTGGGCATTGACGACAAGCACTTCGATCGGCTCTGCTTCGAGGAGATTATACACTGGCTTCCAATATACGCCCGTCGACTCCATGGCAACGTGCGTCACCTTTTTTTCTTTCAGCCAATCCACCAACTCCTCGAGATCGTCGGTCAGCGTACCAAACGTGCGAATCTCTTTTCCTTCAGGGGTAAGGGCGCAAGCCGTAATCGATTGCTTATGCACGTCCAATTCGCAACAGCGTTCATACAAGACGCGCATCGGTCTTCCTCCCTGCTTCGTTCTCAAAAACAGCTAGTGCAGCAGTCTTTGTTCAAGCATTCTATCCTGCGTGCTTCCCTCAAGGGAGCGACATTCCGTGGTGCACCAGACTACTGGGGTCCGTCTATATATCGGACTTTTACGTACCATAGATACAACGACCTCATGACCCCAGCTGCAAGGAGACCATTCGACAGAAGGTTGTTTTCATCCTCCCGATGGTGACGAAATTTTTTTGTCATGGGAGTCTATATAAAAAATTTTACAAGCGGACTGAAAAATATAAAATCGAATGAGTGAAAGAAACCATGATGCCCCATCGGAACCATTCGCTGAGGATTTGTTGCCGCATGAACCGGAAAAAGAAATAGAGGTTTCTTTAGCGCGGGGAGCAAAAAATCCTCGTCTTTAAACATGTGCAGGCGAAAGAAATGCGTCAAACGATGTTATTGACGGTTGTTTGTTATTATGTTTTTCAGTTGTTCCGTTATTTGACTTATATTAGAACAACTATTTCTGAAATTGCAACGGTGATTTTTTTAGTAAACGGTTACAAATAAAAATGTTGACATTTATTTTAACTTTTTCATCGATATGTTGAAAAATAGATGGGAAAGGCGTATGTTATATACTGTAGATGAGCAAATTCACTGACATAAATTGACAACTAAACAAAAAAGGAGACATGAACCGGACTCCTTGGGTAAAATAGATGTGTTCAAAACCCATTCACACAAGGAGGTTCATGTCTCATGAATAGATTAGCACATCACCAAGGAATCCACAAGTTTTTCTTCACGCTGGGGTTGACGCTGCAGCTTTCCAAACCGGTCATCAAGCATCTCATTCATATTGTCGATGCCTTGACCACCAAGGGATTCTCGGGAACATTGACTGATATTCATTACTGGAGCTTTCATCCGAATCATCGAACGACGCTCCGTCACTTTTTCACGAAAAGCCCTTGGAACGAGGAAAGGCTGCTTGGGAAGCTTCAAGAGTGGATCCTTTCCCAGGTCGAACGACTGGCCAAACGGAAGAATCAACCCCTTTTTGTTTCGATTGATGATACGATTTGCCAAAAAACGAAGCCTTCGTCACGGGCTGTGCACGCCATTCAAGGGTGCGACTGGCACTACTCGCATAAAGATCATCAATCGGTCTGGGGGCATTCGCTCGTTTGGCTGATGGTGCACACCTTCACGCAGGCGTTCCCATTTGCGTTCCGCCTGTATGACAAGAAAGCGGGAAAAAGCAAGATCGACCTGGCGATCGAGATGCTTTCCTCGCTCAAGGTGAAGCGGGCTCAGCCGGTGTATGTGCTCATGGATTCGTGGTATCCGTCCAAAAAGCTCATCGAAGCCTGTCTGAAACAGGGATTCCATGTCATCGCGATGCTCAAGGCGAACCGGATTCTTTATCCGAAAGGCATCGCCGTCCAAGCCAAGCAGTTCGCCCGCTATATCGAGCCCCAAGACACCCGCCTCGTCACGGTGGGTCAGGAGCATTACCGCGTGTATCGCTATGAGGGGGCCATCCATGGCCTCGATGACGCGGTGGTGCTGCTGGCTTGGAAGGCGGATCAGCCGATGACACCGGAACATCTCCATTGCGTCTTGAGCACCGACCGGGAGCTCGGGGACGAAGACATCTTGCGTTACTACGCCCAGCGCTGGACGATCGAATGCTTTTTCCGGCAGGCGAAAGATCAACTGAAGCTGGATGGATACCGCGTTCACCACGTTCGGGCGGTGAAACGGTATTGGGCGGTGGTGCTGCTCTCCTGCGTGTACAGCATCGCCGAATCCCGACAAAACCTCTCCACCGGGCTGGAGCTTCTTCGGTCGCGGAAAGGCCACAGCGTCGTTGAGTTCATTTATGACGCTGCGAAGCAAGGAATTCCCATTGATGTGATCAAAAAAACAG
Organism: Geobacillus stearothermophilus ATCC 12980; assembly: GCF_030369615.1. Taxonomy (NCBI): domain Bacteria; kingdom Bacillati; phylum Bacillota; class Bacilli; order Caryophanales; family Anoxybacillaceae; genus Geobacillus; species Geobacillus stearothermophilus. Next base: position 833,600 of record NZ_CP128494.1, on the reverse strand, counting down.
CTCCGTATCGCGTAAGGGGTACCCTGTTTGTCTCTTAAGGCATGGGAATTATTGTAATGAAAAATGCTCATCTACAGTTATATATCGTAAATAATGTGAAAAAAATCACAAAGTAAATGAAAGAGAAGTGTCGGAGAGATGGAAGCAGTTCAAAAATGTAAAGAGTTAGCTTTAAAAAAACGCGCCATTCTAGATCGCTCTCTTGTTCAATATATGATGCGGGCTGCTTTGGCAGGGGTGTACATCGGATTTGCGCTTGTTCTTTGTTTTCGTGTAGGGGAATTTTTCCGTGAAGCGAATTCTCCTGCTACGTATTTAGTAAGCGGTATTTTTTTCGGAATCGCCTTAGTATTAATTATGTATGGTGAGGCAGAACTATTTACTGGCAATACGATGTATTTTACAATCAGCACCTTGCAAAAAGAAACGACAATCAAAGATATGTTGCGAAATTGGCTTGCATGTTATACCGGCAATTTATTAGGAGCTGTGTTTTTTGCTTTTCTTATTTCGCAATCCGGCGTTTTTGATCATATTTCACAAGATCACTTATTATTTCTTGTGGCGGAGAAAAAAATACACGCAACAACGATGCAGCTCTTTTTTAAAGGAATTCTCTGTAACTGGCTTGTTTGTTTAGCGATTTTTATTCCAATGCAAATGAAAGAGGATATGGCAAAAGTTTTTTCGATGATTCTTATTGTTTTTATCTTTTTTGCCTCTGGATACGAACACTCCATTGCCAATTTAGGCCTGTTTTCCCTTGCATTAGCCCTCCCTCATCCAGCGGCGATCGACCTAGCAGGAGTAATACATAACATTATTCCTGTTACACTAGGCAATATTGTCGGTGGCGCCTTATTTATGGGAGCATTGTATACGTATTTGACATCGCAAAACGAAGTTCACGTTTCAGACAAATAACCCATTGGATATTTGTTTCATAAAAAGAAAATATTAGATTCATCACCAAAAGATGTACTTGACTTTTAAAGACAAACGTGATAGCAATGTTGCTCAAAGAGACGTGTGGTATAAAAAGGAAAAATGCTGTTTTGATTTTCTCTATCATAATCGTCTTTCTTTGTCAAGTACACTTTGTGGTGAAGAGCCAATTTTTTACAATTAGAGATTATATTACAATGAAACTATTTAATCAATGTTTTACTAAAAAATTTTTTGCATTAACCAATAATTTAGTCTAATCGAACTTATATTTATGAAACTTATTTCTGAAATGTGATTAACGAATCATTACTATATAGACTCCCATGACAAAAAAATTTCGTCACCATCGGAAGGATGAAAACAACCTTCTGTCGAATGGTCTCCTTGCAGCTGGGGTCATGAGGTCGTTGTATCTATGGTACGTAAAAGTCCGATATATAGACGGACCCCAGTAGTCTGGTTCACTACGGAATGTCGCTCCTTTGGAATCAAATTCCGAAGGCTAGGCGGGTTCCGTTTTTTTGTCTTAAATGGTGTTTTCAGGATAGACGGCGGTAACATCCTTCGCTTTTATCGGTTGTACGTCATTGCCTGCCGCCTCTAAAATAGAATAGGAAATCGAATATCCATTGTAATGGAACGTGGCGTATTCTCCATCGACCATCTTTTTATAAAAGTTTGTCTCCAAAATGGTATTCTCTGTTTCCTCCTCCCTGCCATCCATCATTTTCGACAGACAAAGTTCGACATGATTTTTCATTTTCTTCGGAAGCTTTTGCGAGTAAACCAATTTGTATGTGAAATGGAGAAAGAGTCCTAAACGAAGATTGCCAGTGGTTGCTTGCGATGGTGATCTTGATCACTTAGCGAAAGGCTGTAAACGATCGTTTTATTTGAACACCAAGCTACCCGCTTTCCGTGAAAATCCCGTCGGCAAGCGGTGATTTTCATCCCCGGGTCGAGGGCAAACTTGTCCATGGACCTTTCTTGGCGCTTTTTCTAGGTTTCGGTTATGATGAGGGTAAAACGAACGAAAGGGGGATCAGCATGTACGATAAACATTTATACGTCTTTGACGGCAACACCCCGCGCGAAGCGGTCATCCGCAACTATACGACAGACGACTTTGCTGATCTCATCCGCGTGCAGCAAGAAAGTTTAGAAGACGAAGAATCGCTCAACCATGCCGTGTTAATGGAATGGCGCAATCCGTTCAAGCAAAAACAAGGACACAATTGACAGAAACGAAAAAAAGGAATCACCCGCATCGGCCGCGAACTAAGAAAAGGAGAACGACCGACGGAAAGGAATCGCGGCCGATGAAATCGATTTTGTATAGTGATCCGCTTGCTCCTTTGCTTATTCGCAATGAATTGTTTTCCCTGCTGCCAGCGCACATTTCCCGTTTGACCGTCGTTTGCATCGGCAGCAACCGCATTAACGGCGACAGCTTAGGGTCGTTCGTCGGCACGCTGCTGGAAAACGCTTATCCGGATCATTTGACCGTCATCGGTAACTTAGAAAGCCTGTCGATGCAACGAACATCCGTCGTGTTTCCGAGCGGCTGCAACACGAGCGCGGAGCGTATGTGGTGGTAATCGACAGCATCGTCGGCCCGCAGCCGTTTGTCCATACGATCGCCATCCGCCCTGGCGCCCTTTCCCCTGGCACGGCGCTCGGCAAATCACTGCCACCGGTCGGAGACATCAGCGTCATGGGAGTCATGATGGAGGACACGGCCGATGTAAGCGCGCTTCCGTATACGAATTTGCACATCGCTATCGGCCTTTCGCTTACGGTCCGGCAGCGGTATGGCTATGAATCGTCGACGCCGCTGGTGGCATAACGCAAAACGAAAAAAGCGCGGCGAACGTAAACGTCGCCACGCTTTCATTCAGGCAAGTGAAAATGTTCGTTTGACAAACGACACGACTTCCTCAGCCGTGCCGAGCGACAACACCGTCTCTTTGATGCGAGCCGCCTCTTCTTTCGCCAATTGTTTCAACTGAGCGCGCGCCGGCAAAATCGAGGTGGCGCTCATGCTGAACTCATCAAGGCCAAGGGCAAGCAAAATCGGAATCGCGATCGGGTCGCCGGCCATTTCCCCGCACATCCCGACCCATTTTCCTTCGCGATGGGCGGCATCGATCACGTGGCTGATGAGCCGCAAAATCGCCGGGTTGTACGGCTGGTACAAATACGCAACCCGCTCATTCATCCGATCGGCCGCCATCGTATATTGGATCAGGTCGTTCGTTCCAATGCTGAAGAAATCGACTTCTTTCGCAAACTGGTCCGCCATGACGGCAGCTGCCGGGATTTCCACCATCATGCCGACTTCAATTCCATCCGCAACGGCAACCCCTTGGCGGAGGAGCGCCTCTTTTTCTTCAAGCAAAATGGCTTTCGCTTGGCGGAATTCATCGAGCGTCGCAATCATCGGGAACATGATTTTCAAATTGCCGTACACACTCGCCCGCAACAAGGCGCGCAGTTGCGTCCGAAACATGTCTTGCATCTCAAGGCAAAGGCGGATCGCCCGGAACCCTAAGAACGGATTCATTTCTTTCGGCAGCTGCAAATACGGCAGCTCTTTGTCGCCGCCAATGTCAAGCGTCCGCACAACGACCGGCTTGCCATTCATTTGTTCCAGCACCGTTTTGTAAGCCACAAACTGTTCGTCTTCCGTCGGCAGTTCCGAGCGTCCCATGTATAGAAATTCTGTGCGATACAATCCGATTCCTTCCGCTCCGTTCGCCAACGCTCCTTTCACATCGTCTGGCGTGCCGATGTTGGCAGCCAGCTCGACATGAATGCCGTCAGCCGTCACGGTCGCCTCGTGAACGAGTTTCGCCCATTCTGCCTTTTGCGCCTCGTAGCGGGCCCGTTTTTGTTCATATTGGGCGAGCAACTCCGGCGATGGATTGATGATTACTTGGCCGTCGAGCCCATCGACAATGACGATGTCGCCGTTTTTTACTTCCGCCGTCACCGTCTTCGTGCCGACGACGGCAGGGATTTCGAGCGAACGGGCCATAATTGCTGAATGCGACGTCCGCCCGCCGATGTCGGTGGCAAATCCTTTCACATATTGGCGGTTCAGCTGCGCCGTATCGGATGGCGTCAAGTCTTCCGCGATAATAACGACTTCCTCAGAAATGAGGCTCGGGTTCGAGATTGTGACGCCAAGCAGATGGGCGAGGACGCGCTTTGTCACATCGCGGATGTCGGCGGCCCGTTCTTTCATATATTCATTGTCCATCGCCTCGAACATCGAGATGAAAAACGAGGCGGTTTCATCGAGAGCGTACTCGGCATTGACGCGCTCCGTTTGGATTTTTTCTTTAATCGGGTTCAACAATTCTGGGTCGTCAAGCACAAGCAAGTGAGCGGCAAAAATGGCAGCTTTATCTTCGCCAAGCTTTTCCAAGGCATGCTGCTTGATGGCTTCCAGCTCTTCTTTCGCTTTCGCCACCGCCGCCTCAAACCGCGCTACTTCCGCTTCAACATCGGCAACAGCCCGTTTTTCGGCTGCCAAATCAGGGGTTTCTAAGCGGTATGCCTTCGCGATGGCAATACCGCTCGATGCAGCAATCCCATGGATCGTTTTTTCGCGGATTGCGTTTCCCATTATTCTGCAAGACCTTCTTTCGCCAACGTATCCGTTAACGCCGCCATTGCTTCCGCCGCATCGTCCCCTTCTGCCGTGATTTTGATCGTTGCCCCTTTCGGAATGCCTAACGACATGACGCCCATGATCGATTTTAAGTTCACTGTTTTGCCGTTGTACTCAAGCTGGATTTCGCTGTTGAATTTGCTCGCCGTTTGCACCAAAATCGTCGCCGGACGAGCGTGGATGCCGGAATCCGAAACGACTTTAAACGTTTTTTCTGCCATGTTCATCATTCCCCTTTTTTTCAATTTTTAATTTTTCCTTTGCCATCATATCAAATGCAGGGGCGGGATGGCAACGGAAAATGCTTGTCCCCGCCCCGCGGCGAATAAGCAGCTTAGCGGATCGTCACAACAGCGTCTTCTCCTCGAGCAACTGAGCCTTGCTTGTTGACGTGAACCGTTTCGCCGGCTTGGAGATTCGTGAAAATCACCGGTGTGACGATCGATGGGGCGTTCTGTTTGACATAATCAAGGTCGACGCGTAAAATCGGCTGTCCTTTTTTCACTTCGTCGCCTTCCTTCACAAGCGCTTCAAACCCTTGGCCGTTCAGCTTCACCGTATCGATGCCGACGTGGATCAACATTTCATGCCCGCCGGCCGACTGAATGCCAATGGCGTGCTTCGTCGGAAAGACGTTGATGATCTTCCCATCAACCGGAGAGACGACCGTGCCGTCCGTCGGCATGACTGCGAACCCATCGCCCATCATTTTTTGCGAAAACACTTGATCCGGCACTTCAGCGAGCGGAACGATTTCTCCGGACATCGGCGAAGCGATCGTTTCAGACTCCGCGGCTTCCGAAGCCGCTGTTTTCGGCTTTTCTTCTTCCGCCGCACGGGCCGGCGCTTTTCCTTGCATGATGTCTTGAATTTGCCCTTTTAACATATCCGATTTCGGACCGAAAATCGCTTGCACGTTGTTGCCGACTTCCAGCACCCCGGCAGCGCCAAGCGCCTTCAGGCGGTCTTTATCGACTTGGCTAATGTCATGGACCGACACGCGCAAACGTGTAATGCAGGCGTCCAAATGTTCGATGTTTTCCTTTCCGCCAAGAGCAGCGAGCACTTTATACGGTAGGTCGCCATCAGCGGCCGCCTCGGCTTTCGGTGCTTCCTCGACCGTTTTTTCCCGGCCTGGCGTCGCCAAATCCCATTTGCGGATCGCAAAGCGGAATCCGAAATAATAAATCACGGCCAACACCAAGCCGACCGGAATGACAAGCCACCATGCCGTCCGGTGTGGCAGAACGCCAAACAGCAAGAAGTCAATGACCCCGCCGGAGAACGTCATCCCGATTTTGACGTTCAACAAGTGCATGATCATAAACGACAAGCCGGCAAAGACGCAGTGAATGGCAAACAGCGCCGGGGCGACAAACAAGAACGAAAATTCGATCGGTTCGGTAATCCCGGTCAAAAACGATGTCAACGCGGCCGACCCCATGATGCCGGCCACAACTTTTTTGTTTTCCGGCCGCGCTTCATGGTAAATCGCAAGCGCCGCTGCCGGAAGGCCGAACATCATAAACGGAAACTTCCCGGTCATGAACGTGCCGGCCGTCAGTTCCACGCCGTCTTTCAGCTGCTCGAAAAAGATTTTTTGGTCGCCACGGACCACTTGCCCGGCTTTATTGACGTATTCGCCAAATTCAAACCAAAACGGTGCATAGAAAATGTGATGCAAGCCAAACGGAATCAACGCCCGTTCGATGACGCCGAAAATAAAGGCGGCCAACGTTTTGTTCGCCTCGATCATATTGTGCGAAAACGCATTGAGCCCGTGCTGAATCGGCGGCCAGATGAATGTCATGATAATGCCGAGCACGACCGCAGACGCCGCCGTCACGATCGGCACGAACCGCTTGCCGGCAAAAAAGCCGAGATATTGAGGCAGTTCGATATTGAAGTATTTGTTGTACATGTACGCGGCCAAAATCCCGACGATAATCCCGCCAAAAACGCCGGTTTGCAGCGTCGGGATGCCGAGAATGTTGGCATACGACGGGTCAGCGCGGACCATATCGGCCGTTACACCTAAGATGACGCTCATCGTCACGTTCATAATCAAGTAGCCGATGATCGCCGCCAAGCCTGCGACTCCGTCCCCGCCGGCAAGGCCGATCGCTACGCCGACCGCAAACAAGAGCGACAAGTTGGAGAAGACGATGCCGCCCGCTTGCTCCATCACGTTGGAGACGAGCACGATCCAATCGGCTTTTAATGCGGGAATTTTATCCGTGAGCGCCGGGTTTTTCAACGCATTGCCAAACGCCAGCAAAATCCCGGCCGCCGGCAAAATCGCCACCGGCAACATGAGCGCTTTCCCGACTTTTTGCAGCGTGCCAAACGCTCGCTTCATCTTCATAACCTCCTTTAGATTTCTTTATCTTAAGTTTTGCAGCAAACAGCCGATTCATGTATCGAAAATGGGGCGGACGCTTCCGAGGGGCATCGGCGCAATAAAAAAGGCATGACTAAAGAAAGGCAAAAAGAACGCTTACAACAGCGCACATACATTCGCAACTGTTGCCGCCTTATTTGCCCTCTTTACTCATGCCTGATCGAGTCAGTAACACGTAAAGCGAGACAACCTATGCGGTTGTATTGTTCTTTTTCTCCGCCAGCCGTTGCAAATGCAACGTCAAATAGACCGCCTCGGCATCGTCTGCCGGCAGATGAAGCGTTTGCTGCATGACCTTAACCAACTTCCATGCTAGATTATAGCACAATGGATACGCTTCCTTCAAGATTTTCGACAAATTTTTTGGTTCTTCGACTTTTTCACCTTTTTTCATCCGCTCAATCGCATAGCGCAAATGGCGGACGAAACGCAAATAATGAACGCTCTCGCGGTCGATGTCAACGCCAAGCTGTTGCTCGACGATCTTGACAAGGTCAGCAATGAGCTGGGAATATCGATTCGCTTCCGACACGCTTTGTTTCGAAATCGCGCTATGAATATGAAGAGCAATAAAGCCTGTCTCCCCTTCAGGCAGGGATACTCCGAGCTTTTGTTCAATCGTGCGGGCCACTTCATGGGCAATTTCATATTCCAACGGATACAAGCTTTTCGTCTCAGCCAAAAACGGGTTTTTGACGTCCAATCCTTGCTCAAGCCGCTTTAATGTAAAGGCGATATGGTCCGTCAGCGCCACATGGATGTGCTCGTCGAGCGGTGCGCCCACGCGTTGCTGAATATGTTGAACCACCTCGCTCATGAGGGCGATGAATTCTTCGCTCAATTCCGGAAGCAGCTTTTTGTATTGCTCTTGTTCGCGTTCGTTTTTGAGGACGAAACATTTTTCCACGGCACTTTCCGCAATTTCATCCCCCTTTTTTTTGCCGAAGCCGATCCCCTTGCCAAGCAGGACGACTTCACCATACTGGGAGTGGAAAGCGATTAAAACGTTGTTATTGAGCGCCTTTTCCACACGGAACGACTGCTCCATCGGGCCCCCTCCTTTCCGTTCCGCCTGTCCGCCGTTCATCCACGTGACTAATTATAAATCGGAAAGCCGTCCTTCTCAATGAAAAAAAGATGGAGGTTTTTTGGATGGGAGGCTGTTCTTCTTTCCATACTATAGAGGGCGATGCCGTGAAGGGGGGATTCGCATGCCATACATTTCCATCAACAGCCGCGTCCGTCTCTATTATGAAGAAAAAGGGAACGGAACACCGCTATTGTTCATCCATCCCCCTGGGATGGGGCATGTCGTTTTTTGCCGCCAAAAGCCGCTCGCCCGCGATTTTCGCCTCATTTTATACGACATGCGCGGCAACGGGCGAAGCAGTCCGTCGGATGGACCGATTACGGTGCCGCTGCTCGCCGATGACGTCTCGGTGTTGCTTCGCTCCCTCGGCATCGGGCGCGCGATCATTTGCGGCTACTCCAGCGGCGGGTCGGTCGCACTTGATTTCGCCCTTCGCTATCCACAGCATGTAAAGCAACTTATTTTGATTGGCGGATTTCCTGAAGTGTGTACCCCGCTGCTGTGGGGTGAGTTTTGGCTTGGCATTTCCGCCGCCAAACTCAGAGCCATCCCACTGCTCTCCTTGGCACTCGCCCTCGGGCACGGAACAAACCAGCGCGAGCGGCGGCTGTTGAGGCGATACGCCCAGATGGCCAACAAGCGGGATTTAGAGGCCGCGTATCGGGCTGGGCTCGTCTACCGCTGCACGGAGCAGCTCTCCTCCCTGCGCCTGCCGGTGTCGCTCATTTACGGAGCGCGCGACCGTTACATTCATTTCTATATAAGTTGAATTAAAGATTTACAACTGAACACACAAACGATCGATCGTTTGTTCTGGTTTCTGGTTGATTCACTGAATAAAGGCTTGGACATTCTTTCTAATTTCTTGCACACTCGAATAGAACACGTTGTAAATCACGTCTGATTTCAGCCATTTCCATAGCCCTTCAATCAAGTTCAATTGCGGACTGTATGGTGGCAAAAAGACGAGCTCTAACCGATCTTCGTGTTCTTTTAAAAATGGCTGAATGAGTTTGGCATGGTGAATTCGAGCGTTATCTAAAATCATCACTATTTTGCCTGTGGGATAGCGTTCTAACACAAGTTGAAGAAATCGAAGAAATGTTTCCGCGTCATAGCGTTCTTCTTCGATGCAAAACACTTCCCCTGTTTCGTAGTTCAACGTGCCAATCAGCTTCAGCCCTTGATGTTTTCCAAACGTCGGAATGATTCGTTGTTTTCCTTTGACAAACCATGTTTTTTGAATCGCTTGGTAATCACGAATCATCGACTCATCTTGAAAGAGGACATGGGCGATGTTCCCATCTACCAGTTTTTTTTACTTCAGGGAAGGTGATTTCGACGAATTCTTTTTGTTTCTCTTCATCGGCATTGGCTAGTGTATAGGTCGGTTTCGTATAGCTTAGCCCTAACCGATGCAGAATGTCACTTGTTCCGCGAAGCGTGTATGTTGGCCCCCACTTTTGTTGAATGAGTTCAGCGATTATCGCAAGCGTCCAATTATATTTTGCTTCGAATCCCACATCTACGGGGAGCTGATGTTCAATGATCAAAGCCAGCTCTTTTTCCTGCTCAGGGGTCAATCGACGTGGGGCGCCAGGTGAGTATTTCATCTCCAGTCCATCAAGACCGCGCTGGGCGTAGGCATGAATATAGTTATAAATAGTTTTCTTGGATCGACCAATAATCGTTGCGATTTCTCCTTTGGTATATCCCTGCAAATGAAGATAAATCGCTTGGTAGCGTTCATATGCTCGTTTACTTTTTGCTTCTTTCATGGCAGTGGACAACTTTTCGATCTCGTCTTTGTGATTTGGCATCATATTTTCTCTCCGTTCCCCTATTTTCTCTTTTATTTATTCGCCGTGGAACGGGAGAAAACCTTTATTTCAATTTATATATATCACCATATTTCGCCGCTATGTGCCGCATGCTGGTGTTGTGTTGATCGACCAGGCCCGCCATCAAATTCCGACCAAACATAGCGAGGAGATGAACCTCCCCCACTTACGCCTGTAGGCGTTGAAGTGGGGGTTTCTTGCCTTTTTCTTTCCAGGTGTTTCACGATACACCGGGTTTCCCGTGTATCTCGTGACCAAGCACGGAAACACAACAGAAAGAAATAGCAAGCAACATCATGCCAAAGCATGAAGGGTGGGAACTCACCATCTACTACTTCTCGCTTACGCGATCCGTAGATACTTGTGGTTCGTTATTTTCATCGGTCGGAATTCTCCATATAAGTGTTTTGTAAGAATATTGCATGCCGAATGGACATCCCGATGCTGAGAATAACCACAAGCACAAATAAAATTTCTAGAAGAAGGTTTTTTCTTCTTCCCGCAAACAGGACATGTTTGCGTGGTATACGATTCATCCACTTTTTCAAAAGTGATGCCTTTAGCTTCTAGTTTGTATTTCAAATAGTCGTAGAGTTTGCCAAAACACCAGTTCGATAATTTTTGGTTCACCAATTTGGATCGCTTTTTCTTTTTGTTGCGCTGGACGCCTTCGACATCGCCTATCATGAAATGTTTGACGTTTTGTTCCAAACACCAATCGACCAATTGTTTGGTCGTTTTATGCAAGCAGTCTTTTAATTGCGCTTCGCTTTTCGATAAAATATATTGCTTCGCGCGGTTATATTTTTTCCATTTACGCGAACCTTTTTTACATTTGGACATCTTTTTTTGCAGTTCTGCTATTTTTTTATTTCGAAGGCGATGAATGCTTCTTATTTTCCTACCGGTGATGATGATGCTGCTTCCGTTTTCGCTGACGGCACTAATGGCGTGAATTTCGCCAGGATCACCGGCAGCGATAGTTCCTTCTTTTTTAGTAGTTGGTTGTTCACCGTTTTCATAACTGAGGCAAAGCATGAGTTTCCAATGTTTCGCATCAAAAATGAGTTCGATTTCTTTGACAGTGCCGTTTGGAATTTGTTCTTTATCGATTTTCACTACAATAGGAGGTTGGTTTTTTCTTTCCCAGCGACCCATTTTCAGTTCAATGGTCCCATTTGGGTGAATGATAAATCCGTTATTTGCCCATTTCGTGTTGAAATATTTTTTCTGTTTGTACGGATATTTGTTATCTAGCCCTTTTTGTTTGGCTTTTTTGGCGCTGTCTCTGGCGTTCAAATATTTATGGCATACGGCTTGAATGCTTTGGCTATGGATCGGGTATTTGCCCTTCGTTTGTTTTTGAAGTTCGGTTTGGTTGATCCATTTTCCATTATTCTTTAATGCATAGTTTTTGGCAATGACTAAACAGTCATTCCAAATTTGAGCCGATATTCGGTTGCATTCGAATAATCGATCGATATCTTTTTTTGATGTTTGAAAAGGTATTTTGACCGTTCGATACATCCTTTCACCTCCTTACTTATAATATAAAAGTAACTATTCAGCCACATCATAAAGTGAGCTGAATATTTTCTTCTTTCCTTGTCTATGATGTGAATATTGATAGACAAGGAGGTGAATCGCATGTTGACGGTACAACAAGCTGTATTTACAGTTGAGAGCTTAATCGGCAAAGTTCAACAACAAAAACAGCTCATTCATCAACTCATTCAAGAAAATGAACATTTGCGTCACGAAAACAAACAGCTACGCAAAGAAAATGAACAACTGAAGTACCGTGTTCAAGAGCTGGAAGCACGCACGAAAAAAAACAGCTCCAATAGCCATTTGCCCCCATCTTCTGACCGTTTTGAGAAAAAGCGTTCCTCCCGCGAGCCGTCTGGCAAAAAGCCTGGTGGGCAAGAGGGACATGAGGGGAAGACGCTCCGTCAAGTGGAACATCCACATCATCGTGTCGTCCACCGTGTGCATACGTGTCAAGGATGTGGAGCTTCTTTGCGTGAAGTCAAACCGTTCAAAGTCGATATCCGTCAAGTGTTTGATGTCCCTCCTGTGGCGATCGAGGTGACACAACATGAACGTGAAGTGAAATCGTGTCCACATTGTCGATGCGTGCAACAAGCCGAATTCCCATCCCATGTCACGAATCATGTGCAATACGGTCCACGGCTCACGGCGCTCGTTGTTTATTTACATCATATCCAATTGATCCCGTACAAGCGTTTAAGTGATACAATCGAAGCGTTATATCAACACTCGATTAGTACAGGAACCCTTGCCAATATGGTGAAACGAGGACGCGAAGCGCTGGAATCAAATATGGACATCATCGAAGACGCCTTACTTGAATCCAACATCCTGCATGTCGATGAAACGAGTTTGCGCATCAATGGGAAACTCGCATGGGTGCATGTCGCGTGTACATCGAGATATACATACTTGGCTCCTCACGCTTCTCGTGGAAAAAAAGCGACCGATGAGATCGGGATTCTTCCCCGATATGAAGGGACGATGATGCACGATGCGTTCGGTACGTATCCGAAATACACACATGCCACCCATGCCCTTTGTCATGCCCACCATTTGCGTGAGTTAAAAGGATTCATCGAACAGGGGCATACGTGGGCGATGCGCATGACCACGTTTCTGTTAGCCGCCAAGCAAGCCGTCGAAGCCCATCACGGTGCACTTTCCGAAGAAGAAGCGAGACGGTGGGAACGAGTGTATGATCGCATCCTAGAAAGAGCACAACACCGATTAGAAACGATGACGCCTCTTCCGAAAAAAGCACTCGCTTTTGTTCGACGCCTTCAAAAACGAAAGGAAGAAGCGCTGCGTTTCTTACGTGAAGTACATGTTCCCTTTGACAACAACCAAGCCGAACGCGATCTTCGCATGGTTAAAGTCAAAGAGAACATTTCGGGTACATTTCGCGAAGAAACATTCGCGCAGTCGTTTTGCATCGCAAGAAGCATCGTTTCCACACTGACGAAACACGAAAAAAACGTGTGGGATTCGTTATGTCTTCTGTTGGCAGGCGAAACGATCGATCGAGTTCTTTCCGCTACCTAGGGCATTTTCTATGACCGAAATGCCCTATTTGTGCTGGGCTTTTTTATACACTAGCACTGGGGTGAATAGTTACATATAAAATATGAATAATCGAAAATCTATCAGGCGTGTTGATTATCCAATAAAATCCAAAGGGTATAGAAAAAAGAGCACCTTTCCTGTAGAATGTGAGTAGCAACACAAACAAACCCAGGAGGTGCTCTCTATGAACAAGCATACCACACTCCCGAATTTGATGCAAAAACTTGTTTCGGATGAAGAGATTCAACTGATTGCCGAAGCGGTTGGGTATCGTGATTCGTCTCGAACCTTTACGTTGCGCGAGTTGATTCACTTCTTCCTGCTGGCCGCCATGCATCAATGGAAAAGCTTTCGCCACGGAGCCGATGTGGGGCCTCTGTATGGATTGCCGCGATTCCATTATTCCACAGTATCCAAGAAAGCGAAAGAAGTTCCCTATGACATCATGAAACGCTTGTTGGCGTTGATCATTTCCAAGTGCAACCGCCAAACCCGCCGTTCGCTTCGGTTTCCCAAACCGCTTCGGG